>NZ_FCOL02000005.1 GCF_001544515.1 Caballeronia terrestris
GCAGAACGTGAAGCGGCAGAACGTGAAGCGGCAGAACGTGAAGCGGCAGAACGTGAAGCGGCAGAACGTGAAGCGGCAGAACGTGAAGCGGCGGAACGTGAAGCGGCAGAACGTGAAGCGGCGGAACGTGAGGCGGCGGAACGTGAGGCGGCAGCGCGTGCAGCGGCAGAGCGTGAAGCGGCGGAACGTGAGGCGGCAGCGCGTGAAGCGGCAGAGCGTGAAGCAGCAGAGCGTGAAGCGGCAGAACGCGAAAAGGCAGAACGCGAAGCCGCAGCGCGTGCAGCGGCAGAACATGAGGCAGCAGAGCGCGATGCGGCGGCGCATGAGGCTGCAGAACGGGAAGTGCAAGCGCGCGAAACGGCAGGGCGAGAAGCCGCAGAACGTGACGCGGCCGAGCGTGAAGCAGCAGCGCGTGAGGCGGAACAGCGCGAAGCCGACGCACGGGCAGCCACAGCCCGCGAGGCAGAAGCGCGCGATGCAGAACGACGCGCCACTGAGGCACGTGAAAGCGCCGCGCGCGAAGCAGAGCTACGCGAAGCCGCCGAGCAAGCCGCGCAACAACGCGCGCTCAGCCCCCTCGAACCCGACGACGAACCCACCCCCGCCGCTCGTCTCCCGCAGCCCAAATTCCCCCGCGAGGCGATCGAGGCACTCGGCTCACTCGACCTGACGTTGCCGCCGCGCCGCGAGCTGTCGTCGTCATCGATTTCGCCTGCGCCTGTTACGCCTCAGCCGTTGGCAGAACCGGCAGCCGCGTCGCAAGCCGCGCACGACGACCCGATTAATCCGACCCCTATCAAACCCCAACCCGTCGCAGGGCCCACCGTCCTGCAACGGCAAACACAAACGGACCCTTCGTCGGCCGCAGCCGAAATCGAAGCCGGCACCACCGGCGCAGCCTCCGTCGCGGGACTCGGCGCATCGAAATTCGGCCCGATGAGCCTCGACTTCAAGCTCGACGCGAAATCGAGCCACACCGACCCGCTGCCCGCCTTCACGCCCCAGCAAATAGCGGCGATCGCGCGCAACAAGCTGGAACTCGCGGCCGAGTACATCGACCTCGGCGACCTTTCCGGCGCGCGCACGCTGCTGCAGGAAGTGATCGAATCGAACGATCCCGCGACCCGCCAGCAAGCCGCCGCGCTCCTCTCGACGCTCGCGCCGCATTCCTGACATGCGTATCGCGTTGGGTGTCCAGTACGACGGATCGGCGTTTTGTGGCTGGCAATCGCAGCCGCACGGCAAGACGGTGCAGGACGAACTCGAGCGAGCGCTCGCGGATTTCACGCAAACGCGTGTCCAGACGATCGTCGCGGGGCGGACGGATACGGGCGTCCACGGACTCGGCCAGGTCGTCCATTTCGATACCGCCCTCGATCGCACCGACTTCTCATGGGTGCGCGGCACGAACGCGTTCCTGCCGCCGACGGTCGCCGTGCAATGGGCGAAGCCGATGCCCGACGATTTTCACGCGCGCTTCGCCGCGTTCGAACGCACCTATTACTACGTGCTGTACGTGCACCCGGTGCGCTCGCCGATGCTTTCCGGCCGCACCGGCTGGGCTCACACGCCGCTCGATGCCCAGGCGATGCGCGATGCGGTGGCGTGTCTCATCGGCGAGCACGATTTTTCGTCGTTTCGCGCGGCCGATTGCCAGTCGAAGACGCCGGTCAAGCACTTGCATCAGATCGACATCCGCGAGCAGGGCGACTTCATCCACTTCCGGTTCCGCGGGAACGCGTTCCTCCATCACATGGTGCGCAACCTGATGGGCTGCTTCGTCGCGATCGGTCGCGGACGGCATCCTTCTTCGTGGATGGCCGACGTCCTCGCCGCGCGCGATCGCAAGTTCGCCGCGCCGACCTTCATGCCCGACGGCCTCTATCTGGCCGAGGTCGGTTATCCTGAAAACTTTGCCGTGCCCGCCCCGCACCTCGGCAGCATGCCGTGGAACGCCGTCTGGGCCGATTCGGATTTGAAATGACCGACCCGACCCTTCATCGCACGCGAATCAAGCTCTGCGGACTTTCAAAAGCCGAAGACGTGAAGCATGCCGTCGAACTCGGCGCGGACGCCGTCGGCTTCGTTTTCTACGACAAAAGCGCGCGATCGGTGAACGTCGCGCAGGCCGCGGAACTCACTTGGCACGTTCCGCCGCTCGTATCGTCGGTCGGGTTGTTCGTGAATGCGAGCGCCGACTGGATTCGCGAAGTGACATCGAACGTGCGGTTGTCGCTGCTGCAGTTTCACGGTGACGAAACGTCCGAACAATGCGCGGAACTCGCTGCGACCGCGGGTTTGCCCTGGTGGCGCGCCGTGCGCGTAGGCCCTGATGCGACGGCAGCCGATTTGATAGAATCATCTCTTAAATATTCAGCGGCTGATGGCCTCCTGCTCGACGCACATGTCGACGGCTACGGCGGCGGTGGAAAGGTATTCGATTGGTCACTTATCCCAACAGATCTCGGGCATCGGGCCGTTTTGAGTGGTGGGTTGAACGCTCAAAACGTCCTTGACGCTATCCAGCGAGTGCGCCCGTACGCAGTCGATGTCTCCAGCGGCATCGAAGTACCGGGCGCCAAGGGCGTGAAGGATCACGCCCGAATGGCGGCGTTCGTGCGCGCGGTGCGCGCGGCGGACGCTGGGTGAATTAAACGTGGCAGCGCCTGCTTGCCACGACCACCGAGAGTGACGCGATGTACAACTTACCTGACGAAAGAGGCCATTTCGGCCAATATGGCGGCGTGTTCGTCTCCGAAACGCTGATCCACGCCCTCGATGAATTGCGCGATGCCTATGATGTTGCGCGCAATGATCCCGAATTCATCGCCGAATACGAGTACGAGCTGAAGCACTACGTCGGCCGTCCGTCGCCGATTTATCACGCAAAGCGCTGGAGCCAGATGCTCGGCGGCGCGCAGCTGTATCTCAAGCGCGAAGACCTGAACCATACCGGCGCCCACAAGGTGAACAACGTGATTGGTCAGGCGCTGCTCGCGCGCAAGATGGGCAAGCCGCGCGTGATCGCGGAAACGGGCGCGGGCCAGCACGGCGTCGCCACTGCGACCATCGCCGCGCGTTTCGGCATGGAATGCGTGGTCTACATGGGTTCGGAGGACGTGCGCCGGCAGGCCGCGAACGTGTATCGGATGAAACTGCTCGGCGCGACCGTGATTCCCGTCGAATCCGGCTCGAAGACGCTGAAGGACGCGCTGAACGAGGCGATGCGCGACTGGGTGACGAACGTCGAAAACACGTTCTACATCATCGGTACAGTGGCTGGACCGCATCCGTATCCGATGATGGTGCGCGACTTCCAGCGCGTGATCGGCGATGAATGCCGCGTGCAGATGCCCGAGATGACAGGACGGCAGCCGGACGCGGTGATCGCGTGCGTTGGCGGCGGATCGAATGCGATGGGCATTTTTTACCCATATATCGAGGACGAAGCCGTGCGTTTGATCGGCGTCGAGGCAGCAGGCGACGGCATTGAAACCGGCCGTCACGCGGCTTCACTGATGGGCGGAAGCCCTGGCGTGCTCCACGGTAATCGCACCTATCTGCTGCAGGACGAGAACGGGCAGATCATTGAGACGCACTCGATTTCCGCGGGTCTTGACTATCCCGGCGTCGGCCCCGAGCACGCGTGGCTGAAGGACATTGGCCGCGCGGAATATGTCGGCATCACCGACGACGAAGCCCTGAAAGCCTTCCACGACTGCTGCCGCATCGAGGGGATCATTCCCGCGCTCGAATCGAGTCACGCGCTGGCTTACGGCGCAAAGCTCGCGCAGACGCTGCCGAAGGACAAAGTGCTGCTCGTCAACCTGTCGGGTCGCGGCGACAAGGACATGCACACGGTCGCCGAGCGATCGGGCATCCAGTTCTGAGCGCCCGGGCGATGCGCAACGTGATCGACGAGTCGCTGTCGGTGGGCGCCCTGCAGCTAGGCAAACCCGACATCGACATTCACAACCGCGATTTTCTGATCGATGCGGCGACGATTCCCGACGCCTCGATCGACCTGATCGTGGCGGACCCGCCTTACGGCTTGGGCAAGGACTACGGCAACGATTCCGACATGCTTTCCGGCGAGGCTTTTCTCGACTGGACGTATGGCTGGCTCGATCTCGTTATTCCCAAACTCAAGCCGACGGGTTCGCTGTATATCTTCTGCACCTGGCAATATTCGCCCGAACTTTTCGTGTTCCTCAAGCGCCGCCTTATGATGGTCAACGAGATCGTCTGGGACCGGCGCGTGCCGAGCATGGGCGGAACGACGCGTAAATATACGTCAGTGCACGATAACATCGGTTATTTCGCGGTATCGAAGGACTACTACTTCGATCTCGATCCCGTGCGCATTCCCTACGACGCAGTCACCAAGAAGGCTCGTTCGCGCAAACTGTTCGAAGGCAGTAAGTGGCTGGAGCTTGGCTATAATCCAAAGGATCTCTGGTCGGTATCGAGGCTCCATCGGCAGCACGCCGAACGCGTCGATCACCCGACCCAGAAGCCTCTTGAAATCGTCGAACGCATGGTGCTCGCGAGTTGTCCGCCGGGCGGCCGCGTGCTCGATCCGTTCATGGGCAGCGGCACCACGGCGGTCGCGTGCGCCCGTCATGGCCGTCAGTTCACCGGCTACGAAATCAATTCCGATTATTGCGCGATCGCGGAGCAACGCGTCGCCGGGGCGAAAGTCGTTCGTCTCGCGCCGGTCGCCGCGGACAAGAAGTCGCGCAAGACGGAAGCCGAGCCGGCGCAAAGCCCCGCCACCGAAGCCGAATGACGTCTGCGCGTCACTGACTCAAGGCCCGAGCGCGCGAAGCGCCGCCGGGGCCTACGTTTACAGAGAAATTCTCATGTCCCGTATCAAGAATACTTTTGCGGCGCTTGCCGCGCAGGGCAAGAAAGGGCTGATCCCGTTCATCACGGCCGGCGATCCGAATCCTGAGCAGACCGTCGAATTCATGCACGCGCTCGCCAAAGGCGGCGCGGACGTGATCGAGCTCGGCGTGCCGTTCTCCGACCCGATGGCCGACGGCCCGGTGATTCAGCGCTCGTCTGAGCGGGCTTTGGCGCGCGGCGTGTCGCTGAAAAGCGTACTCGCCGACGTCAAGCGCTTCCGTGAAACCGACGATAAGACGCCCGTCGTGCTGATGGGCTACGCGAATCCGATCGAGCGCATGGGCGCCGATGCGTTCGCGAAAGCCGCAAAGGAAGCGGGCGTCGACGGCGTGCTGGTGGTCGATTACCCGCCGGAGGAATCGGTGGAATTCGGCCAGGCGATGCAGCAGGCCGGCATCGATCCGATCTTTCTGCTCGCACCGACCTCGACCGATGAGCGCATCGCCGCGGTCGGCAAGGTGGCGAGCGGCTATGTCTATTACGTGTCGCTCAAGGGCGTGACCGGCTCGGCAAATCTGGACGTTTCCAGCATCGCGAGTAAAATCCCGGCCATCAAGGCGCACGTGCCCCTGCCGGTGGGCGTCGGCTTCGGGATCCGCGATGCCGAGACTGCCCGCGCCGTCGCCGATGTCTCGGACGCGGTCGTAATCGGCAGCCGGTTGGTGCAACTGCTCGAAGAGGCGTCGCCGGACGCCGCCGCCGACACGCTGACTCGCTTCATCGCCGACATTCGCTCGGCGCTCGATTCTGCAAAATAAACGCGGTTCCGCGGCTGAATGGCCGCGAAAAGCGCACAAAGGGAAGGAATAACAATGAGCTGGCTCGACAAATTGTTGCCGCCGAAGATCAAGCAAACCGATCCGAAAAGCCGCAAGGGCATCCCTGAAGGTCTGTGGATCAAGTGTCCGGCGTGCGAGGCGGTGCTGTATCGCAACGACGTCGAGGCGAATCTGCATGTGTGCCCGAAATGCAGCCATCACATGCGCATCGGCGCGCGCGAGCGGCTCGACGGCCTGCTCGATCCGGAAGGCCGCTACGAAATCGGCCAGGAAGTGCTGCCTGTGGACGCGCTCAAGTTCAAGGACAGCCGCAAATACCCGGATCGCCTGAAAGAGGCGATGGAAGACACGGACGAAACCGACGCGATGGTCGTCATGGGCGGCGCGATCCATACGCTGCCAGTTGTGGTGGCGTGCTTCGAATTCTCGTTCATGGGCGGCTCGATGGGCTCGGTCGTCGGCGAGCGTTTCGTGCGCGGCGCGCGCAACGCGATCGAGCAGAATGTGCCGTTCATCTGCTTCACGGCATCGGGCGGCGCACGGATGCAGGAAAGCCTGCTCTCTCTGATGCAAATGGCAAAGACCACCGCGCTCCTGACAAAGCTCTCCGCTGCCAAGCTGCCATTCATCTCCGTCCTCACCGACCCGACGATGGGTGGCGTTTCAGCCAGTTTCGCGTTTTTAGGCGATGTTGTGATCGCGGAGCCGAAGGCGCTGATCGGTTTTGCCGGTCCACGCGTGATCGAACAGACGGTGCGCGAGAAACTGCCGGAAGGCTTCCAGCGCGCTGAGTTCCTGATGCAAAAGGGCGCGATCGACATGATCGTCGATCGGCGCAAGATGCGCGAAGAAATCGCGCAATTGATGGCACTTCTGACAAGACAGCCGGCCGACTCGGTCGCCTGACGCCCGAGCCGACCGGCGCCGCGCGTGAACCCTGAGGTTCCGCGCGGCGTTTTGCTTTGGCGCCCGTTGCTCCCGAATCCGACGATCCAATGAACACATTTTCCACCCTCGACGCATGGCTCGCGCACCTTGAAGCGGCTCATCCGGTCGGCATCGACATGGGTTTGACCCGCATCGGCCAGGTGAAGGACGCGCTCGGCCTCGCTTTCGATTGCCCCGTGATCACGGTTGGCGGCACGAACGGCAAGGGCTCGACCTGCGCGATCCTCGAGACGATCCTGTTGCGTGCGGGGTATCGCGTGGGATGCCACACGTCACCGCATCTGCTCGCGTTCAACGAGCGCGCGCGCATCAATGGCGCCGATGCCACCGACGACGAGCTCCTCGAACACTTCGAAGCGGTCGAAAAGGCGCGCACTGGCCTCGCGCAACCCGTCTCGCTGACGTATTTCGAATTCACGACGCTCGCGATCCTGCGCCTATTTGCGTCGCGCGGGCTCGACGCGGTGATTCTCGAAGTCGGGCTGGGCGGGCGGCTGGACGCCGTCAACATCATCGATACGGATTGCGCGATCGTGACCAGCATCGACATCGATCACACCGATTACCTCGGCGATACGCGCGAGAAGATCGGCTTCGAGAAGGCGGGCATTCTCCGCGCGGGGAAGCCTGCCGTGTGCGGTGATCCGTCCCCGCCGCAAAGCCTGATCGATCACGCCGAGGCGATCGGCGCGGATCTGTGGCTCGTCGGGCGCAATTTTCGATATGAGGCGCAGCCGGGCAACGAACGCCAGCAATGGAGCTATATCGGGCGCGCGCAGCGGCGCTCGGCGCTGGCTTACCCGGCGCTGCGCGGCGCGAACCAACTGATCAATACATCGGCGGCACTGGCCGCGCTCGAAGCGCTGCGCGAACGCATCCCGGTGTCCGCGCAGGACATTCGTCTCGGACTCGCCAACGTCGAACTGGCGGGGCGCTTTCAGGTGCTGCCGGGCAAGCCGCAGATCATCCTCGACGTCGCGCACAATCCGCACGCGGCGGCCGTTCTTGCGCAAAATCTCGGCAATATGGGCTTTTTTCCTTACACCTACGCCGTTTTCGGAGCGATGGGCGACAAGGACATCGAAGGCGTCGTGAACCAGGTGAAGGGCGAAATCGACCACTGGAACGTGACCGCGCTGCCGACGCCGCGCGGGGCGTCGGCAGCGGCGCTGGAATCGGTGTTGCGCGAGGCTGGCGTCAACGACGGGCCCGACAGCAGCGTTACACAATTCGAAACGCCGGCCGCCGCTTTTCAGGACGCAATAAAGAGAGCGTCTGAAAATGATAGAATTCTGGTCTTCGGCAGTTTCTACACGGTGGCCGGCGTGATGGCCTACCGGAAATCGCAGCATCACTGAGACGCACGGCCGTCAAGCCCTCGCACCAAGCCATACATGGGACTTTTCTCGTTCGGCAAGAAAGACGACGCACCTTCCGGTCGCGACGCACACTCCGACTCCGCACGCGGCACGCGTCACACCGTCCGCACGGAACGCCGGACCCGGCGCACCGAGCGTCCCGACGCCGACGCGATGATGCTCGACCCCACGCTTCCTGAAAAGCAGCGCGCCCGGCGCCGCCTTGTCGGCGCGGTCGCGCTGGTGTTGGCGGCCGTGATCGTCCTGCCGATGGTGCTCGATTCGCGCCCGAAACCCGTCACCGACGACATCGCCATCGATATCCCGAATCGCCCGGCGCCGCCTGTCAAGCCGCGCGCCAAGGGCCCCACCGACGCCGACACGCAAGCCGGCGTCGCGCCGGATGGTCCCGTTGCAGCATCGGAAAACGCGGTCGCTGGTGTAGCGACGCCGCCGGCCAAGACCGAAGCCAAAGCCCCGGAAACCGCCGCTCAGGTCAAGCCCGCGTCGAGCGCTAAACCACAACCGCAAGCACAAGCCATAGCCAAAGCAGAACCGAAGCCGAAGGCAGCGGAATCGGACGAAGCGAACACGCATTCGAGCAACACCACCGCGAGCACGGCGAACACGCCGTCGTCGCCGCCGGGCAGCCGCTTCGTCGTGCAGATCGGCACCTTCGACGACGAAGCCGCAGCGCAGAACTGGGTCGCCAAGTTGAAAGCGGCCGGCGTGCCCGCATATGTCGAACATCGCAAGCAGGCAGACGGCTCCTCCCGCGCGTTGTTGCGCGCCGGCCCGTTCGCGGATCGCTCGGCGGCATCGGCGGCGCTCGTGAAGGTGCGTCAGGCGGGCCTCGGCGGCGGCACCAGCAAGTCGTCGGCGAACTAAGCGGCCGATGTTCACGAGTTTCGACTACGCGGTGATGGCCGTGATCGGGCTGTCTGCGATGCGCGGGATGTGGCGCGGCCTGCTGGCCGAAGCGTTTGGCCTGATCGGCTGGATCGCGGCGTTTTTCGTCGCCGGACACTTCGTCGGTGTGGTGGTGCCCTACATTCCGGGAAATTGGCCGGGCGGCGCGCTGACCCAGTGGCTGATCGCGTTCCTGCTGGTGGTCGGCGCCGTGCTGCTGGTGTCGAGCGTGCTTTCCGCGCTTTTGACGCGCATCACCGAGGTCACGGGCCTGCGAGGCGTCGACCGGTCATTGGGTTTGCTGTTCGGCCTCGTGAGAGGGGCTATATTGGTAGTGGTGCTGGTAGCTCTCGCCGGCCTCACCGAACTGCCGCAGAAAGAATTTTGGCGCAATGCGCTGCTCCGGCCCGCGGCCGAGCAAGGCGTGCGCGAATTGAAACCGCTGCTTCCCGCTACGCTCGCCGCGTATGTGCGCACCGCGCCGGACACCGCGCAGTAAGACATACGCACGAAGGCTCGCTACACGAGGAACCGCGACGGCTCGGCGCACCGCCGATGCGATCTCTGGCGCCCGTTTCACCGGCCGTCCGCATCCGTCGTCCGACACCGCCTTTGGACCCGTTTCGACTCTTTGAAGGACATGCCATGTGCGGCATCGTAGGTGTAGTTTCCCAAAGCCCCGTCAATCAGCTCATCTATGACAGCCTGCTGCTCCTGCAGCATCGCGGTCAGGACGCCGCCGGCATCGCGACGGCGAACGGCAATAATTTCCACATGCACAAGGCAAACGGCATGGTGCGCGACGTGTTCCGCACGCGCAACATGCGTAGTCTTCCGGGCAACGTGGGAATCGGCCAGGTGCGCTATCCGACGGCCGGTTCCGCGTCGAGCGAGGAAGAAGCGCAGCCGTTCTACGTGAACGCGCCGTTCGGCATCATCCTCGCCCACAACGGCAACCTGACGAACTGGCTGCAACTGAAGGACGAGATGTTCCGCATCGACCGGCGGCACATCAACACCGCGTCTGACACGGAAGTGCTGCTCAACGTCTTCGCGCACGAACTGCAGCTCGCGAGCTCCGGCCTGCAACTCGATCCGGCCGCGCTCTTCAAGGCGGTATCGGGCGTGCATCGGCGGGTGAAGGGGTCGTATGCGATCGTTTCGCTGATCGCGGGCTACGGGCTCGTCGCGTTTCGTGATCCGTTCGGCATCCGCCCGCTCGTGCTCGGCAAGATGGAAACGGCGACGGGCGTCGAGTGGATGGTGGCGTCGGAATCGGTGGCGGTGGAGGGCATCGGCTTCGAATTCGTGCGCGACGTGGAGCCGGGCGAAGCAATCTTCATCGATAGCGACGGCAACCTGCACAGCCAGCAATGCGCCGAGAAGCCGTCACTGAATCCGTGCATCTTCGAGCTCGTGTATCTGGCGCGGCCCGATTCGTGCCTCGACGGCGTGCCGGTCTACAACGCGCGCCTGCGCATGGGCGACTATCTCGCTGCCAAGATCCAGCGCGTGCTGCCCGACGTGCCGATCGACGTCGTGATGCCGATTCCCGATTCCTCGCGTCCGGCGGCGATGCAGGTCGCGGCGAAACTCGGCGTCGAATATCGCGAAGGCTTCTTCAAGAACCGCTACGTCGGCCGCACGTTCATCATGCCGGGTCAGGCGGTGCGCAAGAAATCGGTGCGCCAGAAGCTGAACGCGATGGGCATCGAGTTCAAGGGCAAGAACGTGCTGATCGTCGACGATTCGATCGTGCGCGGCACGACATCGCACGAAATCGTGCAGATGGCGCGCGATGCGGGCGCGGCGAAGGTGATTTTCGCGTCGGCGGCGCCGCCGGTGAAGTTCCCGAACGTGTACGGCATCGACATGCCGACGCGTGGCGAACTCGTCGCGCACGGCCGCAGCGACGACGAAGTCGCGCGCATGATCGGCGCCGACTACCTCGTCTACCAGGACGTGGAAGACCTGAAGCAGGCGATCCGCGACATCAACCCGGCGCTCGGCGAATTCGAGGCGTCGTGCTTCGACGGCAACTACATCACCGGCGACGTCACGACCGACTACCTCGATCGCATCGAGACCGCGCGTCTCGCGCCGCAATCGCAGTCGGACCGCGATGCCGCGAGCGATGCGCAGGAAGGCGGCATGGCGCGCTCGCAACTGCATCTGCAGTTGTCGGTGGAGTAAGGCGCGGCGCGGGCGGGCCTCACCGCACCGTGTTAGCATCAGGACTTGCGTCGATTTGAGATCAGCTTGCGGACGCGGGGCGGCAACAAAAGCCCCAAACAGCTAAAGCGAAACGGTGACGACACCGCACCGCCATACGCTTTATCCGCACCCAAGCCCGCTTCTGTCGACGCACAAGCGGGCTTTTTTGCGCCCTGTTTTTTGCGGTGAAAGCTGCCCCAAGCATACGAAAGCAACCGAACGGACAACACGAAATGGACGACAACCTGAACTTCGACACGCTAGCGGTGCGCGCCGGCACGCTGCGCAGCGACTTCAACGAGCATTCCGAAGCGCTCTTCCTCACGTCGAGCTTCTGCTTTTCGAGCGCCGCCGAGGCCGCCGAGCGCTTCAAGAACTCGGAAGAGTCTTACACGTACTCGCGCTTCACGAACCCGACCGTCTCGATGTTTCAGAACCGCCTCGCCGCGCTCGAAGGCGGCGAGGCGTGCATGGCGACGGCATCGGGCATGGCGGCGATCATGTCGGTCGTGATGTGCGCGCTGCAGCAAGGCGACCACCTCGTCAGCTCGAAGAGCCTGTTCGGATCGACGGTCGGGATGTTCACGCAGATTTTCACGAAGTTCGGCATTACGACGACCTTCGTCGATCCGACCAATCTCAACGAATGGCAAGCCGCCGTGCGCCCCGAAACGAAGATGTTCTTCCTCGAGACGCCGTCGAATCCGCTGACCGAAGTCGCTGATATCGAGGCGATCGGGAAGATCGCGAAGTCGGTCGGCGCGCTGTTCGTCGTCGACAACTGTTTCTGTAGCCCGGCGCTGCAGCAGCCGCTCAAGCTGGGCGCGGACGTCGTCATGCATTCGGCGACCAAGTTTCTCGACGGGCAAGGGCGCGTGCTCGGCGGCGCGCTCGTCGGCTCGAAGCAGTTCATCATGGAGAAGGTGTTTCCGTTCGTGCGCAGCGCGGGGCCGACGCTCTCCGCGTTCAACGCGTGGGTGCTGCTGAAGGGCATGGAAACGCTATCGTTGCGCGTCGAGAAGCAATCGGCGAATGCGCTCGAAATCGCACAATGGCTGGAGACGCATCCGGCGGTGGCGCGCGTGTTCTATCCGGGGCTGGAGTCGCATCCGCAGTACGCGATCGCGAAGAAGCAGCAGAAGGCGGGCGGGGCGGTCGTGTCGTTCGAATTGAAGGGCGCGACGCAGGAAGAGCAGCGTGCGAACGCGTGGCGCGTGATCGATTCGACGAAGGTCTGCTCGATCACCGCCAATCTCGGCGATACGCGCACGACGATCACACATCCTTCGACCACGACGCACGGCCGGTTGACGGCTGAAGTGCGTGAAGCCGCGGGGATTCGTGAAGGGCTGCTCCGGCTTGCGGTTGGATTGGAAAACGCGGCGGATATTCGCGCGGATCTGGCGCGCGGTTTGAACGCTTGACGATAAAAAAATGGCGCGATGAAAATCGCGCCATTTTTCAATGCTTGCCCGTCCGCCACTGCCCTGGCGCGACGCCGAAGCGTTTTCGAAACGCATGCGTGAACGCGCTCTGATCGGCGAAACCGGTCGTCAGCGCGATATCCGTCAGCGCTTCGCGCGGATCGGCGAGCAGCGTGAGCGCCACGTCGAGCCGCAACCGCTGCAAATAACGATGCGGCGTCTCACCGAACGCCTCGCAGAACAACTGGTGGAAGCGCCGCATGCCGAAGCCGCAATGCGCGGCGAGATCGGCGATCCGCAGCAGCTCCGACAGATGCGCCCGCAGCCACCGGTCGATGCGCGCAAAATCGAGCCCGCGCGCTGCGTCCAGCCGTACGTCCGACATCAGCGCACCGCACAGGTGCGTCGCGGCCTGCCAGGCAAAACGTCGCGCCATCAATGAGGCCGCGTCCACACCAGCGGTTCGCAACGCCACGCTCTGCACGAGCTGAGTCACAAGCGGATCGATCTCGATCGCGCGCGCCGCTTCAAAGAACCGCTCCGGCAACGCCACCGACGCAAACGGCAGGTCGAGCACCAGTTGCCGGTTCTCGCCCGCGGCCCAGTAGTCGTGCCGCGCGCCTGCCGGAATGATCCACGCCCCGTGGCAGTCGATGCGCCGCTCGCGGCCATCGACTGCCATATCCATCTCGCCGTCGAGGCCGAGCACGATCTGATGAAAATCGTGCACGTCCGACGCCTCCACCGCGCTGTAGCGGCGCAGCGTGACGGACGGAACGAGCAGCGGCGCGGTCACGGTTTCGAACGCCTCAGACGTCGAGCAATTCCACTTCGAACACGAGCGTCGCGTTCGGCGGAATCACGCCGCCTGCGCCGCGCGCGCCGTAGCCGAGTTGCGGCGGGATCGTCAGACGGCGCGTGCCGCCGACTTTCATGCCCTGGACGCCTTCGTCCCAACCCTTGATGACCATGCCGCGGCCCAGCACGAAGGCGAACGGGTCGTTGCGGTCCTTGCTCGAATCGAACTTCTGGCCGTCGGTGAGCCAGCCGGTGTAATGCACGCTCACCGTCTTTCCGGCGACGGCTTCCGCGCCTTCGCCTACGGTGAGGTCTTCGTACTTGAGTCCGGAATCGGTCGTGACAGTCGACATGAATGCTCCCTTTGTAAGTCCGGCGTGGCCGGTTTCTGGAATGCGTATTGTAGGTCCTCTTGACAGGACGAGAGCGCGCACGACTATTGCTGTCAGTTGCGCGCGCTGTCTCGAAAAAAGACGCAGAAAGTCTCGTCCGATTGATGCGTAAGGCGCTCGGGCGAACACATATAATGCCTTTGCATCTTCAAAAAGGCTTGGCAACTCTGATTAAGGATTTGAATCGTGACAACGTCCTTTAGCGGTGCACTCGACCCTGAGCCTTCCGCGCTACGCGACGCAACGGTCGCGGGCAGTGACGGCGTGCTCGTCCTCGACGCCGCCCAGCGCTGCATCAGCGCCGACACCGTGTTCGCGCATATCTTCGATGTCGATCCGCAGTCGCTCGCGGGCCGCACGCTCGGCGAGACGGCGCTGCCCGCGCCGCTCGTCGCGGTGTTGTCCAAAACCGCCGATGCCGCAGTCGCCGCGAACGGCGCGCGCCGGGCGCAGGTTTCCATCGACGATGGCGGCGCCACGCGCACGTTCACGATTCTCGCGCTGCCCGCCGCGGATCAGGTTTCGCTGATCGTCTGGCCATGCGGCGGTGCGGGCACGGGCGAGTCCAGCACGCAGACGGCCGAACGCCACGCGCATCTGCGCGCCGAGGCAGCGCTTTTCATGCGCGATCAGGTGCTCTCGGTGGTGTCGCACGATTTGCGCGGGCCGCTCAACGCGATCCATAGCTGGGGCTACGTGCTCGAACGCAAGATCGACGCCGCCGATCCGGCCGCGCAACGCGCGCTCACCGGCATCCGCTCAGGCGTCGAGCAGCAGGTGAAGCTGATCGAAACCACGGTCGATACGGCGCGCGCCGAAACCAAAGTGCTCGCGCTGACGCTTCAGCCGTGGGCGATCCGCACGCTCGTCGAGCGCAGCGCGGCGCTCGCGCGCGGCAGCCTCGCGAACGGACGCGGCGTCGCGATCGAGGTCGAATCGCCGCTCGCGGAGGAACAGATCGAAGGCGACGCGGAGCGCCTCACGCAGGCGCTCTGGCTGATGCTCGCGTTCGCGACGGAGGCGAGCGCGCGCGGCTCGTCGATCGTTTTCGCGAGCATCGTCGAGGGCAGTTCGTGGCGCTCGACCGTGCACTTCACGGCGTCGGCGGCGGCGCTGATGGACAAGCAGGTGCCGCACGCGCTCGAAGCCGTCGCGCGCAAGCAGGCGACGGCGACGCGCGAAGCCGGACGCATCGCGTGGGCGCTGGCGCTGTGCAAGCGCGTCGCGGAGGCGCACGGCGGGAGCTTTGAGCAGGGCGATATCGTCGATGGCGCGGCGGTTTCCGTCAGCATGAAAGTCCCGCTCTCGGGCATGTGATTTCTTTTCAATCGGCTATCGGCCCGCTGTCGCCCATATACTGACGCTTTCCATTCCCGGAGAGGGTTGCTTTGGCTCAGGTTGTCGCGCTCATCGGCGCAATGTTGCTCGTCGCGTTAAATGGTTTTTTTGTCGCGGCCGAGTTCGGGCTCGTCAAATTGCGTCCGACGCGTGTCAAGGCCATCGCGCGAACCAACGGGCTGCCCGGGCGGCTTCTCGCCAAGGTCCACGGGCAGCTTGACGCTTATCTCTCGGCGTGCCAGCTCGGCATCACGCTCGCGTCGCTCGGGCTCGGCTGGATCGGCGAACCCGCATTCGCTTCGTTGCTGCATCCGCTCTTCGCGCTCGTCGGTATCGAATCCGAAAAGCTGATCGATTCGATTTCGCTCTTTTTTGCGTTTTCCGTCATTTCGTTCCTGCATATCGTGGTCGGTGAACTGGCGCCCAAGTCGTGGGCAATCCGGCGCGCCGAGCAGGTCGGCCTCTGGCTCGCGATGCCGCTCTACGGTTTCTACTGGCTGATGTACCCGTTCATCTGGGTGCTGAACGCGAGCGCGAACGGCGTGCTGCGGCTCTTCGGGCTGTCGGGCGAACACGGCCACGACGCGCATTACTCCACCGACGAACTCAAGCTGATCCTGCGCGGCAGGCGGCTCGGCGGAGCGTCGTCGTATAACGCCGACGAGTGGAACACGATCGCCCATTCACTCGATTTCAGCCGGATGACGGTGTCGGACCTGATGCGGCCCGCGCACGAAATGATCGGCCTGCGCAACGACTTGCCCATGCGCGAAAACCTCAACACGATCGCGCGCCATCGCTTCAGCCGCTATCCGCTCTTCGCCGATGCATCGGGCGAGCGCGTGCTCGGCATGATCCACCTGAAGGACCTGCTGCTTGCGCGGGAAAGCGAAGGGCGCGGTTTTCCGAGCGGTTTCCCGAAGCGCGACACAGCCCAGACCGACAAGCTGGAAAAATACGCGCGATCGGTTCAGTACGTCTCGCCGGCGCTATCGGCGCTGGAACTGTTCCGGCGCTTTCGCAAGGGCGCGCCGCATTTTGCGCTGGTCGGACGGAAGGGCTCGAAACCAATCGGCTTTCTCACGCTCGACAACCTGCTAGGCGCGCTCGTCGGGCAGATTCACGACGAATTCCGCCAGGGCGACGCCGACTGGTCGCGCATGGACGACGGCACGCTGATGGGCAAGGGAAGTTTGCCGGTAGTGTCGCTGGAGCGGGCGCTGGGGATCGATATCGACGAAGGGCGCGCGGAATCGGTAGGCGGGCTCGTGATCAATGCGCTCGGCGACTTGCCGAACGAAGGTCAGCGCGTGGAATTCGACGGGTTCGACATCGTCGTGAAAAAGATGAACGGCCCGCGGATCGTGCTCGTGCGTGTTTATCCGCGGGAGGAGGCGCTGGAGGAGGCGGATTGAGTCTGCGGCGTGATCGTCAGAAGAACGGGAAGTCCTCGTCGCGGTCCATTTCGGCTTCTCGCTTGACCTGCTTGAGCCACGCCTTCAGCTTTTTGGGGTCGTCGAACATGCGCAGCAGGTCGGTTTCGAGCAAATGAATGTCTTCGCGCAACGCGGCGATATCCTGCTTGATCGTGGTCATGATGCTTTTCGGCGAAACGCGCTCGAACGGACTGTAGTTAAAGCGTTCCTTGAAGTCCATTTCGACGTGCAGGATTTCTGCATCCAGTTCCTGGATTTGCTCCTTCAGGATGGCGTTGTAGTGTTTCAGGCGGTCCTGGCTGATGGTCTTGAGCGCGTCCTGATCGATGTGTTCGAGTTCGAGCTGCAATTCCAGCAATTCGAGAAGGTTGTTGCGCGCGTAAGCCTGATTGACCCGCTGCATTAGCGCGGTTTTCCTTTCGCGTTCGGCGGCATCGGATTCGCGATCGGGATGCAAAGCGCTCGCGAGCTTGCGATAGACCTCGCGCACTGACTGGCTGAGTTCGGCCTGCTGCGCTTCCTGTTCGGCTTCCTTTTTGGCTTTGGCGGCGAGCTGTTTCGCTGTTTTCTTGCGCTTCGCCTTGTTTTCCTCCCGCGCGCGAGCTTCGGCCTCTTGCTGTTCCCACACCTGGCTTGCAACGCGTTCGGCGACCTCGACGGGCGAAGTCAAATCGACGTCGTCGCCGATTTCAACACTGAATACCGCTTCCAGCATCGACTTACTATCCTCGAGTTCGGCGGCGACGTCGGCATCGAAGTCCGATCCGCTGTGGCGGCTGTAGAGCGCCTTCAGCTCGGGGTCGTCGCGATCCGCGAGCAATTCGCCGACGATCTGGATGATCAGCTCCGCGACGATGCTGCGTTCCGTCTTGTTCAATGTCTTGCCGTCGCACGCCTGATCGAGCCGCTGCGCGAACTGAATGCGCAGGCCGTCGTAGGTCGTCTTGAGCGGGAGCAGGTCGATGGCGTATTTCGCCTGATGCGCGGGAATCGCTTCTTCCCATGCGGCCAGCGCAGCACGCTTATTCTCGATCTTCTCGATCAGCGTGTTGAACGCCTTCTGCATCGTGGAAAGCATCGGCTTGTCAGCGGCGGGGGTGATGCTCAGCGAATGACGGGAAGTTTTATTCATGGCAACGCGCAACTGGAGACACGTCCATTCTAATAGACGTGTCTCCCGGCTTTACCGCACCCCTTCCTCCACCAGCAATGCCACCGGCATCACCGCCAACGCATCGCGCACGAGAAGCCGCTGGCCATCGGCTTTCGGCGCACCCGTGCTCATCCAGTCGAACAGCGCGCGCGAGCCGAGCGCGTCCGGCAGAATCACCGCCGTATCGCCCCACTGATCCGCATCGACGAGCGGCGTATCGCCGTTCTTCGCCAGCAGCGGCTCCGCGAGGCGCGTCGCGATCACGATCGCGTATGCGCTGCCCGCATGCCGCGCGAACGCGATCACGCGATCCGCGTGCTTGCCCTCTACCTCTAGCGGCAGATATTCGCCCTGCGCGAACAGCGACGCCGCGTGCTGCCGCAACGCGAGCGCGCGGCGCACCAGAGCGAGTTTCACGCGCCCGTCGCGCCAGTTCGAAAGCTGCTCGGACGGCGGTCCCTTCGCCTCACCCTCGGCAAGCCACGCACGACGCTGCTCGTAATCCACCGGCCGGCGATTATCGGGATCGACGAGGCTGAAGTCCCACAATTCCGTGCCTTGGTACAGATCGGGCACACCCGGCGCCGTCAACCGAAGCAACGTCTGTTGAAAACTGTTGATCGCGCCCGCCCGCGCGATGCGTTCCGCGAATGCCGGCAATTCTTTGAGAAAGCCGCCACGCCGTTGCGGCGCGACGATGTCGAACAGGAACTCGCCGCACGCGTTCTCGTAGGCTTCGTCGGGCGCGAACCAGCTCGTGCGCAGCTTCGCTTCACGTAGCGCCTTCAACTGCCATTGCGCGACGCGTTCGGCCAGTTCCTTCACTCCAGCTTCGTCATCCGGCGACAAACCCGGCGGCCAGCAGCCGACGAGCGTCTGATACAACATCGCCTCGGCGCCTGGACCGGGCGCCCAGTTCGCGTCGTCGCCATCGACGGGACGGCGCAATGACGTATTCAGAATCGACCAGTTGTGGAGCGTCGCGGCCCATTCGTCGGGAATCTCGGAGAGCGCTGCGATACGCGCGCGCACGTCCTCGCCGCGCTTGTGATCATGCGTCGCGGTGGCGAGCATCGCGTGCGGGAACGCCTTCGACCGCTCCAGATTGCCCTTGTGAAACTCGTCGACCGACAACGAGAACTCGCCCGGATCGGCGCCCACTTCGTTGCGCGACAAAAGCCGTCCGTATCGATAACACGCCGTGTCCTCGACCGCCTTCGCCGCTACCGGCGACGTAAGTTGCGAAAAAAGCGTCTGAGCACTGCGCCGCTGTGAGCCAGTCGATGCGGGCGCGTTCGCCTGCGCCGCCGCCTGATTGCGGTCGCGGCCACGTTCGGCGGCGCGCTCACGCGGCTTCTCGGCGACGGGTGCTTCGTCCGGCAGCTTGCCGCCGAGCCATTGCGCGACCTGATCGAGCACGACGTGATCGGCGCGCGGCAACACGGCGCGCGCACCCGATAACGCCTGCAAGAAATAACGGTCGTCCTCGGCGCTGCGCACCGAGTTCACCGGGTAAATGCGGTACACGGGAAACTGCACGACGAGTTCGCCGACTGCGCGCCGCAGCGAGGAAAACGTGAAATCGCGCGTGGCGGGCGTATCGCGGGCGATGCGGTGCAGAGCCCGCGCCACGCGATCGTGCTCCGCCGAGAGGTTCTCCGCCAGAATCTTGCGCCGCGCGAAGTGCGCTTCGTCGGCGAAATCGGCGCTTCGGCCAGACAACGCGGCCCACGCGCGCGCGAGCGGCTCCGCGCCTTTCGGATCATGCAGCAGCGCGCCGACGTCATTCATGAAGTCGTAGCCGGTCGTGCCGTCGACTTGCCAGTCGCCGCGCAACGGCTCGCCGCGCGCGAGAATCTTCTCGACGACAAAATACGTCCGGCCGTTGCCGTGCTGAAGCGCTTCCGGTCGTTCCTTCGACAGTTCTTCGAGCCGCTGGCGCAGCCGCTGGCAATATTCGCGCGGCTCCGCGAGGCCATCGACGTGATCGATCCGCACGCCGTCGATCAGGCCCTCCGTGAAGAGCCGGAAGATCAGCGCATGCGACGCCTCGAACACCTCCGGCCGCTCGACGCGCACGCCGCCGAGCGTGCTGACGTCGAAAAAGCGGCGCCAGTTCACTTCGTCGGCGGCGGTGCGCCACCAGGCGAGCCTGAAATGCTGGCGCTCCAGCAGCCGATGCAGGCGCTCGCGTCCCTGCGGCGAACCCGCTCCGTGCGCGGCGAGCGTTGCGGCGATCGCGGCCTTGCCGCCTTCGGTCGCGGCGAGCGTGACGAGCCCTGCGCGGGCTTCGGCGGCGCGCGGCTGGTCGGCGGGCTGCGTCGTGAGGCCGGTGAAACGCTGCACGAGCTCGGGCGCTTCCTGCAGGATCGACGGGTAATCGACCGGGCACACCGGAAACGTGTGCGCGTAGTACTCGATCACGAAGCGGCCTTCGTCTGCCTGAAACGCGAGCTTGATCTTGCCGCCCTGCAGCTCCTCGCCATAGGCCGCGCCGAGGAAGGGCGCCAGAACCTTGCCGCGCAGCGCGGGATCGGGCGAATGCCAGTCCACGTCGAAAAAGCGCGCGTGCGCCGCGTGCCGGCCCCATTCGAGGATGTCGAGCCACCACGCGTTCTCCGAGCCGCCGACGCCCATGTGATTCGGCACGACGTCGACGATCAGCCCCATGTCGTGCGCGCGCAGCTTCTCGACGAAGCGCCTGAGCGCGTCCTCGCCGCCGAGTTCCGGATTCACATGCGTGTAGTCGACGGTGTCGTAGCCGTGCGTCGAGCCGCTCGTCGCGGTGGTGATCGGCGACGCGTAGGCGTGGCTGATCCCAAGCGCGGCAAGGTAGTCGACCTGGGCGGCGGCGTCGTCGAAGGTGAAGTCCTTGTGAAGCTGGAGCCGGAACGTGGAGCGCGGTACGGTCATTTTGTTTCGGTCGGTGGTGGGTTCAGCGTTGAGCGGGAACGCGCGCTATCGACGGCCAGCAGCCGGTCCGCGAACGAATCGTCGAGAAACAGTTCTTCGACCGGCGCGGCGAGCCGCCGGCGCCAGTTCGGGTGCTCGTCGATGGAGCCGGGCAAATTCGGCTGTTCGGCGAGCGCGAGCAAATCTTCCAGCGGATATGTGACGAGCGGCGCGGGCGTCGCGGCGACGAACGCCAGCGCCTCGTCGACCGGCGCGCTCTCGACCGGCGGCGCGCTCACGTCGGGCGGCGCGACGCCGGCGTCCTGGAACGCCTGCCACAAGTGGTCGCGATCGGTGGCGCGCTCTTCCATCGCGAGCGCGACGGGGTCCTGGCCGTCCTCGCGCGCGGCCGTCTGGCCGATCTTTGCGCGCCATTCGATGTCCGCGCCGCGCCACCAGCCGGTGACGGTCGGCAAGTCGTGCGTCGTCGTCGTGGCGGTTACTCCGCGGTCCCAGTCGCGCGGCGGTTTGAAACCATCGCCTTTCACGGCGCGCTCGAACCACAGCACACGGATGCCCAGCAGGCCGTGTTCCTGCAATCGTTCCGTGAAGCCGGGCGGCACGGTGCCGAGATCCTCGCCGACCACGATCGCGCGATGCCGCCACGATTCGAGCGCGATCAGGCGCAGCAGGTCATCGAGCGGGTAGCGCAGGTAGGCGCCGTCCTTGGCGGGCTCGCCGTCGGGCACGAGCCAGAGACGCCGCAAGCCGAGAATGTGATCGATGCGGATGCCGCCCGCGCGCGCGAACGACGCTCGCAGCATGTCGATGAACGCGGAGAAGCCCTGCGTGCGCATCGCGCGTGGTGAAAACGTGGTAAGTCCCCACGACTGCCCAGCCTGGTTAAAGAGATCGGGCGGCGCGCCGACGGATACGCCCGTGAGCATCTCGTCGCGATACGACCAGGCGTGGCTGCCCGCGCTGTCGCACCCGACGGCCAAATCCGCGATCAGTCCGACCGCCATGCCGGCGTCCTGCGCGGCATGCTGCGCGTGGGCCAGGCCCTTCGCGGCGAGCCATTGCGTGAAGAGATAAAAATCCACTTCGCGCCGATTCGCCTCCGCGAACGCCGCGACGGCATCGCTTCGAGGGTCGCGCAATTCGTCGGGCCAGTTGCGCCAGTGGCCGTTGCCGCCGGCTTTGAGCTGCGCGGCCTGCAGCGCTTCGAAGCGCGCGTGGTCTTCGAGCGCGCGTCCGCCGCTTTCGACGAACGCCGCGAAATCCTTCGCGAACGGCGAGTCACCGTCTTGCGAGAAGGTGTCGAAGAGCGCACGAAACACGGCGAGCTTTGCCTTCGACGCGCGCGGCCAGTCGATCAGCGGGAGCGCTTCCAGTGCCTTCATTTCGTCCGCGACGCCCGCGTGCTCGATCGCCGCACGCGCAGCGGGCGCCCCGAGTACGGCGGCCGGGTCGACGTGCGCGATGTTCAGAAAGAGCCGCGACGATGGCGAATACGGGCTGAACTTCTGCGGCTCGGCGCTGAACATCGCGTGCATCGGGCTGATCGCGACGGCGTGACTGCCGCGTTTCGCGCTCTGGATCGCAAGCGTCGCGAGTGACGAGAAGTCGCCGACGCCGCCATCGCCCGGACGGCGCAGCCCGTAGACCTGCGCCGCCACGCCCCAGAGCGGCGGCGCGTCTTGCGAATCGTCGTCGTGCAGCGCCCGCCAGGCGTCGTCGATCGTGTAGCAGCGCGACGGCGCGACGGCGAGCGTCGTGTGATGGTCGTTGATCACGAGCGTGTGATAGCCCGGCTCGGCGATCGGCGAGAGCAGCGCCTGCTCGCCCTTCGGCGACGTGAACCGGCCGTCGATCACGGCACCGCTTTCCAGCTCGATCCTGTAGCGCGCGCCCGATTTCGCCGCCGACACCGGCAACGCGATCGCACGATCCACCTCGGCGGTGATGAGCGGCGGCAGCTTGCGGCCGGAGAGTTCGGCATCGAGCACGGACAGGCTGTGCTTGAGCTGCGTCGAGTTGGCGCACGGCAGGCCGAGGCGTTCGAGCAGCACGTGCAGCGTCGTTTCTGGCACGCGGCGCGTGTTCTTGTGCGCGTCGAGCCATTCGACTTCGAAGCCCGCGCGCGCGGCGAGCGTCTCGATCGCGCTCATCGGTGCAGGCGTGGATGGGTTGGCGGTGGTCGCGCTCACAAGGCTTGTCCTTCGGTCGTCGTGGCTTCGAAGCGGCGCGCGTCGTGGGCGCTGGCGTAGTCGTTCACCTCGCCCGTCAGCCACGCGACGAACGTGTGCTCGCCGAGTTCGCCGCGCTTCACGCGATCCTGTGCGCGCGCCGGCGTCTCGAAAATAATCTTGCCGGGCGGGATTTCGCCGAGTGAGACGCTCTCGCCTCCGAGATTGAGCGCGATGGTGAGCGTTTCGCCGTCGCCGAGGCGCCAGCGCGCGGTGATCGCTTTGTCTGCGAGCACGGTCGCGCCGCGCGCCTTCGCATCCTTCAGGCGCGGCGTGATCAGCTTCGCGCGCACCGCGAGCGCCGAGCGGTAGAAATGCAGCCATTCGTTTTCTTCAGCGCTGCCCTTGGGTGACGACATCTCGAACGTGCTCGCAGCGTTCGGATCGGGGATCTGCGCGCGGCGCTTTTCGTCTGTGAATGCGGAAAACTTCGCGAACTCCCGGCGACGTCCTTCGCGCACGGCATCGGCGAGTTCGTCGTGATAGTCGGTGAAGAAGAGGAACGGCTGTTTCGAACCGTACTGCTCCTCCATGAAAAGCAGCGGAATCTGCGGCGAGAGCAGCAGCAAACCCGTCGCGGCGAAGAGCGCGTCGTCGGAGACTAGCGAACGCAGGCGCTCGCCCATCGCGCGGTTGCCGACCTGGTCGTGGTTCTGCAGGAACATCACGAAGGCGGTTGGCGGCAGGTGCGCGCTTGGTTCGCCGCGCGGCTTGCCATCGTGAATCGGCGATGGATCGCCCTGATACACGAAGCCCTCCGACAGCACGCGCGCGAGTTTTTCGATCGGCTTCTCGACATACGCGCTGTAGTAGCTCTCGGCCTCGCCCGTCAGCAGGACGTGCAGCGTATTGTGCGAATCGTCGCTCCACTGGGCGTTGAAATGCGTCTCCAGCAAGTTCGACGTGTTGTGCTCGTTTTCGAGCACGAGATGCACATGCCGCCCCGTTTCGACCGAACTGCGCACGCGGTGGGCGAGTTCGCGCAGCCATTCGTCGTCGTCGATCGCGTGGACGGCGTCGAGGCGCAAACCGTCGAAGCGATATTCGCGCAGCCAGTAGAGTGCGTTGTCGAAGAAAAAGTCGCGCACTTGCGGACGCTCGAAATCGATCGCGGGGCCCCACGGCGTGTTGACGCCTTCGCGGAAAAAAGTCTTCGCGTACGCGCTCAGGTAGTTGCCGTCCGGGCCGAAGTGGTTGTAGACGACGTCGAGAAACACCATCAGGCCGAGGCCGTGCGCGGTGTCGATCAGCTTCTTGAGTTCTTCAGGGCGCCCGTACGACGAGTCCGGCGCGTACGGCAGCACGCCGTCGTAGCCCCAGTTGCGCGTGCCGGAGAAGTCGTTGAGCGGCATCAGTTCGATGGCCGTCACGCCGAGTTCCGCCAGTTCCGGCAGCCGCGCGGTCACGCCCGCATAGCCGCCCATCGCGCCGACGTGCAGTTCGTAGAGCACCGTCTCTTCCCACGGCCGGCCGTGCCACTTCGTGTTCGTCCAGCGATACGCGCGCGGATCGACGACTTCGCTAGGGCCGTGCACGTCCTCCGGCTGAAAGCGCGACGCGGGATCGGGCACCGCGAGGTCCTTATCCAGCCGATACAGATAGCGCGTGCCGGCGCCGCCATCGGCTTCGGCTTCGAACCAGCCGTCGCCGGCCGGCTCCATGCCGATCAGCGTGGGCGCGGCGTTCGCGCCGCCGTGGATTTCGAGCTGTACCGTCTCGCGCGAGGGCGCCCAGAACCGGTAGCGCGTCCGGGGCGTATCTCGCGCCGCGCCCGTGAGATGCGCGCCGAACGGCAGGCAGTAGGCGTAGTGATGCTTGTGCGGATCGATCGGACATTCAGACATGGTTTCCTGCCGTTATCGGTTGCTGGGTGTTGCCGGGTGTTGCTCTGCCTTGCTGCGCTCAGTGATGAGAGTCTGTGTCCGGCGGCTGGCGCGGCACCATCGTGCCGGGATCGGGCGGCAGCGCCGTCAGAAGCCTCGGCCCCTGATGCGCGCCCGCCATCCAGACCGCCTGCCAGTCGGCGTCGCCGGTCGGCTGGGCGAGCAGCACGACGATGCTGTGCGCGGCTACTTCCATCTCGCCGCCGATGAGCGGCCGCTGCGGTGCATCAGGGTCCGCGCTATCGAGGAGCACGTTCCATTCCAAGTGAGGTGGCGGAGGCGCGAACGTAAGCGCGTGCGACGACGCGTTGAGCATCAGCAGGATCACGTCCGTGTCGCCCGACAGGCCCGGCCCAGCGCGGCGCAGCGTCAGCGCGCGGCCTTCCGGGTCCTGCCATGCCTCGATCGCAAGCGCCGTGCCGCGCTCGTCGAACCAGCTCACGTCGTAGAGGCCCGGCAGCACTTCGCGATCGCCGTAGAGGAAGCGCGGTTCGCGCAGCACCGGGTATTTTTTGCGCAGTGCAACGACGCGCGCGATGTACTCCGTCAGCGCTTTTCCTTCCGGCGTCTGCGCCTGTGCCCAGTCGATCCACGAGGTCTCGTTGTCCTGGCAGTACGCGTTGTTGTTGCCGCGTTGCGTGCGGCCGAATTCGTCGCCGCCGAGCAGCATCGGCGTGCCGAGCGACAGGAGCGTCGTCGCGATCAGCGAGCGCGCGACGCGGCCGCGCGTCTCGTTGATCTGCGGATCGACGGACGGGCCTTCCACACCCCAGTTTGCGCTGCAATTTTCGTTGTGTCCGTCGTTGTTGCCCTCCTGGTTCAGCTCGTTGTGCTTGTGCTCGTAGGCGGTCACATCGGCGAGCGGGAAGCCGTCGTGCGATGCCACGAAATTCAGCGACGCCCACGGTTTCCTGAAGCGCCGGTTGAACAGTTCCGCCGATCCGGTCAGGCGTGCCGCGAGGTCAGGGCGCATGCCGGCATCGCCGCGCCAGAAGCGGCGCACGCCGTCGCGGAACTTGTCGTTCCATTCGGCGAAACCCGGCGGATGATTGCCGACCTGATAGCCGTCCGGGCCGATGTCCCACGGTTCGGAAATCAGCTTGCGTGTCGAGAGGATGGGGTCCTGGCGGATCGCATCGAAGAAGCCGGAACCGGGGTCGAAACCGTGACCTTCGCGGCCGAGCGTGACGCCGAGATCGAAACGGAAGCCGTCGATGTTGAACGCGGTCGCCCAGTAGCGCAGCGAGTCCATGACCATCTGCAGCACGCGCGGATGCGACAGGTTCACCGTGTTGCCGCAGCCGGTTTCGTTGATGTAGCGGCGCTCGTCGCCGGGGATCAGGCGGTAGTAGCTCGCGTTGTCGAGGCCGCGCCAGGAGACGGTCGGGCCGAGTTCGTTGCCTTCGCAGGTGTGGTTGTAGACCACGTCGAGGATCACTTCGATGCCGGCCGCGTGCAGTTGCCGCACGGCGATGCGCATCTCGTTCAAGCGGTGTGTGGACAGATACGAAGGCTCCGGCGCGAAGAACGCCGCCGTGTTGTAGCCCCAGTAGTTGCGCAGGCCCTTTTCGACGAGAAAGCGGTCGTTGAGGAATGCGTGGACCGGCAGGAATTCGACGGCGGTGATGCCGAGTTTTTGCAGATGCTCGATGAACCACGGCGACGAGAGCGCCGCGAACGAACCGCGTTCGTGCTGACGGATGTCGTTGCGCAGCATTGACGTGCCGCGCACGTGCGTTTCGTAGATGATCGTTTCGCCCCAAGGGATGTTGGGGCGGACGTCGCGGGACCAGTCGAAGGCGTCGTCCGTGACGATGGCTTTGGGCATCGCGGGTGCGGAGTCGCGGCGGTCCATCGACATATCGAGGCGGTTCGAATGCACGCGATAGCCGAAGAGCGCGTCGGACCATCGCCAGGGGCCGACGAGTTTTTTCGCGTAGGGGTCGAGCAGGAGCTTGTGGGGGTTGAAGCGATGGCCTTGGTGCGGCTGGTAGGGACCGTGCGCGCGCAGGCCGTAGACGGTGCCGGGGTGCGCGCCCGGCAGATAGCCGTGCCAGATTTCGTCGGTGCATTCGGGCAGGTCGAAGCGCATCAGCTCCTTTCGGCCCGTGCTGTCGAAGAGACACACCTCGATGCGGTGCGCATTCGATGAAAACACCGCGAAGTTCACGCCTAAACCATCCCAGTTGGCTCCGAGCGGATAAGGGGCGCCCGGGAGCAACTTTTCGGGAAGTGCATTAGCCATTGGGTACTCGCGTTTGCTCGTTCAAAGGGGGAAACGGTTTGATGCGCTAAGGCTTCTATGGAACTTGTTTTCTTTTCGGTCTATTTGCTCTGCCCCTGTCCGGGGCGGGACTCACTTTCTTTGCTGCTGCAAAGAAAGTAAGCAAAGAAAGCAGCTTCCAACCGCCAGTGCTAACAAACCTTCACTCGCGTCAATACGGATTGGCGCTGGAGAGTAAGTGTCGCCCTCACGGCAGAGCCGGGCTTGGCTCGCGGACCCACTGTGGCAACGCGCACTTCCTCTGAGTGGTATGCGCTCCGTTTGGCTCCGTCCTCGCTTCGCTCCGACGGGGGGTTCACTAAAACCCATCGGCTGACTGGTGTTCTCCACTTACCTTGACTCCTGCCCGATGCACCCCACGTCTGAGCGCGTAGCGCGAGGATAGCGCCGTCCTCGCTTCGCGCAGATGTGGGGTTCACAAACTCAAGCTCCCTGCCTGCCTTGATTCCCTGCGCCGTGCACCCCACGTCTGAGCGCGTAGCGCGAGCACGGATGTATGACTGCTGCACCTGTCCGGCGTACCGCGAGTTGACACAGTGGGTCCGAGAGCCAAGGCCGGTTCCACCGTGAGGGCGACACTTACTCTCCAGCGCCAATCCGTTGTTACGCAAGTTGAGGGTTTGGTAGCACTGGCGGTTGAAAGCTGCTTTCTTTGCTTACTTTCTTTGCAGCAGCAAAGGAAGTGAGTCCCGCCCCGGACAGGGGCAGAGCAAATAGACCGACACCAATACAAATTTCATAGGAGCATTAGTGCATCAAACGGTGTTAACAACCAACCAACCGCCCCCCGCGCGCTATCGCCCCCACCCCCGCTGGTCCTTCAGCCGATCGATCTGCGCCTCATACGCAGCAATAAACGCCCGGCCGAAGTGCGTATGAAAATCCTCCGCGGCTTCTTGCGAGAGATCGCCGTAGAGTTCGGCGAAAAGCGTCCAGCACCGCGCGCGGCGGTTCAGTTGCGGTAACAGCGCATCGAGCAGCGAGCGCTCGGTGAGGCGCGCTTCGATCTTCGCCGGCTCGAAACGTTCGAAAACGCCGTCGAGCGCCGCCCGCATCCCGGCGATGAAACCGACCTGATGCGCGCGCAAGTCGTCGTAGGCTTCCTGGAGCGCCAGCGCGCCTGGCATGAAGCCGCGCGCGGGCGGCTGCAGCAGGTGCGCGAGCGCCGTCTCGACATTCGGCGAAAACTTGAGCGGATTGTTCTCGCTCGCCGCAATGATCGTCGCTTCGGAACGCATTTCACGCTTCGTGGCGGCGCGGGCGGCGAGCAGATCGAGCGTGCCGTGCGTCGCCTCGTGCAGCAGCGCGCCCACGCGTTCCATGAGTTCGGGCGTGAGGGCGTCGATGCGCACGCCCGGCGCGTCGAGGCCGCGCAGGAATGCTTCGGCGAGTGCCTGGGCATCGTCGGCGCGTGTTTCCCGGGTGCCCGGCGACGCTTCTTCCGGTGGCTGCGCACGGCGCGTGCGCGGCGGCGCGAACGCGCTGTGCAGCTCGGAGCCGCTGTCGGACACCGTGGGCGGCGGCGCATCGTGACGGCGCGGCGCGGTGAGGTTCGTGAAGGGATCGCCGTCGCCCGAGGTGTTCGGCGCGCTCAGCGGATCGTCGATCGGTGACAAGCCGCGCGCATCGGTGCCCGCGCCAAGATCGAACAACTCGTCGATCGACCGGTTCGATGCCGGGTCGTCGAAGCCGAAGTCGAAGTCGTCGGCGAGAAGCTTCGGTGACGTCGGTTCGATCGCGTCCAACGGCGCGGGCGCGGGGCGGAAGAGCTCGTCGAGTTCTTCCGCCTCTTTCGGTGCGCGCGCCGCTTGCGGTTCCCCGAAGAGATCGGCGAAGGGGTCGCTTTGGGTATCCGAAGAGGAAAATTCGGTGGCCGGAAACGCATCGAAAGCAGCACTCGCCGAAACACTCGCATGCAACTGATACCCGCCGATCTGCACTTCGTCGCCGTCGCCTACAGTGACTTCCTGACCCGGTTCCAGCGCCCGGCCGTTCACGAGCGCGGGATTGCTGCCTCGGTCGATCAGCCTGAATTCGCCCTCTCGCCAGACGATCTGCGCATGCACGCGCGACACCGTGCGCTCGGCGTCCTCGAGCACGAGCCGGTTCGAATCGGCGCGCCCGATCGTGCCGCCCGCCGTATCGAAGGTGGCGGTGAGCGGCGCGGCCGGTGCGTGGCCGTTGAAGCGGATGACGGTGAGCGTCAGCATCGCGTGGCGCGCTTTATCGCACGGTCAGTCGAATTCGTACACGAAGTCGCCCGCCGTCGCCGACAGTCGAATCCGCGCCAGGCTGACGCCCTCGGTGAGGCGCGTCAGGTATTCGGTCGAAATGCGCGGCAGCACGGTATTGGTCAACAGTGCGTCGATCACGCGGCCGCCGGATTCCGCCTCCGTACAGCGCGAGACGATGAGCCGGACGGCTTCGTCGTCGAATTCGAACGGGATGCCGTGATTCTCCGCGACCCGCCGCCGGATGCGCTCCAGTTGCAGCCGCACGATGTTCGCCATCATGGCGTCGGAGAGCGGGTAGTACGGCACCGTCACGACCCGCCCGAGCAGCGCCGCCGGGAACACGGCGAGAAGCGGCTCGCGCAGCGCGGCGGCGAGCACGTCGGGCGCGGGCGTGCGTTCGGGATCGCGGCACAGGCGCATGATCACTTCCGAACCGACATTCGACGTGAGCAGGATGATCGTGTTCTTGAAGTCGATATAGCGTCCTTCGCCGTCCTCCATCCAGCCCTTGTCGAAGACCTGAAAGAAGATCTCGTGGACGTCCGGATGCGCCTTCTCCACCTCGTCGAGCAGCACGACGCTGTAAGGGCGACGGCGCACCGCCTCGGTGAGAATGCCGCCTTCGCCATAGCCGACGTAGCCAGGCGGCGCGCCCTTGAGCGTCGAGACGGTATGCGCTTCCTGGAACTCGCTCATGTTGATCGTGATGACGTTCTGCTCGCCGCCGTAGAGCGCTTCGGCGAGCGCGAGCGCCGTTTCCGTCTTGCCGACGCCGGAGGTCCCGCACAGCATGAACACGCCGACCGGCTTGTCGGGATTGTCGAGGCGCGCGCGCGAAGTCTGGATGCGCCGCGCGATCATGTCGAGCGCGTGGCGCTGGCCGATGACGCGGCGGTCGAGCGTCTCGGCGAGGCCGAGGATCGTGGCCATCTCGTTCCTGACCATGCGGCCGACCGGGATGCCCGTCCAGTCGGCGACGACCGCCGCGACGACGGCGGCATCGACGCTCGGCAGGATCAGCGGCGCGTCGCCCTGCAGGCCCGCGAGGCGCTCCTTCAGCGCGGCGAGGCGTTCGAGCAGCGTGGCGCGGCTCGTGGCGGCAGCGTCTGCTTCATCCGTGGGCGGCGCCGCTTCGTCGACGCTCGCGCCGCCTGCGCGCAGCGCGGCGCGCACCTTCAGCAATTCGTCGACGACACCTTTCTCCTCGTTCCAGCGCGCTTCCAGCGTTTCGAGCGAGGCTCTCTCACGCGCGAGCGCCTCCGCGACGCCGCTCTCTCGCGCGCCCACGTCGATCCCCATGCTCGCTTCGCGCCCGACGATGCCCGCCTCGACCTCGAGCGCCTCGATCCGGCGGCGGCAGTCGTCGACTTGAGGCGGCGTTGCGTGCTGGCTCACGGCGACGCGCGCGCAGGCCGTGTCGAGCAGGCTCACCGCCTTGTCCGGCAACTGGCGCGCGGGAATATAGCGGTGCGACAGCCGCACGGCCGCCTCGATCGCCTCGTCGAGCAGCAGCACGCGATGATGCGACTCCAGCACCGACGCCACGCCGCGCAGCATCTGCACGGCTTTCGCCTCACCCGGCTCGTGAACCTGCACGACCTGGAAACGCCGCGTGAGCGCCGGGTCCTTCTCGATGTACTTCTTGTATTCCGCCCAGGTCGTCGCGCCGATGGTGCGCAGATCGCCGCGCGCGAGCGCCGGTTTCAGCAGATTCGCGGCGTCGCCGGTGCCGGCCGCGCCGCCCGCGCCGATCAGCGTATGAATCTCATCGATGAAAAGGATCACCGGCGACGGGCTCGCCTGCACCTCGTCGACTACCTGCCGCAGCCGCTGCTCGAATTCGCCTTTCATGCTCGCGCCCGCCTGCAGCAGGCCGAGGTCGAGCGCGTAGAGCGTCACGTCGCGCAGTGACGGCGGCACGTCGCCGCGCACGAGCCGCGCGGCAAACCCTTCGACCACGGCCGTCTTGCCGACGCCCGCCTCGCCGGTCAGGAGCGGATTGTTTTGCCGCCTGCGCATCAGGATATCGACGATCTGGCGGATCTCCTCGTCGCGTCCTGTGACGGGATCGAGCTTGCCTTCGCGGGCGCGCGCGGTCAGGTCGGTCGCGTATTTCCCGAGCGCCTCCTGCCGGCCCATGCTCGCGGGCGCCGGGCCGGAACCGTCGGCGCGTTCGGCGGCGGGCTGCGGCTCGTTCGCTTCGTCTTCCGCCGAGCCCGCCAGAATCTGCGCGAAGTGATCCGAGAAGTCTTCCAGCTTGATCCGCTCGAACTGGCGCGAAACGCCGAGCACGACATTGCGAAGGCGCGGCGTCTTCAGGATGCCGATCATCAGATGGCCCGTGCGCACCTTGTTCGCGCCGAACAGCAGCGTGCCGTAGACCCAGCCGCGCTCGATTGCATCGGTGATGTGCTCGGAGATGTCGGAGATTGCGCTTGCGCCGCGCGGCAGGCGATCGAGCGATGCCGTGAGATCGCGCGCGAGGACGGCGGCATCGATGCCGTAGTGCCTGACGAGCCGCTGCAGGTCGGAGTCGGCGGTCTCGGCGATCTGCATCAGCCAGTGGGCGAGTTCCACGTACGGATTGCCGCGCATCCGGCACAGCACGGTGGCGCTTTCCACGGACTTGTAGCCGACCTGGCCGAGCTTGCCGAACAAGGCGACGCGACTGATTTCCGCCATCGTGGTGACTCCTTCGACCCCTTCGACTGCGTTAGCGCGAGGCGGCGCCGCGCGTCATCATTCTGATAAGACGGCCCGGCGCAGGGCTTTTTTGAAAGGCGCGTCAGCGTGGTGTGCGCGTGTCGGCGTCGAGCGCGAGATCTGCGGCGTCGGCGGTGCGTCCGTGCCGCGCGAGCCACGCCGAGTAGCCGAGCCGGCCATAGCGGCCGAGCGTCGCCTGCGGCACCTCGCTCGCGCGCAGCACGAGTTTCGCGTCCCAGGCGAGCTCGCGGTTCAGATGCAGACGCACCAGCGCGACGAGCGGCGCGCATGCCGCGCCGCCCGGCAAAAACGATTCGTAGGCGGCGAGCGTTAGCGGTCCGATCCAGAGCCGGAACTTGTGCTGGCGATCCCATACGTGCGCGCCGAGCACGGCGCCAGCTCCCAGACGCGTCGGTCGTCCCAGCACCGTGCGCTCGTCACGTTCGAGCGTCATCCAGTGGCCGCAGAACGGCTCGATCCTGACGGGCACGCGCAGCACGGAACGCAAGACGGCTTCGAGGACATCGAGCGGCCGCGTCTGCATGTTGAGCACGCCGGCGAAGTAGAGCTTCGCGCGATCGGACGCCGCGTCGCGCTCGCAGCAGGCATCGCCCGCGAGGCCGATCAGCGAGCCGGTGTAGAAAGCGAAGCGGTCGCTTTCGGGGCGATCGAGGTTCGTGACCGGACGCGACTGCGACCACGTCCGGTAAAAGAGCAGCAGGAAGCGGTGCATCAGGAGATCGGCGAGACGCGAAAAGGCCGCGTCGCCGTGATGCAGGATGCGCTCGCGGGCAAAGTCCGTCAGATGGAGCGGCATCGGCCCGTTCGGCCCGAACAGTCCGAAGAAGCGTTGTGAAAGGCGCGGCGCGGTGCCGTCGCTTCGCGTGAGCGCGGCGAGCGGCGCGGGAGCGAACGCGAGCGAGACGTCCTGCGCAAGCCGCACCGGTTCGTCGGCGGGACGCGCGCCGGTGCCGAGGCGCGGCAAGTGTGGCGTCAGCGCCTCGATCTGGCGCATCAGTTGCAGGAAGTCGTATCGATGAGGCTCGGCGGCTACGCGCTCGAACAGCGCGTCGAGGGCGAGCGCTTCGATGGCGGCCGGAATGCCCTCCGGTGGGGTCAGAAGATCGGCCGGGTTCCGCATCGCGGGGGAAGGCTCAGAATTTCGCCGCGTGCGGGCGTGCGAAGGGTCGTCTGCACGAAGGCGTTGATCGAGACATAGCGCGCGAAGAAACGATCCAGCACGCAGCCGAGCAGATACGCGCTGCCGCCCTGGAATGCCATATCGTCGGCGGCGACGTCGATGCGCAGGCCCCGCCCGAACGCGATCGGCCCGGGCATCGGCAGGCGCCGTACTACCGGCCGCGCAGCCACCGACAAAACGCCCGCCACCTGATTGCGGCCGGCGCTGTCATTTGCCGCGACGTGCAGCATCAGGAGCGCGCGCAACGCGGCGGCGCCGGCTTTCGGATCTTCGCCAGCGAGCGAGAGGTAGTGCAGCGACAACTGGTCGATCAACCGCCAGCCCTGGCCCGCATCGGGCGAGGGCGCCGCCGGTGGCGAAGGCCGGGTCATCGCGCGCACCGACGAAACCGGCGCGGCGATGTCGAGCGTGAAGTCGTTGCCCGTGCTGCTTCCATTGCCATTGCCACTCACGGCGAGCGGCAGCAGGAGAGGCAGGTCGCGGTTGGTGCAGAGCGTCTCGAAGGCGAGCTGCCGCAGCTCGCGGCGATACGGCGCCTCGTTCGGGTCGACGATGGAAACGAACACTTCACTGCCCACGTATTCGGTCCGGTCGCCACTGCGCTTTCTTTCGGCGGGCACGACGCGCGGTTCGCGCCGGACGGTGAAATAGGCCGCGTCGACCGGCCGGTCGGCGAGGAAATCTGAATAGAACGGGTGGAACGGCTGCTCGCGTTCGTCGCCGGTGCCGTAGCCGCTGACGGCGGTGACCGTGTGCACCTCGAAATCGAGCGGACGGGTGCGCTCGGGCACCACGTGGAATTCGGCGACGCCATCGGATACGAACGCACGGTCCGCGTGCTTCGAGAACAGATTGATCGCCGGCACGCAGTCCAGTTGCACGTGCTCGCGCGACACGATCCGTTCGAGCGCGACGTCGCCGTTGCCGAGCAGGATCGTCAGTTCGATGTCGCGCGACGCGAACGAGCGCAACGCGTCCGTGAGGCCATCGAGCCGCGCAAAGCGAAAACGTTGCGCGAACGCGAAATATTCGTGCAGCAGCCGATAGCCCTGAAAAGCGTTCGGGGTGACGGGCAGCAGCGCTTCGTCATCGTCGAAGCCCACGCACTGGATCGCATCGCCTGGTAGAACGTGGACGAGCTTGGCGGGCCGCTCGGGCGTCGTGATCGCGATGGCGAGTGCGCTGCCCGTCGCGAGTTCGAATAGCTTCCAGGCGGTGTCCTCGCCGCCCGAGAAATAGAAGCGCAGGCTGTCGAGGTTCAACGCGTCGAAAGTCACGCCTTCGGTCGCTGAAAGGCGCAAGCGCAGCGCGCCCTTCACGCGCTTGTGGATCGCGCGTGTGCCGGCGAGCGTCGCAAGCGGCAAATCCGATACTTGCGCCTGATACTTCACCTCGGTGATTTCGATGGGCCAGAGCGTGAGGTCGGCGCTGGTCCGGAATTCGCACGCGGCCGTATCGCAGACCGAATGCACAGCCAATAGCGACGTGTGGCGCGGCACCGTGAAGCCGTCCATCAGGTTCGGATTGCCGGGATCGGGCGCGAGGCGGGCGATCAGCATCGACGGCGTCGGACACACCGCCTGCGGCAGCACGACCTGCATCAAATTCTGCGTAAAACGCGGAAACTCCTCTTCGATTTTCAACTGCACGCGCGCCGCGAGAAACGCCGTGCCTTCCAGCAGACGCTCGACGTACGGATCGGAAACGTCCAGACCGTTGATGCCGAGGCGCGCCGCGATCTTTGGAAACTGCTGTGCGAACTCCGCGCCCATCTCGCGCAGATGCGCGAGTTCGGTGTTGTAGTGTCGAAGGAGGCGCGGGTCCATGGGATCAGCGAGGCAGCTCGGTCACGGTGATGCCGCCTTCTTCCAGATCGATCTCGGTGCGCAGCGCGAATTCGAGCGGCACTGGCTGCGCCCATAGCAGACCGCGTATCACGAGCGAAATCTGGTTGTGCATGTCGAGCACCGAGCGGTCGAGCACCGGTTCGATTTCGATCGATGCCGGCGCGATGCGCGGCTCGAAGCGCTGGATCGCCTGGCGGATCGCCTGTTCGAGGACGACGGCATCGACCGTCGATGCAAAGCGGCCCGACAGGCACGGCAAGCCGAAATTGAGCACCGACGCCGCGGCGTCCGGATAGCGGCCGGCGGGAATCTCGTCGCCGAGGCTCGTCGTGTTGAACAGCCACGTGAGGTCGCGCAGCACGGCGTGGCGCAACGCGCGGCGCGTAAGAAAGCGCGCATCGGGCGCCTCGACGCGGCTTTGCGGATCGTCGTCGATCAGGCGATCGAGCAGCGACGGCTGCAGGCGTTCACTCGCGAGCGGTTCGGCCATGAGCGCTCCGGGAAGGCACCGCGCGCGGCGCGCTCATGTCACGCGCCGCGTGAGGACGTCGAGCGCGAACGTCACTTCCGCGCCGCGCGCGCCGGTCTGCTTCTGCGGCGCGCAGGTCATCGTCAGCTTCTGCGCCGACAGCTCGAACAGCTCGCACACGCGCGCGAGGCGCTCGCTCGTATAGATGTGGTAGTTGCGCACGTACGCGTCTTCCAGCTTCATCGACAGGAACTCGATCTGCACGTCGCTGTCCGGTCCGCCCGCCTTGAAGCACTTGATGTGCGCGAGCGCGAGCAGTTCTGCCTGCGCGCACAGCTTGGCGATGGCGGGAGAGGCCGCATCGACCAGCTTGATCACGCCGATGTCGGTTACGCGCATGTCGTTCGCGTTGAGCGCCTGGCCTGCACGCAGCGCGTCGTAGCCCTGCGCCCAGCGCCAGCCGTGGATTTGCATCGGCGTCTCCCAATCGCCGCGCGCCGGCGCCTCGCCCTTCACCGGCGTGTTGCTGCGCTTCGGCACGACGTGCAGGAACATGTCGTCGGATGCGGTGAGCGCGAGCGCGTCGAACTGGCGAAGGTAGTCGAGCGTCAGGCGGCTCGGGTTCTGGGAAGGCGACGGATCGGCGCTTGGCATCGTCATTCTCGGCTGGATCTGCTCGCGGACGGTGTGCATCGAAGATAAGACGGCGCGCGGCGCGGGATTTTGAAGACCGGACCCTTCAAAAACGCACGCGATGCTTCGTTTAACTAGCGGGTATGGAACGGCTCATCATGGGAGCAAGACATGGCTACGATCGACAGCTACCTGAAGATCGACGGAATCGACGGCGAATCGAAGCACAAGGACGCGGTCGGGCAGATCGAGATCCAGCAGTTCGCCTGGAATATCGACAACGCGGCGAGTGCCACCGTTGGCGGCGGCAGCGGCGTCGGCAAGGCCGTGCCGGGGCTCTTCACGTTCATGCATGTCTATGACAAGGCGTCGCCGACGCTCGCAAAAAGCTGCGCGTCCGGCAAGCATCTCGCGAATGCCAAGCTGACCGTCAGCAAGGCGGGCGAAGGGCAGAAGGAATTTCTCACGGTCACCATGAAGGAAGTGATGGTGGTGAGCGTCGGGCTCTCCGGCTCGGGCGGCGGCGAGGTGTCGGAAAGCGTGAGCCTGAGCTACGCCGACATCGAGTTCGAATACAAGCCGCAGGACGACAAGGGCGCGCTCGGCGGCGGGGTCAAGTTCGGTCTCGACTGCAAGAGCACGGAAGTGCGTTAAGGCGGCCGCGCGCGCCGGACGCAAGGATTATGGCGCCGCCGCTCGCGAGCATCGATACGCCGCTCGGCGACGACCTGCTGTTCCTCGGCATGCGCGCGAGCGCCGAGCTCGGGCGGATGTTCAGCTGCGAACTGACGCTCGTCTCGAAGCGCGCGGACATCGACTTCAAGCGCATTCTCGGCAAGCGCGTCACGGTGTCGCTGCAGGTGCCGAAAGCCAAGGCGCGCATTTTTGCGGGCTACGTGGTCGGCTTTCGGCAGACCGGCATGCGCGGGCGGCTGCACGTGTACGAAGCCGAGGTGCGGCCCTGGCTGTGGCTGCTTACGCGCCGCAGCAATTGCCGGATTTTTCAGAACAAGAGCGTCGAGGACATCGTGAAGGCGATTTTCGCGGACCCGGTTTACAAGAGTGTCGAGTTCGGCGAGATCAAGTGGAAGGCGAACTCGCGCAAGCATCCGGCGCGCGAGTATTGCGTGCAGTATCGCGAATCGGATTTCAATTTCGTGAGCCGGCTGCTGGAGGACGAAGGGATCTACTACTGGTATCAGGATCGCGATGGTAAAGAGTCGCTGATTCTCACCGATACGCTCGCCACGCACGAGAGCGTGCCGGGCTTCGAGTCGCTGCCGTACGGCGCCGTGATGAGCGCCGCGCCCGGCGCCGAGTATGTCAGCGAATGGCGGACGCATCACGAGATCGAGACGCACAACTGGCTCCTGACCGATTACGACTTCAAGCATCCGTCGCGGCCGTTGCAGAAGAAGGCGGTGAAAAGCATGCCTGGCTTCGACGGGTTCAGCGACCTCGAGCACTTCGATTTTCCGGGCGGCTATACCGATCCGGACTACGGCGAGAGCCGCGCGAAGGCGCGTGCCGACGAGTTGTGCGCCGATCCGTCGCTGGCGGGCGATACGGCGGTCAACTGGCATCAGGTCGATGCGCGGACCAACAGCGCGAGCGTGCGGATCGGCAGTTTGCTGAAGCTCGAGCGTCATCCGCGCGACGACCAGAACACGCAGTATCTCGTGACGCGCACGCGCTACGAAGTCGATCTCGCGGATTATGAGGCGCTGGAGGACAGTCAGCCGAGCCGCTGCGAATGCTGGTTTTCCGCGATCGATGCGAAGCAGCCGTTCGCGCCCGCGCGCAGCACGAAGAAGCCCTTCGTGCAGGGACCACAGACGGCGGCCGTGGTCGGACCGGGCGGTGACGAGATCTATACCGACAACTACGGCCGCGTGAAGGTGCAGTTCGTGTGGGACCGGCAAGGCAAGCGCGACGAGAACAGTTCGTGCTGGATGCGCGTATCGCAGCCGTGGGCAGGCAAGGGCTGGGGCGCGGTGGCGATTCCGCGCATCGGACAGGAGGTGATCGTCGATTTTCTGGAGGGCGACCCCGACCGGCCGATCATCACCGGGCGCGTCTACAACGCGGAGCAGATGCCGCCTTATGACCTGCCGGGGAACATGACGCAGTCGGGAATCAAGAGCCGCTCGAGCAAGGGCGGGAGCGGCGCGAATTGCAATGAGTTGCGCTTCGAGGACAAGAAGGGCGCGGAGCAGGTGCTGCTGCACGCGGAGAAGAATCAGGATATCGAAGTCGAGAACGACGAGTCCCATTCTGTCGGGCATGACCGGACCAAGACCATTGGTAACGATGAGATCACCCATGTGAAGCATGACCGGACGGAGACGGTGGGGAATAACGAGAAGATCGATGTCGTGTTGAACCGGACGGAGACGGTGGGCGTCAACGAGAGCATTACGATCGGGTCGAACCGCACGAAGACGGTGAAGGGGAGTGAGACGGCGACCGTTCTGCTGCAGCGAACGCATACGGTGGGGATCAACGAAACGATCACCGTGGGCGCCGCGCAGGAAGTGACGGTGGGCGCGTTCCAGGCGGTCACGGTCGGGGCGTATCAGGTGGTGACGGTTGGGGCGTATCACATCGAGACGATAGGGGCTGATCAGACGGTGAGCGTCGGCGCGAAGCAGGCGGTCAGTGTCGGTGCGAGTCAGTCCACGACGGTTGGATCGGATCAGTCGCTGGATGTGGGCGGCGGTCAGACGGTGACGGTGGCGAACGATGCCGCCGAGACGATCAATGGGGCGCAGTCGAGCACCGTGACTAAAGGGCGGACGGTTTCGGTCGGCGAGGACGATGCGCTCAAGGTGGGCAAGAATCTCGTGATCGATGCGGGAGAGTCGGTGGTCATCAAGACCGGCGATGCAAGCATCAGCATGAAGAAGGATGGGACGATCGTGATTCAGGGGAAGGATATCAGCATCAAAGGCAGCGGCGTCATCAATTGCAAGGCATCAAGCGACGTGACCATCAAGGGCAGCAAAGTCGGCATCAATTGACGGGGAGGGGAGGAAGCCATGCAGGGTCCAAGCGACGCGTGCACGGAAGCGGCCGAGGAGCCTGCCGGGCGAAACTCGGCGATGCCAGGCGCCGTGAGCGCCACGGAAGCGACCGGCGCGACCGGCGAACTGCCGGCGAACAGCATCAGATGGACCACGCCCGTCGTCGCGCTCTTCGTGGGCTTCGGGCCCGACGGCTGGCCGCTCGTCGGCATCACGCGGACGAACGGCGTCGAAGTGGTGCGGGCGCGTTCCACGGTCCCGCTCGCCGCACGGCCGGGAGGGTCGCATGTCGTCGTCTGCGAGGATCCCGCCGGCGCACATCCGGTGATAGTCGGCGTGGTCGATTGCACGGGGCTCCTGCCGGGTAGCGAATGGCCTGCGGGGCGGCCTTCCGCGCCACTCGTCGGGCGTTGCGCGATAGCGGCCAGCGACGAGGTCGTGCTGTCCTGCGGGAAGGCTAGCATCACGCTCACCAAGGCGGGCCGGATCGTGATTCAGGGAGCCTATGTGCTCAGCCGCTCGACAGGCGCGATCAAGATCAAAGGCGCGCTTGTCGACATCAACTGACCTAAACCATGTGGCAGATCAAGAATCGCACTCCCTTCGCCGCTGCGCAAAGCTGGATACGCGACATGCAGGGAGCCGAGACGTGGCTGGTGGTCGTGAAAGCGACTTTCGACATTCGCGACGACGGCTCCACGCACATCGCGCCGCAGCAGCCCGGGGCCATGCGCACGCCGTCCTATCGCGGCGCGCCCGGCAGGTCGAGCATTGTCTGCGACAACGACTTCGTGCTCACGAAGCGCAACACGGACGTCGTGGTGAACGGGACCGCCTGGGCCGCTGGCGGCCGTCCCACGCAACGGCTGGATGTCGCGATGCGCATCGGCAGCGCGCGCAAGGTGCTGCGCGTCACGGGCGATCGAGTATGGCTCGGGGACGGCGTGACGGTCTCCGACCCGAAGCCGTTCATGACCATGCCACTCGTCTATGAGCGCGCCTTTGGCGGCATCGACAGCGCGTCACCCCATCCCGAGCGGGACTGGTACTGGCCCAACCCGACAGGCACCGGCTTCGCCGTATCGCGCAATCATCTCCGGCAGAAACCGCTTCCTAACATCGAGTACCCCGGCGAACTCATCACGCAATGGGATGCGCGGCCCAGACCGGCGGGCTTTGGCGTGATCGCTCCGAACTGGAGCGGCCGGGCGCGATTCGCGGGCACTTATGACGACAAGTGGATCGTGCAACGGCAACCGCTGCTGCCCGACGACTTCGACGAACGCTATTACCAAAGCGTGCCCGAGGACCAGCAGTCGGCGGGCTTCCTTCGCGGCGGCGAGCCTGTGACGCTCGTCAACCTGTCGCGCGTCGGAAGGCTGAATTTCATGCTGCCCACCATGGATCTTGTTTTCGAGACGCGCTTCAAGGACGGTACATACCAGGAGCACGAGCGAATCGACCTGCACACCGTGCTTCTGGAACCCGACTATCCGCGCGTGTCGTTGATCTGGCAGAGCGCGATGGAATGCCACGCGAAGGTCTACAAGTTGGACCGGACCGTCATAGATCTTCGTTTGACGCGCCCGACTCGCCGGCAGGAGGAACTGGATGACCTCCTCAGTGTCGGCTGAGCACGGCGCGTTCGTTGTCTGCGGACTGGGCGCCACGACGCCGCTCGGCCGCACCGCATGGTCGAGCGGGGCGGCGGTCAGAGCGGGAATCAGCGGATTCACGCAACATCCGTTCATGGTCGATGCCGACGGCGAGCCCATGCACGTCGCCGCGTGCGCGTGGTTGCCTCCCGACGCGTCTGTCGTCGCGCGCATGAGCGATTGTCTGGTTGGCGCGATACGAGGCGCGCTCAGGGATTCGTCCGCGAACGGCGGCCCGCAGCCTGCCTGGAAGATCGCTCTTTTCGTCGGCTTTCCGGCAGAGCGGCCCGGCGTGCCGGCCGATATCGGTGAGCGCTTGCGCGATGCGCTGGAAGACGATTTCCCGCAGGCGTTCATCCGGACATCGTTCGCACGTGGCGGACATGCGGCTGGCTTCGCCTTGCTGAGGCAAGCACAAAAGCTGCTCGCCGCGGGCAGCGCGGACGCCTGCCTGATCGCCGCGACCGACTCCTATCTCGAACCCGACACGCTCGAATGGCTCGAAATGACCGAGCAGCTTCATGGCGCCGCGCCGCGCAATAACGCCTGGGGGTTCATCCCGGGAGAAGGCGCAGGCGCCGTGCTGGTCGCGACCCGCGAGGCCGCCCGGCGCCACGGCATTACGCCGCTTGCGGAAGTGGTCGCTACGGCGCTTGCACGGGAGGACAAGCTGATACGCACCAGCGAGGTGTGTGTTGGACGAGGGCTGACGAACGCGTTTCAAACGGCGCTCGCCGATTTGCCAGCGGGGGCGCGCATCACCGATGTCGTCTGCGACATGAACGGTGATCCGTATCGCGCCGATGAGTTCGCTTTCGCGGTGCTGCGAACGCGTGAGCGCTTTCTGACGCCCAGCGAATTCGTGGCGCCCGCGGACTGCTGGGGCGATGTCGGGGCCGCATCGGCGCCATTGTTGCTCGTCCTCACGGTGATCGCGCTCTACAAGGCGTACTCGAACGGAGCGGCTGCGCTTGTCTGGTGCAGCTCCGACACGGGCGAACGCGGCGCCGCGCTGATCGCCCGCGTTTCGAGCAGGTAAGGCATGGCAACGGTCAAGGTCAATGGTGAACTGAACGGGCTCGTTCACAAGGGCGCGACGTGGATGTCGATCGCCACCTTGCCGGACATGTGCAAGACGCCGACGCCCGGTGGCCCCGTGCCGCTGCCGTATCCGAACATGTCCCAGTCGAGCACGCTTTCGGACGGGACCACAACGGTCAAGGCGGACGGCGGCAACATGGCGGCGATCAAGGGCTCGAAGTTCTCCATGAGCACGGGAGACGAGCCTGGCACGGTCGGCGGTGTCAAGTCGAACACGTTCAAGCAGGCGTCGACATGGTTTCTCTATTCGTTCGACGTCAAGCTGGAAGGCAAGAATGCATGCAGATTCTCTGACAAAAAATTTCAGAACAACGAGAACACGGCGGATGCTGCGGGAGTGATTCCGATTGTCGTACAGATCATGCTGAAGGATGTGGAAATGAAGTGCGGGGAGTTGGGTCAGTATGGCGAGCAGAAAAAGAACAAGTCACAAAAAGGAAAGCGCGCGCGAGATCATATCCCGTCGAAGGCCGCATTGAAGGAAAGGGCGAAGCTGCTTGCCGGCAAGGGCAAAAAGAAGGTCAGAATAGGAAAGTGCGTTAAAAAGGCGATCGACGATCTGGCTTTGACAATCGTCATTCCGACGCGCGCGCATCAAAGGGCGAGCCGTACGTACGGGCAGTCGCGGGCAAGTGCATCCACTGACGCGAACGACCTTCAGGGTGCGGCGAAAAAAGATACCGACCGCATGATGTCGCACAAAGACGGTATAAAGAAATACGACCAGAACTGCCAGGACGCCTATGCGAAGGCTGCGGAAGCCATCAACAAGATTACGAATAAAGAATACGATGAGTGGATACAGAAGATTCGCAAGGCGTGTAAGTCTTGATAGGAATACCTTTCACACAGGCGAGGAGGACTCGTGAACGCAGAAGACTTTATCTCTTATCTCGGGAAGCGCGACGACGATCCCAGCGTGAAACAACTGCTGGCTCAACTTGGAGTCAATAAGCCGCCCAAGCTGAAACGCGACGAAGTCGACGTGGACATCGAACTGCGCCGGCAAGGGCTCATTCTCGTGTTCGAATCGTCCGAAGACGAGAAGAGCAGCAGGCTGTACTTGAACGACGTTCAGTTTTACTCCGGAGCAGCGGGGCAAGGCATGGACGCCTATACCGGACAACTTCCCAAGGGCCTGACATTCGACGATTCGCGCGACCAGGTGCTTGCCAGGCTCGGGCCGCCTGACCTGCCTGACGAAGACATGTCGACTGATGTGTGGGAGTTCGATGGCTTCTGCATCACCGTCGAATACCGGGCACAGAACACGGCTATCGGTCTCGTTCATGTCGGCGCCCCGCTCGAGGATGCCTGACCGGCGCGACCCAAATCGTGACCACCGCTGACGACCTCCTTGCCCTTGTCGGCTTGCCCGTCGACGACCCGCGCGTACAGGAGAGCCTCGCGCGGTTCGCGAACGGCGTGCAGCCGGAACTCGATCCAGATGACGAGGAGAGCTACGTCGACTGGGTGCCGGTGCGCGAAACGGGCCTCGAGTTCGGCTTCGAGGATGAAGCCTATGTCCGCGCGCTTCGCGAGGAATTGCGCCGGCCAGGTCCGCTGATCCTGACGCAGTTATATTTCTACGGTGATACGCCGGTCACACGACCCTTCCCGTACCCGCTGCCTTACGGACTCAGCCTGACCGACGACCGGGAGCGCGTGCGCGAAAAACTGTCCCGATTGCAGGCAAGGCTGCGCAGCTATGTCCGCGATGTCTGGCAACTGCCGCTCTTCGATCTGACCGTCGCGTACAGTGACGATCATCGCAGCGTGCAATCTCTCTTCTTTCACGTTCCGTACGACCCGTGGCCGCCGCTGCCGGATCTTCCGGCGCCCGGGTTGACGGTATCGTCGTTCGTCAACGCCTTCGGCCTGCGCTGGTCAAGCCGGCGCCTGAGGGAGACATTCGCGTCGCTCCACTACGACCGTCATCTCGACGACGTGCGCAGGGAGCGCGTCGCGGATTTGCGTCTGACGTATGGCATCGAGTTGTATTTCACTGAGGCGGGCCGCTTTGGGGCAACCGAGCCTGCGTTCGCGCATTCACTGGCGTTCGCTTCGGTGACATTCTTCGCCGCCCGTGAACTCGACGCTCGCGAGTGGACCGGAGCACTGCCTTTCGGCCTTCGTTTCGAGGACACGCAGTCGATCATGATGGAGAAGATCGCTGCAATTCCGGCCGAGCGTTACGACGAGGACTTCAGCGGTTACGCCGTATGGCACTTCGACGATTTCAGCCTGAGCGTCAACTACAGCAATCTCGATAACAGGCTGCTCAGAGTGAGCGTAATGACGCCCGGCTACTGGTGAGGAGGGGTCGCATGAAGCGCCAGCGCCGCTGTCAGACGCTCGACCGAAGTTCCCGATGACCGACGACATTGGACTCGTGTTGTCGCATGTCGTCGGGCAGCACCTCGAGGAAACCGCTCACCTGCTGGTACAGCGCTGGCAGATGCTTTGCACCGGCGGCGTCACGCTACGGGCGATCGTGCGCCTCGACGAGCGCATGGCGGCGCATGTCGACGGCCTGAGGGTCGCCGGCCGCGCCGGCTGGGATCTCGCGATGACCGCCGCGAAAGACCCTGTTTTTTCCAGTGCCGACACTTTCGCCGCCGCGGTTCTTGCGCTGGAATCCGCCGACAGCGCCTCGTTCCTGGCGCTCTTGAGCGGCGCCCGACACCGCGCCGATGAGCGCGGATGCCTCGCGGCGCTCGGCTGGGTTTCGGGCGTGCATCTGCGGGGTATCGTCGCGCCGATGCTCTGCTCGACGGACCCGCGCGCGCGGCGTGCCGCGCTTCTCGCGTGCATCGCACATCAGGTGAGCCCTCCCAATGCGCTCGTCGATCTGTGCGAGGACTCCAACAGCGAGGTTCGTGCCGTGGCATTGCGCGCCGTCGGCACACTGAAGGCACGTTCTATGCTGGCCAACTGTCATGTGCATCTGTTGGATGTTGATCCGTCGTGCGCCGGCTGGGCGGCATGGGCAGCGGTTGTTCTTGGCGACAGGGACCGCGCGCTGCGAGCGCTGGCCCGTCTTGGTATGAATGCGCTGCCCGCGACGGAACCGGCGCGCAGGCTTGCGCTCATGGTATCGGAACCGACCGACTGCAGGACGATGCTTCGTGCGCTCGCGGAGCAAACACGCGACCTGCGACGGGTGCTTGCCGCGAGCGGGTTGGCCGGACTGGTGGACTACGTGCCTTGGCTCATCAGGCACATGGAAGCTCCGGAAACCGCCCGCGTGGCGGGCGGAGCGTTTTCGTTGATTACGGGCGCCGATCTTGCCGCCCAGGGTCTGGATCGGCCAGCTCCCGAGGACTATGAGTACCGGCCGGCCGGGTTGCTGGAGAACGATGCAGTGCCCGCGGACCCGGACGCGGGAAAGGCGTGGCCGGACGTGGACAGGATCGACTCCTGGTGGGCTGCGAACAAGCATCGATTCGTCGGGACGAAGCGTTTGTTTTGGGGAGAGCCTCCCAACATCGCGTGTTGTGAGCGGGCGCTGGTCGATGGCTGCCAGGAAGCGCGCTCCGTGGCTGCGCTTTATCTGTCGTTGCTGGTCGCAGACCGGCCGTTGTTTCAGACGAGCGCGCCCGGCTGGCGCCAGCTCCGCATGCTCCAAGGCCGGGCGACCGATGTGGGGTGACTGTCGTGGCGCCGGCATTCGAGATGGGCAAGGCGTTCGACCGAATAGGAAACGTCATCGACGCGTTTCAACCGTCTGCCAAGCGCCGCGTCTGAGGCCGTGCCCGTCGAGTGCCGCGGAAGGCATCGCGCCTTCCGGGCGATTCGAGCGGCGTTATGCGAGTTCGAATGACTTGACACCGCCCGCGGGACGCCATCTCAGGCCCGGCAACGAATATTCGTCCGACGACAAACCCCTGAAGCCAGTACCGGCCTCAGCATCCCTCCCGAAGCTCCATGTAAGCAGCCCGCGCATCCGCCGCCCCCTGTGTTTCACCTAAGTCTCATCGTGCAGACTGCCGGCGACGGCGCCCAAACATTTCATCGCGCTTACGGCGATGCGTGTGCTTAACCAGCGCAAACGTGCCACGACCGCTTCGCACCTTCCACAGCATCGTCGGTCGGCGGCTCCGATCCATCATTCGAATGACCACACGCCCTGACACAACGACGCGCCCTGCAAGCGAGTCCGCCCAATGGAGAGTGCATCCGCTCGCTCAATCGCATGTGGGCGGCGCCCGCATTCCTGCGGCCCACGAGCTTTTCATCTGGCGACTCCCCGGCGCCTGGCGGCAGATCTCCGCGACCAACATAGGTCAATGGCTCTCCAGTGCGGAGCGCACGCGCATCAAGGCGCGTCCCTACGCGACGCACAGCAAGCGATTCGGTCTTGCCAGGGCTGCATTGCGGCTTGTGGTGTCTCAGATGCTCGTCTGCGAACCCGGAGGGATTGTTTTCGACGAGCTTCCTGACGACCGGCTCGTCGTCACTCATCCGCCTCATGGAAGGCCGCTCGCCGTGGATTACAGGCAGGCTGGCATCTGGACCGTGATCGCAGCCAGCGGGACGCCGGTGGGTGTCGGGCTGGTCAACCCGCTGCAAATGGATACGTCGCCCGCGCTCACGCTCTCACCGCCGCCGCACGACGATCCGATCGAGTGCGCGCATCAGATAAGCCTCGAACGAGCAAAGCGATGCGGACTCGCAATGCCGACCGTTGCCAAAGACGTATGGCATAGCCTCGAACTCCCGATGCCCGGTTCGATTCGAGCCGTGATTACCACGCAGCAGCCGATCACCCGCGTCGAAGCGTTCGGATGGCAGGGTTAAGACTGCGCCGTCGAGAAGCGCCGCGATAAGATGCGGCAGGCGCTCAAGGCGCGCTGCACCCGCAGGCGCGAAACATGCTGCTCCACACCGCCCAAGTCGACGTTGCGCCCTCCAACATCACCAACAAGGCACCGGAACGAGCATGCTGACCATCGTCATCACTGCGCTTGCCACGCTTGTCATCGTATTGATCGCCGCGAATCTGATCAGCGGCGAGAAGCAGATCGAGCACAACATCGAGCGCCTCTACGCAAGCGACGACCCGCAATTCCCCCGCTCGATGAGCCTCCTCCTCGGTCCACCCGTCGTTTCCGGCAACCGCTTCGAGGTGCTCCTGAACGGCGACGAAATCTTCCCGTCGATGCTTGCAGGCATCCGCTCCGCGCAAAAAACCATCACGTTCGAAACGTTCATCTACTGGTCAGGCGAGATCGGCGAGCAGTTCGCCGCCGCGCTTGCAGACAAGGCGCGCTCGGGCGTCGCGGTGCACGTGCTGCTCGACTGGGTCGGATCGTCAAAGATGGACAAGCGCTATCTGCAGATGCTGCGCGAATCCGGCGCCGACGTGATCCAGTATCACAAGCCGCGCATCACCGGCCTCGGCCGGATGAACGATCGCACTCACCGCAAGCTGCTCGTGATCGACGGACATACCGGATTCACGGGCGGCGTCGGCATCGCGGAGGAGTGGACCGGTCACGCCCAGGACGAGAAACACTGGCGCGATACGCATTTTCGGGTGGAAGGGCCCGTCGCCGGGCACATGCAGGCCGTCTTCATGGACAACTGGATCAAGGCGACCGGCGACGTGCTGCACGGACCCGATTACTTTCCGGAGATCGCGCCGGTGGGCGAGGGCGTCGCGCACATGTTCAGCAGTTCGCCCTCGGGCGGCAGCGACGACATGCAGCTCATGTACCTGATGGCGATCACGGCGGCGACGCACACGATTCATCTGGCGAGCGCGTATTTCGTGCCGGACAAGCTCACGATCAACGCGATTGTCGAGGCGACGCGCCGCGGCGTGAAGGTGCAGATCGTGACGCCGGGCAAGCACATCGACACGCATACCGTGCGCGAAGCGTCGCGCGCGGGCTGGGGCGACTTGCTGAAGGCGGGCGTGGAGATCTACGAATACCAGCCGACGATGTTTCACTGCAAGCTGCTGATCGTCGATGAATTGCTGGTCTCGGTAGGATCGACCAATTTCGACAACCGCTCGTTCAAGCTCAACGACGAAGCGAACCTCAACATCTACGATCGCGATTTCGCCAAGGCGCAGATCGCCATCTTCGCCGACGACATCAAACAATCGAAACGCGTCACGCTGGAAGACTGGAATCGCCGGCCGCTGATCGAGAAACTCATCGAGCGGACTGTTGCGCTGCTCGATTCGCAGCTTTGAATTCGCGACGCTGGCGGTAAACCCTTCCTACGTTCGCGGGGGGCCTTCATGCGGGTTTGCGAGACCGGGCTGGCTGAGCACACTACGGAAACGTCAGGACGCGGGAAGCGATGGCAAAAGCGCCTTCAGCTTCTCGCGTTCCAGCCGTAATCCAGTCAACATCGGAGACGGGCAGAGCACTTTGCCAGCTTCCGACGCTCACGCCCGGAGGATCGCCATGTACATCGGACTGCTCGTCTCGCAACCTCGGCCAGCGCAGGAATATAGCCCTCACCATGCCGACATGCCTGCCCCGGATACGAAGCGCGCGCGCCGCATCGCGAAGTTGTGGGAGATGATCCGGGTCGTGTGCTACCGGCTCGTGTAGCGGGTGGTGCCAACGCTCACACGTCGCCCGTCACTCAAACCATCGCCTGACTCGCCGCCGCCGCGCGTCCGCGCAGCCAGTTGATGCTCGCGAAGAGCAACGCGGCGAACACGATCAGCATCGTCGCAACCGCGAGGATCGAAGGATCGATCGAATCGCGGATGCCGCTCCACATCTGCCGCGGCACGGTCCGCTGATCCGGACCGCCGATGAACAGAATGACGATGACTTCGTCGAACGAGGTAGCGAAGGCGAAGACGCTGCCCGTCGCGACGGCCGGAGTGATGAGCGGCAAGGTCACGCGCCGGAACGTGACCAACGGCGTCGCGCCGAGACCGGACGCGGCGCGCAATAGACTCTGATCGAACGAGAGCAGCGACGCCGTCACGGTGATCACCACGAACGGCGTGCCGAGCGCCGCATGCGCGAGCACGACGCCCGGATACGAGTTCACGAGACCGAGCGGCGCGAAGATCAGATAGAAGCCCGCGGCGACGACCACGATCGGCACAATCATCGGCGAGATGATGATCGGCATGATCAACGAGCGAAGCGGAAACTGCGTGCGGCTCAGGCCGAGTGCGGCGAGCGTGCCGAGGCAGGTCGCAATCAACGTAGATGCCGCGCCGATGCCGATGCTGTTCGCGAGCGACCGCTGCCAGTCTGGGCTCGTCAACGCCTGTTCGTACCAGCGCATCGAAAAGCCCTGCAACGGATACGAGAAATACGATCCCGAATTGAACGACAGCGGGATGATCGCGAGGATCGGCGCGATCAGGAAGAACAGAACGAGCGCCGTATGCAGGCGCACCCAGCGCGCGGCGATGCGTTCGGTCAGCACCCTGTTGCGTTTGTCTTGCATGCGTGCCTCCGTTCAGCCGAAACGCAACCGGTCGATGCCCACGATCCGGTTGAACAGGAAATAAAAAACCGCCGTGAAGATCACGAGGTACGCCGAGAGCGCGCCTGCTAGCCCCCAGTTGAGCTGCGTGTTCGTTTGTATCGCGATGAGCTGGCTGATCATCTCGTCCCCTGCGCCGCCGAGCAATGCAGGCGTGATGTAGTAACCCAGCGCGAGCACGAAGACGAGGAAGCACCCCGCGCCGACACCCGGCAGCGTCGGCGGCACGTAGATGCGGTAGAACGCCGTGAACGGATGCGCGCCGAGCGATTGTGCGGCACGCATATAGACGGGCGAGACGCTTTTCATGACCGAATAGATTGCGAGGATCATGTATGGCAAAAGGATATGCGTCATGCCGATCAGCACGCCGGTGCGGTTGAATACGAGCGGCAACGGATGGCTCACGAGGCCGAGTCCCGACAGCACGCTGTTGATCACGCCACCCGGTTGCAGCAGCACGTACCACGCGGTCGTGCGCACGAGTAGCGACGTCCAGAATGGCACGATCACGAAAAGCATCAGGCGGTTGCTGCTTTTTGCGGGCAGATTGGCGAGCAACCATGCAACCGGATAGCCGAGCAGGAGACACAGCAGCGTGACGGTGGCGCTGATCGATATCGTGCGCACGAATGCCGGGCGATAGACCGAGGCGTTCTCCGGCACGGATGCGATGGAGCCTGCGGGCGTCACCTGGGCATCGACGGCTGCGAGCACGTAGTCGGGTGTCGGCGATGTGGCAGCGCGCTTCAGCAGGCGCCAGATCTCAGGCGAATTCCAGCGCTCGTCGAGTTCGATCAGCGCGGGCTTCCATGCCGGGGGCGCATCTGTCGGCAGTCCGCGCGCCGTGCGCATCAGGAGGCTGCGGAACTCTGGCTGGGCGAAGTTCATACGACGCGCGACGGTGCCGAGCTGTCCGCTCTGCTGCGCCTGCCTGAGTCCCGAAGCGAGCAGGGCGAACGTTTGTTCGTCCGGTACGCCACGCGCGTTCCAGGCATCGAGCGCACGCGTGAGCGCGGGCATACTGTCGGGCACCTCGCGGTTTTGCACGCTGCGTGCGAGCAGCAGTGCGATCGGCGCAATGAACGTGGACAGCAGGAACACGATCAGCGGCAGTGCAAGCAGCAGCGCCTGCAGCGACGCGCGGCGGCGTGCCTTTTGAAACGACTCGCGGCCGCCGGCTCTCGTCGGAGAGCCCGGGGCCGCGGCGTGGGCCGGAGTGGGCATGGTGCTGGTCGCGGTCAAGGTGGGCTCTCGTCGAACGGTGGCGTTATTGCGTCAGCCAGACCTGAAAACGCTTGTTGATCTGGTCCGCATTGTCGGCCCAGAAATTCGCGTTGATCTGCACGGCGCGCTTGAAGTTGGCGGGCGCGGTCGGCAGGTCGGCAAGGCGCTGCTTGTCGACGAGCGGGATCGCGTCCTTGCGCGGCGGCGCGTACGCGATGTACTTCGAGAGGTCCGCGTAGCTCTTAGGCTGCGACGCCGACACGATGAACTTCGTCGCCGCGTCCGCATGCTTCGCGCCCGCGGGAATCGCCCACCACTCGAAGTCGTACACCTGCGCATCCCACACGGCCTTGAACGGCTTGTTGTCCTTTTTCGCGGCATCGTCGATGCGGCCGTTGTAAACCTGCGTCATCACTACCGCCCCATCGGCGAGCAACTGCGGCGCCTGCGCGCCCGCTTCCCACCACACGATGTTCTTCTTGATCGTATCGAGCTTCTTGAACGCGCGGTCGACGCCGGCCGGCGTACCGAGCACCTTGTAGACATCTTTCGGATCGACGCCGTCCGCGATCAGCGCCCACTCCATCGATACCTTTGGCGACTTGCGGAGCCCGCGCTTGCCGGGGAATTTCTCAAGGTCGAAGAAGTCGTTGACGGTAGTCGGCGCGGTCTTCATCTTGCTTGCGTCGTAGGCATAAACGGTCGACCACACCATGCTCGCCACCGCACAATCGCTGATCGAACCGGGGATGAAATCGCTCGTCTTGCCGAGCAGCTTCTTGTCGAACTTCTTGAGGAGGCCTTCGTCGCAGGCGGTGATCGCATCGTTGGTTTCGAGGTCGATCAGGTCCCACGTCGTGTTTTTCGCCTGCTCCATCGCGGAGAGTTTCGCGAGGCCACCGTCATATGATTCGGTGGAGAAATTGATACCGGTCGCTTGCGTGAACGGATCGAAATACGCCTTCTTTGCGGCCGCCTCGTAGGCGCCGCCGAAGGTCACGACGGAGAGCGTCTCCGCTGCCTGAACTTGGACGTTGGCGAACGCGAGTATGGCGAGTGCGGCGCATTGGACTTTGATATTGGTGCGCATGTCGGTAGGCTCCTGCGGTAGCTTGTGTGAGAGGGAAGTTACGCCTGTGTGGCGGAATTGAGCGTGGACGCACTACGTGAAGCGTTCATCGCGAGGATCTTGCAATCGTCGTGGCGCCACGCGATGTCGATCGCGCTGCCGGGCGACGGCAACGCGTGGCGCTGCGTGTTGGGCAGCTTGACGACGATGTCATCGCGCGAACCGAGCTTCAGATGCACGCGATGATGGTCCCCGCAATACACGAGTTCCTCGACGCGCGCGTGGACCACGTTGCTGTGCTCGTCGACGTGCGTGCCTTCCGCGCTCGGGATATGCGCACGCTCGGGGCGCAGCGCGAGCATCGCTTCGTCGCCTGCCGAGAGGCCGAGTTCGCAGCGTCCGCGAATGACGCTGCCGTCCGAGAGCGCAAGCGTCGCCCAGTCCTCGCTTGCGTTGACGACGCGTCCCGTCAAGCCGTTGTTCTCGCCGACGAAGTTCGCGACGAAAGCGTTCTGCGCGTTTTCATAAAGTTCGGTGGGTGTGGCGGCCTGCTGGATGCGGCCATCGGAGAACACGGCCACGCGATCCGACATCGTCAGCGCCTCGGCCTGATCGTGTGTCACGTAGACGATGGTCAGCGAAAGCTCGCGATGCAGCCGCATGATCTCGTACTGCATCGTCTCGCGCAGGCGCTTGTCGAGCGCGCCGAGCGGCTCGTCCATCAGCACGACGCTCGGCTCGAACACGAGCGCACGCGCAAGCGCGACGCGCTGCTGCTGTCCGCCCGACAATTGCGAAGGACGCCGGTTCGCGAGATGCGGCAGTTCGACCATTTCGAGCGCACGCTTGACGCGCGCCTTCTGGTCGCTCCTGCTCACGCGCCGCACCGAAAGCGGAAAGGCCACGTTCTCCGCGATCGTCAGATGCGGGAAGAGCGCGTAGTTCTGAAACACCATGCCGATGTCGCGCAGATGCGGCGGCTTGTCGTCGAGACGCCGGCCGTCGAGGCGGATCTCGCCCTGCGTCGGCGATTCGAAGCCCGCGAGCATCATGAGCGTGGTCGTCTTGCCCGAGCCGGACGGTCCGAGCAGCGACAGGAACTCACCCTTGCGAACGTCGAGGTTCAAGTCTTCGACGACATAGTGCGTGCCGTCGTACGACTTGCTCACGCCCGAGAACGAAATGAAGGACTGGTTTGACATCGTGATGGCACCCTGTCGATGGTTCTTTATGGCCGCGACACTTTCTTTGCGAGATAGCGCGCGAAGTCGTAGTTGGGCCGTTCGAGATGGCTCAGATGGCCGGGCTTCGCAAGCGGCGCCTGAACGCCGCGATAGACCGCCTGCACACCACGCTTGTCTTCGGCGTTGACTTCGTCGAGTAGCGCCTTGAGCGTCGTCATGTAATCGTTCGCCTTAGGATCGGCGATGAACTCGGGCGCGAGGCCGCCGCCGAAGCGGATATGCACGCGGCCCGTGCCTTGCGGCTGCAGCACGAGATACCAGAAGTAACCGGGCGTCAGCGTGACGAGATGCGTCGGATAGATCGCGAGAAGCGCGGTCGTCTTGCGCCAGTGGCCCTGCAAACGCTGGTTGTCGGGATGCGCGTTGCCGATCGGCAGCGACGCTTCCTTCGTGATCCAGTGATAGTTGAACGCAGCGAGCCCGGGCGGACATTCCATCTCGTCGAGGCGCGAGTGTGGACCAACCGTCGCGCGATGCAGCATCGGCAGGTGATAGCTCTCCATAAAGTTCTCGGCGAGGATCTTCCAGTTGGTGTCCCAGACGTGCTCTTCATAGAAGGTTTCTATGTAGTCGGACATGCCGTAATCGCGGATCAGCGTGTCCAGTTCGGCGAGTTGCGTGGCGACGGGCGGCGCATTCGTATCGAGCGTCACGTAGATCCAGCCTTGCCAAACCTCGCAGCGCACCTGCGGCAGCGCATAGCTTTCCTTGCAGAAGCCCGCTTGCCGATCCATCATCGGCGCGCCGCGCAACGCGCCGTCGAGGTTGTAATTCCAGGCGTGATACGGACACACGATTCGGCGTACATTGCCGCGTCCTTCGAGCAGCACCGACATCCGATGCAGGCACACGTTGGACATCGCGCGGATTTCATTCGTCTCGTCGCGCAACACGACTACGGGCTGACCGGAGATCTGCGCGGTGAGATAGTCGCCCGGCATGGCGAGTGCGCTGGCGCGACCCACGCATTGCCACTCGCGCCGAAAGATCGTGCTTTCTTCGAGCGCCAGAAATTCAGGCGACGTGTAGACGCCCGGTGGCATCGAGCGTGCATCGCTGAATGGCCGTTCGCAACCGGTTTGCAGGTCGTTCACCAGCGTTTCTACTGCTGTCGTTCGTGCCGGGTCTGCCATGAAGCCCTCCGTGTTTCATTCCTTCGGGAGCGCGCCAAGTGCTTGAGGCTTGCCGCGTTACGCTCATCATGGACATCAATCTATCAAGCCAAATTGCCAGTTAAAATATTGTTTTCGGATACAAAGCAAAGCTTTTTCCTATACAGATGGCGAATCATCAGCTCTTTTAGGTGTCGAGATGTAGCCGTCGAATGTAGGTCTCGCAGAACGCTGAAAAGCGATGCACCACTTGTCGCGGCTTCATGGTGCGCGACTGTGCGATCCCTAGCGTCGTGGCGTTGACGCTGTCCTTGAAGTGCTTAATCACGAAGTCTTCTCCATCCACGGTGCGGTTCGACTTCAGCGGAAAGTTGAGGATGCTGAAGCCGAGTCCGTTAGCCACCATGCCGCGCACCACCTCCGGCTGCGACGAGCGAAACGCGGGTACCGGCCGCGTGCCCACGGCATCGAAAAGCGCGGCGAAATACTCGCGGCTATGCGGCAGATCCAGCATCACATATGGCTCGTGGAGCAAATCGGCAAGCGATACCTTGCGCGCGCGGGCAAGCCGATGGGTCTTCGGCAGAATCGCGTAGGGTGGCAGCGAAAGCAGCGGCGTGAAAGCGATTTCTTCGGTCAGATCGAGACTGTAGGTTAGGGCGATGTCGAGCGAACCGTCGTGCAGGCCGCGTAGCAGGCCGTCCTGATGCGCCTCGACGGTGCGAAACGAAATGCCCGCGTGCTCGGCCGTGAACCGGCTGATGAGTCCTGGCATCAACGGCGGCGCTAGCGAAACCAGACAGCCCAGCGCGATTGAACCCGTCACGCCGCCGTCCATTTCCTTGGCGGCCATTTGCAATTCTTCGGCGATCTTCAGCAGATTGCGCGCTTGCCCTAGCAGATCGCGGCCTGCCTGCGTGAGCGAGAGGCCGCTCGCGTGATGTCGTATGAAGAGTTGCACGCCGAACGAGACTTCGAGGTCCGCGAGCGCCGTTGAAATCGACGGCTGCGAGATGTGCAGACGCTTGGCGGCTGCGGTGAAAGAGAGCACTTCGGCTGTCACCACGAAATAGCGCAACTGCCGCAGCGAGTAGCGCAAAGGCTGACTTTCCATCGGCAACGCTCCATACCAAGCCTTGAATGAGCGCATTGTGACGCGCTCAAATTGCCTTGCATAGCCTAATCCGATGCTATGCATTTTTTAAATATATTTTTCGGATTCTGTTTGGGGGCGTAAATTTTCCCCATGACAAACGGCCTACGGCGACAACGCGATTAAGCTCCCCGCTATGGCCAGGCCGCACTCCCTTTCGAATTAAACGCCTTTCAGAAGGACATAGCCATGACAGTGAAACGTACCTTAATCGACACGCTCATAGTCGGCGCCGGCCAGGCCGGCATCGCCATGAGCGAGCACCTGAGCAAGCTCGGCGTGCCGCATCTTGTACTGGAACGCGATCGTATCGCCGAGCGCTGGCGTACGGGACGGTGGGATTCGCTGGTGGCTAACGGTCCTGCCTGGCACGATCGATTCCCGAATCTCGAATTCGACGATGTCGACCAGGACGGGTTCGCCTCAAAGGATCAGGTGGCGGACTATTTCGTCGCCTATGCACGAAAGTTCGACGCGCCAATCCGCACCGGTGTCGAGGTGAAGCGGGTCGTGCGTAATGCGGGGCGGCAGGGTTTTACGATCGATACATCGGAAGGCACGATCGAGGCTAACCGCGTGGTCGTCGCGACCGGGCCTTTTCAACGGCCCGTCATTCCGCCGATTGCTCCTAAAGGCGGCAATATCACGCAGATTCATTCCGCCGACTATCACAATCCCGCGCAGTTGCCCGAAGGCGGCGTGTTGGTGGTCGGCGCGGGTTCGTCGGGCGTGCAAATCGCCGATGAATTGCAGCGTGCGGGAAGGCAGGTTTATCTGTCAGTGGGGGCGCATGATCGTCCGCCGCGCGCATATCGCGGTCGCGATTTTTGCTGGTGGCTGGGCGTGCTCGGTGAATGGGACGCGGAGGTCATGAGGCCGGGCAGGGAGCACGTCACCATCGCAGTGAGCGGTGCGCGCGGCGGTCAAACGGTGGACTTCCGGCGACTCGCGCATCAAGGCATCACGCTGGTTGGTCTGACGAAATCATTCGATGACGGCGTCGTGATGTTCGAAGCCGATCTCGCCGAGAACATTGCGCGCGGCGACGAGAACTACTTGACGCTGTTGAATGCGGCTGACGCTTATGTCGCCCGCAACGGTCTCGACCTTCCGGAAGATCCAGAAGCCCGCATCATTCCCGCCGATCCGGAATGCATGACGCATCCGCTCAGCGAACTCGATCTCGCCACAGCGGGCGTGACGTCGATCATCTGGGCAACCGGCTATGCGGTGGATTTCAACTGGCTCGATGTCGACACGTTCGACGAGAAGGGCAAGCCCAAGCATCAGCGAGGCGTGTCCAAAGAGCCCGGTATCTATTTCCTCGGGCTGCCATGGCTTTCGCGCCGGGGCTCCGCTTTCATCTGGGGCGTCTGGCACGACGCCAGGCATATCGCCGACCATATCGTCACGCAGCGCAAATACCTCGAATACCGGGATGCCTCGCAGCGTCGTGCAGAGGACCACAGCGATGAGAGCGCACCACGCGTTCACAACGTTTGCGCTTGACTTATTCTTTTAGAATTAAGGTACATCAATGACCCAGCCTACGCACACCCGCATTCGCATGTTCAACACGAAGGACACGTATCCGAACCAGACGCTAGACAACGATCTTTGTCAGGCCGTGCGCGCCGGTAACACCGTCTATGTGCGCGGTCAGGTCGGTACGGATTTCGAAGGCAATCTGGTAGGACTTGGTGATCCACGCGCCCAGGCCGAGCAGGCGATGAAGAACCTAAAGCAACTGCTGGAAGAAGCCGGCAGCGACATGACTCATATCGTCAAGACCACGACGTACCTGACCGACCCGCGTTATCGCGAGCCGGTGTATCAGGAGGTCGGCAAGTGGCTCAAGGGCGTGTTTCCGATTTCGACCGGTCTCGTCGTGAGCGCTTTGGGGCAGCCGCAATGGTTGATGGAGATCGATGTGATCGCAGTCATCCCGGATGGCTGGACGCCGCCTCAGGCCTAAGGAGCAGCGCATGACATTCTCCATCATCGGACGTTGCCAGGAATCCGGGCAGCTTGGAATCGCGATCAGCTCGTCGAGTATCGCCGTGGGTGCGCGATGCCCGTGGGTGCGTGCAGGCGTCGGCGCGGTGGCGACGCAGAACGTCACGCTGCCTGCACTCGGTCCGCAGATTCTCGATTTACTCGAAACGAAGCAACTCGATCCTCAAGCGGCGCTGGACCGTGCGCTCGGTTCGAATGCATACAGCGGGTATCGCCAGGTGACGGTGATCGATGCTCAAGGCCGCACGACCTTCTTCAGTGGCAAGGAAGCGCTCGGGATATATACCGCTGTGGCTGGAAAGCAATGCGTCGCAGCGGGCAATATGCTGGCGGGTGCACACGTCATCGAAGCGATGATCCCGGCGTTTGAGAATACGCAAGGCGCGCTCGCCGACCGGCTGCTCGCGGCTATGCACGCCGCAATGACGGCCGGTGGCGAAGCGGGGCCGGTGCATTCGGCGGCGCTGAAAATTGCGGGCGACCATATTTGGCCGATCGTCGATCTGCGGGTCGACTGGGCCGACGATGACCCCATCGGTCAGCTCGATAGCCTCTGGCAAGCGTATCGTCCGCAGATGCAGGACTACGTGACCCGCGCTTTGAATCCGACAGCGGCGCCCAGCTATGGAGTGCCCGGCAATGAATGAGATGTCGAGCCGCGATCTGCTCGAACGGTTGATCGGCTTCGCGACGGTCAGCCGGGATTCGAACCTCGAACTGATCGAATTCATTCGGCAATATCTGGCTGACCTTGGAGTCGAGAGCGAGCTGTTTTACAACGTTGAGCGCACGAAGGCCAATCTCTTCGCGACCATCGGTCCTCGTGACCGAAGCGGTATCGTGCTTTCAGGCCACACCGATGTGGTCCCTGTCGATGGTCAGGACTGGACGCTCGATCCGTTCACGCTCACCGAGAAAGACGGGCGGCTTTACGGCCGCGGCGCGGCGGACATGAAGGGCTTTATCGCTTCGGTGCTGGCGGCGGTACCACGCTTTATCGGGCGATCGCTGAAGCTGCCGGTACATCTCGCCTTCTCGTATGACGAGGAAGTCGGATGCCTCGGCGTGAGGCCGATGCTGGCCGAGCTTGAAAAGCGTCCGGTGACGCCCGCCCTGTGCCTGATCGGCGAGCCGACCGAACTCAAACCGGTGTTAGGTCACAAGGGTAAGCTGGCGATGCGGTGCCATGTCAAAGGCGCCGCGTGTCACTCCGCTTACGCGCCTTATGGTGTCAACGCGATCCAGTATGCAGCGCGCTTGATCACCCGGCTGGAGGAGATCGGCGAGCAGTTGTCGCAGCCTGAACATCACGATGAGCGTTTCGATCCACCGTACTCGACCGTGCAGACTGGCATGATCGAAGGAGGGCGAGCGCTCAACATCGTGCCCGCGGAATGCCAGTTCGATTTCGAAGTGCGCGCGCTTCCGGGCTTCGATGCGAATCGCGTGACCGACGAACTACAGACCTTCGCCGAAGTCGAGTTGCTGCCAAAGATGCGTGCTGTGAAGTCCGATACCGGCATACGCTTGCAAGCGCTCAGCGCATATCCGGGATTGGTCACGCCGCCCAACAGCGAAGCCGCACGCTTGCTCGCGCTTCTTGCCGGCTCGACGGAGTTCGGCACGGTCGCGTTCGGCACCGAGGGCGGACTCTTCGATCAGGCCGGCATTCCCACGGTGGTGTGCGGACCCGGAAGCATGGACCAAGGGCACAAGCCGGACGAATTCGTCACGGTCGAGCAATTGAACAACTGCGATGCCATGCTGGCTCGCCTCGCCGACTACCTCTCCAACCCGTCCTGAAAGACGCCGCGTAGAAGCATCTACCTTTGACTGCCCCAAGTACGGCTCAACCGTACAACGAGCGCGCTCGTCCGCGCAAAACAGGAGACGAACTTGAATACTAAAGAACGCAATGCTTCACCGTTGATCGAGAAGCACACCATCGGTTATGTGCCGCCTGAAGATCGTCATGGAAAGGTGCGCGATTTGTTCACGCTGTGGTTCGGCGGGAACATTGCGCCATTGCCGATCGTGACCGGCGCGCTCGGCGTCCAGATCTTCCATTTGAACCTCGTGTGGGGAATCGTGGCGATCATCGTCGGTCAGGCCGTCGGCGGCGTGCTGATGGCCTTGCATTCGGCGCAGGGACCGCAGATGGGCATCCCGCAGATGATCCAGAGCCGCGCGCAGTTCGGCTCATGGGGCGCGCTGCTCGTCACCGTGATCGCGGGCGTGATGTACATCGGCTTCTTTGCTTCGAATATCGTGCTTGCCGGGAAGTCGCTTCACGGCATCGAAAGCTCCGTTTCGGTGCCGGTGGGTATCGTAATCGGCGCGGTGGGATCGGGGCTGATCGGGATTATCGGATACCGGTTCATTCATATTCTGAACCGCGTCGGAACCTGGGTGCTCGGGATCGGCATCTTCATCGGTTTCGGCTACATTCTCACGCATATCGCCACCGACGACTTCTTCACGCGCGGCGGCTTCAACTTCGCCGGCTGGCTCGCGACCGTCTCGCTGTCCGCACTCTGGCAGATCGCTTTCGCGCCCTACGTCTCCGATTATTCGCGTTACCTGCCAGCCAGCGTGCGCGTCGCATCGACGTTCTGGGCGACTTATCTTGGCTGCACGATCGGCTCGACGCTCGCGTTCGTCTTCGGCGCGGTCGCGGTGCTCGCGGTCCCGCCCGGCGCGGACGCGATGGATGCCGTCAAGCTGGCGACCGGTCCGCTCGGGCTGCCGATGCTCGTGCTCTTCCTGCTGAGCGTGATCAGCCATAACGCATTGAATCTGTACGGCGCGGTGCTCGCGGTCATCACGTCGCTGCAAACCTTCGCTTATCGCTGGATTCCGACGGCAAAGGCGCGAGCAGTGCTCTCTGTCGTCATTCTGATGGCGTGTTGCTACGGAGCGATCGGCGCTTCGACGAATTTCGTCGGCAACCTGGTCGATCTCGTGCTTGCTTTGCTCGTCGTGCTCGTGCCGTGGACGGCCATCAACCTGATCGACTTCTATGTGATCCACAAAGGGAAATACGACATCCAGTCGATTTTCAAAGTGGACGGCGGCATCTACGGCCGCTTCAATCCGCAGGCGCTGATGGCTTACGCGATCGGTATCGCCGTGCAGATTCCGTTCATGAACACGCCGATGTACTCGGGTCCCGTGCCCAAGTATCTCGACGGCGCCGATCTCTCCTGGGTCATCGGGCTGCTGCTCACGTCACCGCTGTATTACTGGCTGGCGTCGCGCGATACCGTCTATCGGCGCAGGCAACGGAATGCCGCTGTCGCGCCGAATGCGGCCCGGTAATCGCGTCAGCGGATAGACGAAGGGTGACGCGCAAGCGGCGTCACCTGCATCGTCATATAAGGAAAGAGCGGAAGGCCTGACAGCAGCGTATGCAGCTCGTCATGCGAATCGACATCGAACACACTGTAGTTCGCATACTCGCCGACCACACGATGCAATTGCTGCCATTTGCCTTGCCGCTGCAGGTCTTGCGAGTAGGCCTTCTCGCGCGCCTTGATTTCTTCCGCGATGGGCGCGGGTATGTCATGCGGCAAATGAACGTCCATTCTCACCAGATAAAGCATGTTGTCTCCTCGAATTACTCGTTAAAGTTAGATATCAAACCGATGCCTTGTCGCGGCGATAGAACGCGAGCTTGTCTTCATCGATGGCGAGCCCAAGGCCCGCGCCGCTCGGCAGGTGCAGATCGAAGTCGCGATATTGCGGACGCGCCGTCACGATGTCATCTTTAAGCAGTAGCGGCCCGAATAGTTCCGTGCCCCACGCGAGTTGCGGCAGCGCGCTAAAGCCATGCGCCGAAGCGATCGAGCCGATGCTCCCTTCGAGCATAGTGCCGCCATACAGCGCGATGCCTGCCGCGTCGGCGACGGCCGCCGTGCGCAGCATCCCGTAGATCCCGCCCGACTTCGCGATCTTCAGCGCGAAGACATCGGCACATGCGCCGCGCACGAGTTCGATCGCATCTTCAGGCCCTGTGACGGCTTCGTCGGCCATGATCGGCACGATAAAGCGCGCCGCGAGCCGCGCCAGCGCGCCGCGTTGCTCGCGCGGCGTCGGCTGCTCGATCAGATCGATGCCGGCAGCTTCGAGCGCGGCGATGCCGGTCGCGGCCTCCGCTTCGTTCCAGGCCTGGTTGACGTCCACCGTCACCTTCGCGCGATCGCCGAGCGCGCGCTTGATCGCGGACACGTGCGCCACGTCGTCGCGCACGCTGCGACGTCCGATCTTGAGCTTGAACGTGTTGTGCCGACGTTCGGCGAGCAGCATCTCCGCCTCTTCAATGTCGCGCTGCGTGTCGCCGCTCGCGAGTGTCCAGAGAACCGGCAGCGTCTTGCGCACCGATCCCCCGAGCAGCGTCGCGACAGAAACACCGAGGCGCTTGCCCTCTGCATCGAGCAGCGCCGTTTCGAGCGCGCTCTTGGCGAAGCGGTTGCCGCGCGCGATCTTGTTCAGCTTCGCCATCGCGGCGTTGATGTTCGTGGCATCGAGACCGGCGAGCGCAGGCGCAAGGTAGGTATCGATGGTCAGCTTGATGCCTTCGGGGCTTTCCTCGCCGTAAGACAGGCCGCCAATCGTGGTGGCTTCGCCAATACCTTCGATGCCATCGCTCGAGCGAAGGCGGACGATGACGAGAGTTTGTTGCTGCATCGTCGCCATGGCTAGCTGATGCGCGCGAATGGTCGGGAGGTCAACCAGAATCGCTTCGACGGAGGTGATTTGGGCGTTCATACCTTAAAGGGCGGAGTGGTGGGGTTGCTGAAGTATTGCGCGCCCGATAAACCCTTGTCCAAGACCGTTAACGTCTAGTGCCATACTCCGGGGGTATATCCAGCGTCATCAGCCCCGGTCGGTGCGCGGCACATAGGCGATGTTTTCCTCGTCGTACAGCCGATAGATGAGTTCGAGCATCTCCCGAATGTCGCGCGATTCGTCGAGCATGCGCATGCTCATGATGATCGGCGAGACGAGCGTCGGGTCGTCCAGCTCCTTATAGCTCACGTCGTCGCGCTTCAGGCCGTACACGCTGCTCGGAACAATCGAGATGCCTTCTCCCGCTGCCACGAGACCCAGCGCAATCTGCAATTCACGGACTTCATATATCTTGCGCGGCTCGAGCGCGCGGTCCTTGAACGCCGCGAGAACCTGGTCCGCATAGCTGGGTCGCGGTGCCTTAGGGAAAACGATAAGCGTCTCGTTGAGCAGATCGCGAAGCGCGAGGATGGGCTTCGCGAGTGAAAGCGGATGGCCTTCCGGAAGCGCGACGATCATTTTCTCCTCGCGAAGAATCACGCGACGGATATTCGCATCTTCATGCCGAATGCGGCCAAACCCGACGTCGATACGACCATCCTTCAGCGCCCGAATCTGATCCATTGTCGACATTTCGTGAAGGCTCAACTCGACGGTGGTGTTCTCGTCGCGGAAGCGCCGGATGATTTTCGGCAGCATCCCATAGAGCGTCGAACCGACGAAACCGACTGAAAGACTTCGCTCGATGGTACCCACGCGCCTCGTCATCGATTCGAGCTCGGCTGTCTGCGCGAGCAGCTGCGCGGCATGGGAATAGAAGAACTTGCCCGTCTCCGTGAGCTTCAGCGGGCGCGAGCTGCGCTCCAGTAGCTGAACGCCAAGGGTCTCTTCCAGTTGTTGTATCTGACGGCTCAGAGGAGGCTGTGCGATGTGCAGCCGCTGGGCTGCGCGCGTGAAATTGCGTTCCTCGGCTACAGCTACGAAATAGCGCAGATGCCGCAACTCCATCTCGATACCTCCTGGATATGGCCCGATACTAAATCAGTGTTGGACTGCCTGTTCGGGCGTCCATTATTCTTCATTCACACTCAGTTTCAGCACCGGATTATACCTTCTAAACATAGCGATACCGGTGTCGAATCAAGGGTTAACCCCACCAGAAAAGAGATTCAGGAGCAGACGATCATGAGCGTGAAAGTGTTCGATACGAAGGAAGTGCAGGACCTGCTGAAGGCCGCCGCCAATCTGGGCAGCCAGGACGGCAATCCTCGCGCCAAGCAGATTGTCCAGCGTCTCCTGGGCGATTTGTTCAAGGCCATCGACGACCTCGACATGACGCCCGATGAAATCTGGGCCGGCGTCCACTACTTCAACAAGCTCGGCCAAGACGGTGAAGCCGCGTTGCTCGCCGCCGGCCTCGGCCTGGAAAAGTATCTCGACATCCGCATGGACGCCGAGGACCGCGAAGCCGACATCAACGGCGGCACGCCGCGCACGATCGAAGGCCCGCTGTACGTCGCCGGTGCGCCGGAGCGCGAAGGCGTATCGAAGATCGACCTCGATCCTGATGCCGAGTCCGGTCCGCTGGTCATTCGCGGCACGGTGACCGGCCCTGACGGCAAGCCCGTCGCCGATGCGCTGGTCGAATGCTGGCACGCCAACTCGAAGGGCTTCTACTCGCACTTCGACCCGACTGGCGCGCAAAGCGACTTCAATCTGCGCGGCGCGGTCAAGACGGGTGCCGATGGCAAGTACGAATTCCGCACGCTCATGCCGGTGGGTTACGGCTGTCCGCCGCACGGCGCAACGCAGCAACTGCTGAACACGCTCGCGCGCCACGGCAACCGTCCGGCGCACGTGCACTTCTTCGTCACCACCGACAAGTACCGCAAGCTGACGACGCAGATCAACATCGAAGGCGACCCGCTGATCTGGGACGACTTCGCCTACGCCACCCGTGAAGACCTGATTCCGCATGTCGTCGAAAAGACGGGCGGCACGGCGCTCGGCATGAAAGACGATACGTACAAGGACATCGAGTTCGACATCGAGTTGACTCCGCTGGTTCAGGGCAAGGACAACCAGCGCGTCCACCGCCTGCGTGCTTCAGCCACGGCGTAATCGCCCGACGCGGCGGCTAATCAGCGACCCTGCCGCCGCTCAATTCTTCGCAAGAATCATTCGATACCACTGCAAGCGCTCCATCGTCTGGAGCACGCATGGAGAGCACACATGTCCGTCATTACCAACAAAGCCACGCAACTGGATGAACTGCTGCACACCGCCGTCCAGGACGACAAGGAAACCGGCGTCTTCCGTTGCCGCCGCGACATCTTCACGAACGCCGACTTGTTCGAGTTGGAGATGAAGCACATCTTCGAAAGCAACTGGGTCTATCTGGCGCATGAAAGCCAGATTCCGAACAACAACGATTACTACACCACGTGGATCGGCCGTCAGCCCATCGTCATCACTCGTGACAAGACCGGCGAACTGCACGCGGTAATCAACGCCTGCGCCCACAAGGGTGCGATGCTGTGCCGCAAAAAGCACGGCAACAAAGGCAGCTTCACCTGTCCGTTCCATGGCTGGAGTTTCTCTAACACCGGCAAGCTGCTGAAAGTGAAGGACGTGAAGACCACCGAATATCCGGTGCAATTCAACACGCACGGTTCGCATGACCTGAGAAAGGTCGCGCGCTTTCAGAGCTATCGCGGCTTCCTCTTCGGCAGCCTCAACGCCGACGTCCTGCCGCTCGAAGACTACCTCGGCGAGACCAAGGTGATCATCGACCAGATCGTCGATCAGGCGCCGGAAGGGCTCGAAGTGCTGCGCGGCAACTCCTCGTACATCTACGACGGCAACTGGAAGATGCAGATGGAAAACGGCTGCGACGGGTATCACGTCAGCACCGTTCACTGGAACTACGCCGCGACGATGGACCGTCGCAAGGTCGACGGCACGAAGGCGGTCGATGCGAATAGCTGGAGCAAGTCGGTAGCGGGCGTGTACGGGTTCGACCACGGCCACATTCTCTTGTGGACCAAGACGATGAACCCGGAAGTGCGACCGGTGTATCAATACCGCGATGAAATCAAGGCGCGTGTCGGCGAAGTCAAGGCGGATTTCATCGTCAACCAGACTCGCAACCTGTGCCTGTATCCGAACGTGTTCCTGATGGACCAGTTCAGCACGCAGATCCGGGTGGTACGTCCGCTCAGCGTGGACAAGACCGAAGTCTCCATTTTCTGCTTTGCGCCGAAGGGCGAGAACGCAACGGACCGCGCGACCCGCATCCGTCAATACGAAGACTTCTTCAACGTCTCGGGCATGGGCACGGCTGACGACCTCGAAGAGTTCCGCGCGTGTCAGGTTGGCTATGCCGGCACCACCGCGTTGTGGAACGATCTTTCGCGCGGCGCGCCGCTGTGGGTCGAAGGGCCGGACGCGAACGCGAAGAACATGGGTATCAAGCCGCTCATCTCGGGTGAGCGTAGCGAAGACGAAGGTCTCTTCGTAGTTCAGCACGAATATTGGGTGAACGTGATGCGCGACGCGCTGAAGAAAGAACAAGCGGAGGCACTGGCATGAGCTTCGATTACCAAAAGATCTGCGCGGTGCTGTACCGCGAGGCGCGTCTGCTCGATGACCGCCAATGGGACGAATGGCTCGCCTGCTATGCCGAGGACGTGACCTACTGGATGCCGGCGTGGGACGACGACGATCAACTCACCGATGACCACGAGAGCCAGATCTCGCTGATGTACTACCCGGACCGCGGCGGCCTGGAAGATCGTGTGTTTCGCATCAAGACCGAGCGCAGCGGCGCTTCGATGCCTGAGCCGCGTACGAGCCACAACGTGACCAACGTGGAAGTGCTGGCGCAACGCGATAACGAAGTGGACGTGCGCTACAACTTCAACACGCTCAGCCACCGCTACAAGATGACCGATCAATTTTTCGGCACGATGTTCGTCACCTTGCGAAGGGTCGATGATGCCTTGCTGATTGCCAGCAAGCGTATCGCGTTGAAGAACGACTACATCCGCCAGGTGCTCGACGTCTACCACGTGTGACGTCGAGTGTCGGCAGGAAATTGAAGGTAGGAGACAACATGTCCAGCTACAACATTGCACTGAATTTCGAAGACGGCGTGACGCGTTTCGTCGAATGCAAGCCGGGTCAGAAGGTGCTCGATGCGGCCTTCCGCGCGAAGATCAACTTGCCGATGGATTGCTCCGACGGCGTCTGCGGCACCTGCAAGTGCCGCGCCGAGAGCGGCCGCTACGACCTCGGCGACGAGTACATCGAAGACGCACTGAGCGAAGACGAGAAAGATAGCGGCCTCGTCCTCACGTGCCAGATGGTGCCGACGAGCGATTGCGTGATTTCGGTGCCCGCGTCGTCCACCGCGTGCAAGACCGAGCAGAGCAAGTTCGCCGCGACGGTATCGAAGGTGGAACCGCATAACGACGCGGCCGTCGTGCTCGAAATGGACGTGGATGCAACCGCGCCCGTGTTCTTGCCGGGCCAGTACGTCAACATCGATGTTCCTGGCAGCGGGCAGCATCGTTCGTATTCGTTCTCGTCGGGGCCGGGTCAGTCTAAGATCAGCTTTCTGATCAAGCGCATTCCCGGTGGCGTGATGAGCACGTGGCTCGATGCCGCCCAACCGGGCCACAAGCTCGAACTGACCGGGCCGCTCGGGAGCTTCTATCTGCGCGCCGTGGAGCGGCCGTTGCTGTTCCTCGCGGGCGGTACAGGCCTTGCGCCGTTTCTGTCGATGCTCGAAGTGCTGGTGCGCACCGAATCCCAGCAGAAGGTCCACCTGATTTATGGCGTGACGCGGGACCTTGATCTGGTGCAGGTCGAGGCAATCGAAGCGTACACGGCGAAATTGGCAAACTTCAGCTACTCCACGGTCGTGGCGGAATCGGAGTCGAGCCATCCGCGCAAGGGTTGGGTGACGCAGCACATCCCCGCTGGCGCACTGAATGATGGCGACGTCGACGTATATCTGTGCGGCCCGCCGCCGATGGTCGATGCCGTGCGCAAGCACTTCGACGACACCGGCGTGAAGCCGAACAGCTTCCACTACGAGAAGTTCACGCCCAACGTCGCGCCGAGGGCCGCATGAGCACACAACGATTTGCTGGCAAGGTCATCGTCGTCACCGGAGCAGCGCAGGGCATCGGCCGCAGCGTGGCGCTGCGTGCGGCGGCCGAGGGCGCCAAGGTGCTGTTCGTCGATCGCGCGGACTTCGTTTCCGAAGTGGCCGCCGAAGCGAAGGACGCGGACACGGCAGGATTCGTCGCCGACCTCGAAACTTACGAAGGCGCGAAGTCCACGATGGATTTCGCGGTGCGCAAGTTCGGCGGCATCGACATTCTGATCAACGGTGTCGGCGGTGCGATTCGCATGCGTCCGTTCGGCGAGTTCGAACCCGCACAGATCGATGCGGAGATTCGCCGTTCGCTGATGCCGACGCTGTACGCATGCCATGCGGTGTTGCCGCATCTGATCGGGCGTGGCGGCGGAACCATCGTCAACATTTCGTCCAACGCCACGCGCGGAATCCGGCGTGTGCCGTATTCAGCTGCGAAGGGCGGCGTCAACGCGATGACGCAGTCGCTCGCGATGGAATACGCCGAGCACAACATCCGCGTGGTCGCCACGGCGCCGGGCGGCACAGATGCGCCGCCACGTCGCGTCCCGCGCAATACCGCCGGCGACAGCGAGCAGGAAAAGGCGTGGACGGGCGAAGCGGTGAAACAGGTCACGGAATCGACGTTCCTCAAGCGCTATGGGAGCATAGACGAACAGGTCGCACCGATTCTGTTCCTCGCCTCGGACGAGGCAGGCTACATCACAGGGACAGTATTGCCGGTTGCTGGTGGGGATTTGGGCTGAGCCATTATCTTTTGCAGGAGACGCTTTTCATGAACGAACGCAAAGCCATCGTCCCCGCCGGAATGGAAGCGGTGTACGAGAAGATTCGCTACGCGCCCGCGGTCAAGGCAGGTAACACGATTTACGTGTCCGGGCAGATCGGCCGAGACCTGTCCATGCAACTGGTCGAAGCCCGCGAAGCGCAGATCGTGCAGGCATTCGAGAACCTCAAACTGGTGCTGGAAGCCGCAGGTGCAACGCTGAGCGACGTGGTGGACTTGACCACGTTTCACACCGACATGCGCGACTTGCCGTTGTTCATGCAGGTGCGTGACCGCTACTTCACTACGGACCCGCTTCCCGCGTGGACGGCGGTGGGCGCGCATATGCTCGGCGGTTCAGCGGGCTATATCGTCGAGATCAAGGCTGTCGCTGTATTGGCTGATTAACCCCGGAGCTAACGCATGCCTGAAGATGGCCTGGTCGCGTTGCTTGTTTCCGTGCTGCCGGATCGCGCCGACGATATGGCGCGGCTGCAGATCCTGCTCAAGCGCGACGAACCCATCGTTACCGTCATCGGTAAATACAATCACGGCAAGAGCCGCCTGCTCAACGAATTGATCGGACGAAACACGTTCGCTGTAGCCGACAAGCGCGAGACGGTGAGGCTGTCGGACAGCGTTCACCAAGGCGTGCGCTGGCTGGACGCGCCGGGACTGGATGCGGACGTCGGCACCGAAGACGATCGCCATGCGCTGCACGCTGCCTGGTTGCACGCCGACATTCGCCTGTTCGTGCATGCCGCGAAGGAAGGCGAACTGGACGCGAAGGAACTGGCGTTGCTGGCCGAACTGCGCGCGGACGGCGAGCGGACGGAACGGTGCACTTTGTTCGTGCTTTCGCAACTCGATCAATTGGCGGACGACAGCGAACTGCAGAAGGTGAGCAACGCGATTGGCGCGCAAGTACCGGGCATCGCGTTGAATCCGGTTTCGTCGACGCGCTATCGGAAAGGGTTGGAGGAGGGTAAAAAGCTGCTGCTCGAAAAGAGCGGCATTCCTTCGCTGCGTTTTACTTTAGACGCAGCGCTCGCCCGAGTTCCGAAAGCGCGTGCGTATGAAACCGCGCTGCTATTCGACGAAATACGCGATGAATTGAAAGCGCTACACACGGAGCAACAAGAGTCGCTCGAAGCTTTGCTTAAAACGCAAACACGACAACGTCTCGACTTCGATCAAGGACTCAAGATCGTCATCGAAAAGGTCGGCGGCGACATCGACATGATGTTGAATGCGCTCGGTGCAGACCACGCCGTCGTGCCGGATTCCGCCAGGGACGCTTACGCGATCACGGCTGGAAAACTTGAACGCGCGCACATACAGATCGCCTACTCGCGTGCCTGCATCGAAATCGATGGCTTCTCGCCGGGCATGGAGTCATTGGTCTGCCTTCGGAACAGCAAACCGTGGCGCGCGCTCTTAACACAGTGATGGTCGCGGTCATGGGCGTCTCGGTGAAGTTCCGTAAAGACCTGCGCACGATGTTCTGCGAGGCATCGGGCCGGGAGCGCATGCAGCGCGAGTTCACTCGCTACTTCGAGATCTCACCCGACCGCAAGGCCCTAGCGACGCTGATCGCCCAAAATGAATCGGCCATCGTTCCCGACTTACCGCGGCAGCGGCATCAAACGCGATGTGCCCGAAGCCGAGACGCCGTTGATCCTGCGCACACTGCGTCAAGTTACCTCGACGCACGCCGCGACCACCGAGTTCGTCGTCAGCGACGAGGACGCGGTCATCGTGGCCGCGTGCGAAGTGCCGCATCATCCGGCGCTGCTCGCCTGGACGCTCACGCGCACGCATCCGCCGCTCGGGCCATACGGGCGCACGCTCGTGACGGGGCTGGCGGTGCTGCTTGCGGTGATCGTCGCGATCGCAATCGCGCTTGGCATCGTGCTGCGGCGCTGGCGGGCGAATCTGGCGCGCATCGAGGAACGGCTTGCGCAGAGCGCCGGTACGCTACACCCGATCGATCCGACCGGTGAACCTGATCTCGACAAGATCGTCGCCGCCTTCAACGCGCACGTCGCGCGCACGGCTCTGCTGCAACACGAAGCGGCCGGCCTGAACGCGCGGCTCGCTCACGCCGAGCGCTTCGCCATGCTCGGGCAACTGGCGGCGCAAGTCGCGCACGAGATCCGCAATCCGGTGGGCGCGATGCGGCTCAAGGCCGAGAACGCGCTCGCCGGAGACGCGGAGCGCCGCACGCGCGCGCTGTGTGCGATTCTCGAACAGATCGGGCGCGTGGAATCACAGCTTTCCGGGCTGCTCGCGCTGACGCAACCGATTCGTATCGACGCGCAGGAAATCGTGCTCGACGCATGGCTCGCCAGCCGTATCGACGCGAATCGCGATGCGGCGCAACGCGCGGGCGTGACGCTCGACTTGGGCGCCTCGCCGCAAGGCACGGCGCGTTTCGACGCGCAGCAACTCGCCCGCGCGCTCGACAATCTCCTGCTCAATGCGATACGCCACACGCCGCACGGCGGCCACGTCACGCTGAGCGCCACACGCAGCGCTGCAGGCCTCACAATCGAAGTCGCCGACGATGGCCCCGGCGTGCCGCCGTCCGAACGCGAGCGTATCTTCGAGCCCTTCGTGACCGGTCACGCGACGGGTTCAGGACTCGGCCTCGCCGTCGTGCGCGAGATCGCGACGGCGCACGGCGGCCGCGCGTACTGCGCCGCATCCGGCGATGCGAACGAACCCGGCGCCTGCTTTGTGATCGAGATCCCATGACACGCATCCTGATCGTCGACGATGATGACGCCTTCCGCGAAAGCCTTGCCGAAACGCTGGCCGATCTCGGCCACGAGACGATTGAGGCGTCGAACGGCCGCGATGCGCTGCGCATCCTCGCGTCGGACGCACCGGTCGATTGCGTGTTCCTCGATTTCCGCATGGCCGATATGAGCGGCATCGACGTGCTGGAACGGCTGCGCGAGATGCCCAATCGAAACGCGCTGCCCGTCGTCGTGCTGACCGCCTTCGCCACGAGCGACAACACGATCCACGCGATGCGCCTCGGCGCGTTCGAGCATCTGACGAAGCCGGTCGGGCGCGACGCGATCGGCGCGCTGCTCGCCAAGATCGCCGAAAGCAGCGAGCCCGGAACGCCTGGCGAAACCTCGCGCATCGCGGAAGATACTGGCGAGCCGCGTCTGATCGGCGCGAGCGATGCGCTTCGCGAAGTGCAGAAGCAGATCGGCCGCGCCGCCGCCACCGATTCAACGGTGCTCATCACCGGCGAGACCGGCACCGGCAAGGAAGTGGCGGCGCGCGTGTTGCACGACGCGTCGAAGCGCCGCGACGGCCCGTTCGTCGCGATCAATTGCGCGGCGATTCCGGCTAAATTGCTCGAAAGCGAGTTGTTCGGCCACATGAAGGGCGCGTTCACGGGCGCGGTGTCCGAGCGGGCAGGGCGCTTCGTCGAAGCACGGCGCGGCACGCTCTTTCTCGATGAAGTTGGCGACATGCCGCTCGCGATGCAGGCGAAACTCCTGCGCGCGATCCAGGAGCGCTCGGTGATGCCGCTCGGCGCAAACCGCCCCGTCGAAATCGACGTGCGGATCGTCGCCGCGACGCATCGCGATTTGCAGGCTGAAGTCATCGCGCGGACCTTTCGCGAGGACCTGTTCTATCGGCTCAACGTGATACCGGTCCACTTGCCGCCCTTGCGCGACCGGCCTGTCGATATCCTGCCTCTTGCGCGGCATTTTCTGGCGTCGGCGGGAAGCGCGGCGCGCTTATTGAGCGCGGGCGCCGAAAGGAAGCTGCTGGCTCACGCGTGGGCCGGCAACGTGCGAGAACTCAAGAACGCGATGGAGCGTGTGCAGGCGCTTGCGCGCGGCGCGCTCGTCACGGAAGACGACCTCGCGTTCCTCGAAAGCCCTGCTGCGGCTCCGGCGTTCAACGACGCTCTTCTGGACTTGCCGCTGCCCGAAGCCGTCGAGCGGCTCGAACGCGCGGCGATCGAGCGGGCGCTTGCCGCGTCGTCGGGGAACCGCGCGGAAGCGGCACGAAGGCTCGGCATCAGCCGGCAATCGCTCTATACGAAGCTCGCGGCGTACGGCCTGGGCTGATGAAAGTGTCCAGTTTCCTGACACCCGCTGTCAGGCAGACGGAGACCTGCATTTGTCTCAAGATCGCTCAGGCCCGTCGCACAAGGCTTTTGCTCGTGGCATGTGACTTGCCCTAGTCACCGCATCGTCCCTGCGGACACGAGGAGCAAATCATGCATGCAACCGTCTCTGTCACCCGGTGCGTCGTCGCGCTGGCGCTCGTCGCGGGCGCTGTCGGATGTGCTGCGCAGAATCCCGGGCCACCGCCGCCGCCTGCTTTATCGAATGATGACCGCCGCCACCACCGCGAGCGGCGCGTCCGCGCAAGATGCCCGCGGACGCGGTCATCGCGAGCAAGACAGGCGTCGTGAAGCGCTACACGATCAACCCCGAAGGCGACATCGACGGCCTCCTGCTCGCCGACGATACGCTGATCAACTTCCCGCCGCATCTCGGCGCTCAAGTCGCGGCGACGGTGGCACCAGGCGACAGCTGTCGCGCGACCGGCCATGCGACGCCGGGCGGCAGCCTGCGCGCCCAGCAGATCGCCAACGCGGCGAACGGCCGGACCGTCGTCGACCAACCGCCTCCCGCCGATACCCCGCGTTGGCCGAAGTCGTTGCGCGGTGCCGGTCTTGTCAAGCTCGATGCCAGCGGCCGAGTGCTGCGCGTGTCAACCGCGCCGCGAGGCGAACCCGATGGCGTGCTGCTTGCCGACGGCACGGTGGTCAAGCTGACGCCGCCTGTCGCGTTGCAGTTTCCGGAACTGCTGCAACCGGGCGCGACGGTGGCCGCGCGCGGCTACGGAACGCGCAACCGCTACGGCGCCGCGCTGCAGGCGACGTCGTTCGGCGCGCCGGGCAAGCTCACGTCGCTCTACGGAACGTCCATCGACTGAATAGTTTTATTGCTAACCATTTCTACAACGGAGTCACAACGTGCATTGGATCGATCCCGCCTGCCTGCCCGAAACGCGCGGCCGCGTCACACAGTTCTTGCTCAACAAACATGGGGATCTCGACGGCCTGATCCTCGACCACGCGCGGCAGGTTCACTTCCCGCCGCATTTGTCGAAGCAGGCTGCAAAGCACATCGCGATCGGAGACGCGATCCGCGCGCGAGGCGTGAAGCCGCGCGATGCGGACCTGATCGCGGCTGTGTTGCTGACGTCGAAGCAGGGTGTCGAGATTCTCGATGAAGGTCCGAATCACGACGCGCCAAAGCATGAGAAACCGGAAGGCCGTCCGATGGACGTGCAGGGCGAGGTCGTGCTGTCGCTCTACGGACCGAAGGGCGAATTGCGCGGCGCGCTGCTCGACGACGGCACGTCGTTGCGCATGCCACCGCACGCGGCCGCCGAACTCATCGATTATTTGAGTCCCGGCGCGCATGTGCAGGCGTGGGGTCATGGCGTGAAGACGCGGCATGGACGCACGCTCGAAGTACACGAGATCGCGGAACTCGTCGACGCTGAAGAATCCGTCTAGCGGAGAGCGTGCGCCATGAAACCCGCCCGCGCGCTCGAACTGCTGAACTTCTTCGTCGCCGATGTGCAGGCTGGTATCGGGCCGTTTCTCGGCGTCTTCCTGCAAGCACGCGGCTGGGGCACGGACGCTGCCTCGCAAGTGGCGACGGCGTTAACCGGCGCTGCGCTCGGCCCCGCGATGGCAGGGATGACGCTCGGCATCGTGCGCCAGCGAGGTTTCGACCGGCAGTTCGGCCGCCGGAATCGAGTCCACGCGCGCTGTCGTGCGCGGCTACTGGTGGGTGATCCTCCCGACGTTTCTCGCGCTGCCGCTGCGCGGCGCGATCGCGGCGGCGCTCATGACGCCGTGGGGCGCGTGGGCGGTGCAGGCGCTCAATGGTATCGGCGCGGGACTGCAAAGCGTCGCGGTGCCGGCGCTGGTCGTGCGGCTGATGTGCAGGGCACGGGCCGCGTGAACGTCGCGCAGGGGGTGGTGATGACCGTGCAGGCGTAGGCGCCGCGCTGAGCCCGGCGCTCGGCGGCGTGCTTGCGCACCGGTTCGGTTATGCGTCGGCGTTTCTCGTGCTGGGCGCTGTTTCGATAGGGTCGCTTGCGTTGTGGTTGTGCTTTGCTTCGTCGCTCAGGGAGGCCTGCGATGCTGAAGCCAGCGCCACGCAGCCGCTCGCCTGAAGACGTCCGGAGACGCAGTTAGGTATGCAGCGATAACAAACCTGTCGAGTTTGCAAAGCCATCGCGACAAAGCCCGTTGGATTCATGCGAAATCGGCCATGAAGAACAGAGCTGGTATGTCCATGAGAAGGCCCTAGCCGCGATATCAGCCAGGTCGCGAGGCGGAAATAGCATGGTAAAACGCGAAAAAAATGTCCGCTTTCACCGGGTAATCAACCAGTAGGCTTCCAGAAAGACCTGCTTTAACACAGTCTGACGTTCACGACCCAAGCTGTGTGACGTCGTGTGTATTCATCACGTAAAGCATTCGGCCGCCCAATCACTGACGTGCTGCGGCCTGCGCCAACGCGCGCCGTTGTTGCTCCCTCTTCAAGCCTTCGATCGTTTCCTGTGCGCTTGCCGATCCCGCGGGTCGTCTTCGTTTCCGAGGTGCCACATGAACACAACGTCCTTCGTGCGTCGGGCTGTCTCGATGCTCATCCCCGCCGCCTTTGCAACGTTCACGTCGTTCACGTCGATATGCGCCCACGCGCAAGTCGCCACGGACTGGCCGACCTTCGGCATGAACAAGCAACGCATCGGTTACACGCGGCCGAACGCGTGCTCGGCGTGGGCAACGTTGCCCAACTGCGGTCACACTGGGCGAGAGACATCGGCGGCCCCATCACGACGCAGCCGACGCTGGCTACAGGCGTCCTCGTCAACGGCGTGCCGACCGACGTGGTGTACGCGGCGACGTGGATCGGCCGGATCGTTGCGTTGAACGCCGCGACGGGCGCCGTCATCTGGAGCGTCCAGGCGCCCACCGTGCAGACTGACTGCTTCGACTTCAACGCCTCCAATCGCTTGCTGGGCACGATCGGCACGCCGACCATCGACCGCGTGACCAATCGCCTGTACGTGGTGACCGGATTCGGATTCCTGCACGCGCTGGATCTGGCCACCGGCGCCGATGTCCTCCCATGGGTGCAACTGCTCGATTCCGCAAACGGATCGCCGAGAACGTTCGTGTATGGCAGCCCGACGCTCAACGGCTCCGATCTCTATGTTGCCACCGCCAGCCGATGCGATGTGAGGCCCTACCACGGTCAGGTGATACGTGTGTCGACCACCAACTTCGAGATCTTGCAGAGATGGTTTCCAAGTGGCGCGACAGGACCCGATGGAGGCGGCATCTGGGGGCCAGGCGGCATCTCCGTGACGCCGAATGGCTTGTGGCTCTACACGGCAACCGGAAACTCGTTTTCCGATCCGGAGAATTTGCCTTATTCCGAGCATGTCGTCAGGCTGACGCCCAGTCTCGTGGTCGATGCCGCGGACGCGCCCGCGCCTCCGCCGCCTGGAAGCCGCGATGTGGATTTCGGCGCCACGCCGCTCCTGTTCCAGACGCCCAACTGCCCGCCGATGCTGGCTGCGCTCCAGAGGAGCGGGATGATGTACGTCTACAACCGCAACGCGCTGGCGAACGGGCCGATCAATGCATTCCTGATCGGCCAGACGGGCGGGAGCTTCAACGGCATCCCTGCATTCGATCCGGTGTTGAATCAGATCTACGTCAGTTCGGGATCGGTCGCGAATGGACTGGTGGCGCTGTCGGTTCACTCGGACTGTTCGATCGCGACCGCCTGGAACCTGCGGGTTCGCGGCAACTCGATCACGCCTCCGATTCCACCCGTGGCGGCGAACGGGGTCGTCTATTACGTCTCGGGCGTTGCAAGCGAAGTCTTCGCAGTCGATGCGCGCAGCGGCCAGCAGCTTTGGAGCTCCGCGAGTCTTCCCGTTGCAGATCGCGTGACCGGTGGGATCTTCGCCTCGCCGACGGTCGTTAACGGGCGACTGTTCGTCGCAGGTTTCGACCACAAGATTCATGCTTATGGACTGTAACGAAGCTCGCGACGCTACGGAATTTGCGAAAGCTTGCGCTTTGCCTCCAGCAGTTGAAGCAGCAGATCATCGCGCTGTCGAAGCATCTCGGAGAAATCGTACGGCTCCAGTTCCGCATCGACGCCTTTCGCAATCGGCTCGATGTAATCATCGTTCTCGGGATACGTGCCGAGATCGCGAGCCCACTCGCGCTGGGCCGGGCCGAGATGCCGCAGCACATGCGCGATGCCACCCGCGCCGCCGGAAGCATGCAGGTTGAGAAACGGTCCGAGCAACGCCCAGCGCAAGCCCGGACCGTAGGCGATCGCCGCGTCGACGTCCTCCACCGAGGCGACCCCGCGCTGTACGAGGCTGATGGCTTCCTGCCAGAGCGCCACTTGCAGACGGTTGGCGATGTGCCCTTTGACTTCCTTGTTGATGCGGATGGTCTTCTTGCCCGTCGAGGCGTAGAACGCCATCGCCTTCGCTACGTTCTCGGGCGAAGTCAGCGTGCCACCGCCGACCTCGACCAACGGAATGATGTGGGACGGATTGAACGGATGTCCCAGAACGATCCGTTCAGGATGTTTCGCGCCCCTTTGAATCTCGCTGACCGACAGCCCCGACGATGACGACGCGATGATCGCATCCACCTTCGCCGCCGATTCGATGTCAGCGATCAGCGCGTGCTTGACGTCCAGCCGCTCGGGACCGCTCTCCTGAATGAAGTCGGCATGGCGGACCGCTGCGCCTAGGTCGGTCGTGAAAGTGAGGTTATCGCGCGAGGCCTCATCGGCTAGGCCTAGTCGTTCGACTGCGGGCCAACTGTCGTCGATCCAGCCGCGCAGACGCGTCTCCGCTCCCTCGCCGGGGTCCGTCGCCGTGACCGCGAAGCCGTGCGCCAGGAAATGCGTCGCCCAGCCTGCGCCGATCACGCCAGTGCCGACAACCGCTATGTTGCAGAGTCGCTCTGTCATCGTCTAGGCCTCCAGGCAGGCAGTGCGGAGCGTTTCGCGCAGGGGCCGCAGTCCGATGATCTCGCGCGCCTCGGCGGGCGTGGCCGGCTCATAGCCCATTTCGCGGACCAGGCGCACGAGCCGCTCGACCAGTTGCACGTTGGTCGCCAACTCGCCCTGCCTGTAGTACAGATTGTCCTCCAGCCCAACGCGCACGTGGCCGCCCAGCAAGAGCGAATTCATCGCGGCGGGCAATTGCGCCGCGCCGATCGCGCTCACGTTGAACACGGAGTTGCGGGGCAGGTGATCGACCATTGTTTGCAACAGTCGCGGCGTGTACGGTAATGCGCCCTGAAACGCATTCGCGCCGATGACGATGTTGATGAAGTGCGGCGCGTCGTCGAGTCCCTCGTTGATGGCACGCTGCACATCCTGGACGATGTCGGCAAGGCCGAACACCTCCCATTCAGGCTTGATGCCTCGTTCCTTCATCATCTCGGCGATCTGCCGGATGCGCGAGGGTGGCGTGGCGACGAGAATCTCCTTGCCGCCGAAACTCGCGATCACGGTCTGCGCATCGAGCGTGCACATTTCGACTCCATCGCCCTGCATGCCCTTCAGGCGTTCTTCCCACTGGATTTCCCACAGGCCGTTGTCGAGTTCGCGAACCATGTCGCCGTTGATGCCGCCGCCGGTCGAGTTGTTCAGGATGATGTCGCATTTGTCGCGAATCAGCCGGTTGATGTGGCTATAGATGGCGGGGTCGCAGGTGGCTTCGTCGTCCGGGCGACGTGCATGCACTGCTACGACGCTCGCGCCGGCGTTGTAGCAGCGGTAGGTATCGTCGGCGATTTCCTGCGGCTGTGTCGGCAGGTTCGGGTTCATTTTCTTGGTGGCCATGCCGCCGGTCGGCGCGACGGTCACGATGACTTTGGGCTTGCTCATGCTGATGTTCTCCGAAGATAGATAAGTTTGACCAGGGTTCAGTGCGCGCTCGGGCCCACTCGAACTGCGCTCTTCGGCAGTCCGAGCAGGATCGTCAGGCCGCCGACGATGACGAGGGCGGTCAACGCGAAGAGCCCCATCTGGATGCTGCCGGTCGCGCCCTTGATCCAGCCGATCAGCGTCGGGCTGACGAAGCCGCCCAGGATGCCGAGTGAGCTGATCACCGCGATGCCGGCCGCTGCCGCCTCGCGGGAAAGATAGGTCGGGGGAATCGACCAGAAGAGCGACCCGCCGCCGAAGATGAAGAAAGCGGCAATGCACAACAGGACCATCACCGCGACGACATCGGTGCCCAGGAAGGAAGTCGAGGCCAGCGCCATGGCGCCGATAACCAGCGTCCCTCCGACGTGCCATCGGCGCTCCTTGAAATAATCCGAGCTGCGGCTGATGACGAGCACGCCGAGCGCACCGAACGCATAGGGCACGGCCGTGTACCAGCCGATGGTGTTGATCGGAGCGATGCCGAGGCCTTTGATCATCGTCGGCAGCCAGAATGTGACCGTGTACACGGCGCAAGCGCAGCAGAAATAGACGAAGGCGAGCACGTAGGTTTTTGCGTCGGTGAGCGCTGCGGCGAGCCTGCCGTGATGTGCGGCCTTTGTGTCGCCCTGGTGATCGGCATCGAGAACCGATTGCACGAGCGCTTTCTCCGCGTCGTTCAGCCAGGGCGCGCGGCCCGGCTTGTCCGGCAGCATGCGGTAGAGCGCGAAACCGAGCAGCACAGTCGGCAGGCCTTCGACGAGGAAGAGCCATTGCCAGCCGTGCATGCCGCCCAGGCCCTCCATGCCGCTCATGATGGTTCCCGAGAGTGGGCCGCCCAGCACGCCTGTGATCGGCATGCCGAAGAGGAAGAGTCCTGTCACACGGCCGCGTCGCTGGCTCGGATACCAATACGTCAGATACAGGATGATGCCGGGGAAGAAGCCTGCTTCGAACATACCCAGCAGGAGCCGGATGCCGTAGAACTGCCACGGCTCGGTGACGAACGCAGTCGCGGCGGACGTGAGCCCCCACAGCACCATGATGCGCAGGAACGACAGACGCGCGCCGATCTTTTCGAGCAGCAGGTTGCTCGGCACCTCGAGCAGCAGATAGGTGACGAAGAAGATACCGGCGCCGAGCCCGTAGACGGCATCGGAGAAGGCGAGGTCATGCTTCATCTGCAACTGCGCGTAGCCGATGTTGATGCGATCGAGAAACGCGAAGACGTAGGCGATCAACACGATCGGCATCACGCGCCAACTGATCTTGCGAAAAACGATGTCTTCGGCCGAGCGGGCCGGGTTTCGGCTGGTCTCCGGGCCCACTGCGGGCAGCGAACGTGCGCGGTTCATTGCGTGTCTCCCTTTGTCATATGACACGCATTATTTGTGGCGCACGCTTAAATCACTGTCGTTGCCGCGACAGTTGCGGATAGGGCAAACGCTAGGTCGAAGCGTCAGCGCGGCAGCTATTGCGCAAGCGCCTGCAGCCCCGGCAGATCGAGCACGACGAGACCGCCGTATTCGGTGCGTATGAGGCCGGCTTCCTTGAAATGCATCATGGCCTTGTTGCAGGTTTGCCGGGAGACGGCGGCCAGGTTGGCGAGTTCTTCCTGCGACAGTTGCAGATAGCGCTCGCCGCGTGGATTCGGCAGCGGATGCACCATGCCGACCAGCGCCCGTGCCACGAGGTTGTCGGTATCGAGCAGCCCGTGCGCGACGGCGTTGCCCATGAACCAGTGCAGGCGTTCGTTCACCTGCACCAGCAGGAACTCATTGAAGGAAGGTTGAGTGCTGCGCAGCCAGTCGAAGGTTGCGAGCGGTATCTGCGCGACGCGGCTGTCGCGCAGCGCGATGAGATCCGACTGGCGCGGCGCCTTGCGAATCAGCGTGCCTTCTCCGAACCAGCTTCCCACCAGTTGGCCGCCCAACGTGACCGTGCGGCCGTCGTGCGCGGTGATCGACCACTTGATCAGGCCTTCGAGCACCCCGAACCAGACGTGCTGGCGCTCGCCGTGTCGGCCGAGAGACTGACCCATCGCCACGGCACGCTCCGACGTCTCGGCGCGCACCTTGCGCTGCGCGGCTTCGTCGATGGAGGCGAACCAGGGCGACTGCGCCAGCATGTCGTCAAGGGTGAGCGATGGGGCGGCCGTCCGCATCGGACGAGTCATCGTTGTCTCCTGACTTTGTACGTATGAGCTTCGAGTTGGAGTGTCGCCGGATTGACAGTCTCACCGGCACGATCCCTGAATAATGACGACATTGGAAACTGGAGCATAGACCCATGAGCAAGGAAATCGTCTACAGCGTCGATGTGCACTTCGGCGATTGCGATCCCGCAGGCATCGTCTTCTTCCCGAACTTCTCGCGCTGGATGGACGCTGCCTCGCACCACTTCTTCCGGCAGTGCGGACTGCCCGCGTGGCACGAGTTGACGGACCCGCAGCAGTGCATCGGCCCGCCGCTGCTGGAGATTCATACGCGTTTTCATACGTCGGCGACGCATGGCGAGAGGCTCGACGTCCATACGCGAATCGAAGCGTGGCGCGGCAAGGTCTTCATCCAGCAGCATCGCATCATGCGCGGCGATACGCTGATTTGCGAGGGACAGGAAACGCGCGCGCTGTGCGTGCGAAGCGCGGACGGCCGGCTGAAAGCGGTCCCCGTGCCCGACTACATCCGTGCAGCCTGCGCCTGAACGGCGACGGCCATTCTGATCCAAAGGAGATTCCATGTCGACCATGAAGGGCAAGCGCGTACTCATCACGGCCGGGGCGGGCGGCATCGGTCGTGCGATCGCGGAGGCGTTCTTATCGGCGGGAGCGACGGTTTTCGTCTGCGACATCAGCGAGGCCGCTTTGGAGTTATTGCGTGAGCAGTTGCCCGATGTCACGACCGGAGTGTGCGACATGGCCGACCGCGGCTCGGTCGCGCGCATGGTGGACGAGGCGGTTGCCGCATTAGGCAGTCTCGACGTGCTCGTGAACAACGCGGGCATCGCGGGACCCTCAGCCAGCGTGGCGGACCTCGATCCCGACGCGTGGGAGACCGTCCTGCGCGTGAATCTCACTGGGACGTTCGCCGTGACGCAGATCGCCATCCCGTATCTGAAGAAATCGGCGGCGGGTTCGATCGTCGTGATGTCGTCGCTGGCCGGGCGCTTCGGCTACCCGAATCGCAGCGCCTACGCGACGACGAAGTGGGGGCTCATCGGCTTCACCAAAACGCTGTCCCGCGAGTTGGGTGAATTCGGCATCCGCGTCAACGCGATCCTGCCGGGCGCCGTGGCTGGCCCGCGCCTGCAACAGGTCTTCGAGGGAAGGGCGTCCGTCAGCGGACGCAACGTCGCGGAGGAAGAAGCGGCGGCGCTGGCGAACCAGTCGATCAAACGCTTCGTCGATCCCGCCGATATCGCCGCGCTGGCTGTCTTCCTTGCGTCGGACGCAGGGCGGTCGATCTCAGGGCAAATGATCCCGATCGACGGGGACTCGCAAAGCGCATCCTGAACGAGATCCTCGTTTCAGCGCACGTCCTCCCCGGAATCCGGGGGCGCAACCGGTCGATCTTCCACGTCTCCCACCAGTATCTTCAGCATCTTCATGAAGCGCCGCCGATCCGTCTCCGACAGCGGCGCGAGCATGCGCACCTGAGCCCGCAGCATCGCGGGCTGCACCTCGTTCAGCAACGCCTCGCCCTCGCCGGTCAGCGTCAACAGGCGCACCCGGCGATCCTCCTCAGACGCATTGCGCTGCATCAGGCCCCGCTTTTCCAGCCGGTCGATCACGCCGCCGATCGTCGACGTATCGAAACCGATGTTGCGCGATAGCGAACGCTGATCCATCTGCGGCTGGTCATGCACGGCCTGCATCGCCGCGTACTGCACCGGCGTAATGCCGAAAGCGACCGTTTCCTCTGCAAAAACCGCGACGGCCATCTGCTGTAGCCGCCGGATGTAATGGCCGGGCAATTCGTCCAGATGAGGCTCGCGATTCCGGTGTTTCATGGCTCGTTCCAGATACGGGTAAACACAAAGAGATCATAACGTATTTCGTCCCTATACTATTCATCAGTGTACTGACGATCAGTATGCGTTCTAACAGGAGACAACCATGAACGCCTCGACTTCTTCATTGCCTGTTCTCGTCGCCGGTGGCGGCATCGGCGGCCTGGCTGCCGCGCTTGCGCTCGTGCGCCGGGGCTTTGCCGTGAAGGTGCTCGAACAGGCGCCCGCGATCGGCGAAATCGGCGCAGGCATCCAGCTCGGGCCAAACGCCTTTGCCGCTTTCGATGCGCTCGGCATCGGCGAGCGGGCGCGCGCCCGGGCGGTCTACACCGACGAAATGGTCATGATGGATGCGCTCGATGAATCGACCGTCGCGCGCGTTTCGGTCGGCGAGGCGTTTCGTGCGCGTTTCGGCAATCCCTACGCCGTGATTCACCGCGCCGACGTGCACGGCGCGCTCCTCGAAGGCGCGCAGGAGAGCGAGCACATCGAGTTCCTGACCTCGACGCAGGTCGCGCACGTCGAGCAGACCCGCGACGGCGTCACCGTCTTCGATTCGAACGGTGACGCGCACCGTGGCGTGGCTTTGATCGGCGCCGATGGCGTGAAGTCCGCGGTGCGCCAGCAGTACGTGGGCGACGACGCGCGCGTCTCGGGTCACGTGGTGTATCGCGCGGTCGTCGACAAGAAAGACTTTCCCGCCGATCTGCAATGGAACGCCGCCGCCGTCTGGGTCGGACCGAACTGCCACCTCGTGCATTACCCGTTGCGCGGCGGCGAGCAATACAACGTCGTCGTTACCTTTCACAGCCGCGAAGTCGAAGAGTGGAGCGTGCGCGAAGGCAGCCGCGAGGAAGTGCAGTCCTATTTCAGCGACATCTGCCCGCGCGCCCGGCAACTGATCGACCTGCCCGAGAGCTGGAAACGCTGGGCCACCGCCGACCGCGATCCGATCGCCCAATGGACCTACGGACGCACCGCGCTCCTCGGCGACGCCGCTCATCCGACGCTGCAATACCTCGCGCAGGGCGCGTGCATGGCGATGGAAGACGCGGTGACGCTCGGCGAAGCGCTGCGCGTGCACGACAACGATTTCACCAGGGCTTTCGACCTGTACCAGCGCTCGCGAGTCGCGCGCACCGCACGGGTCGTTCTCTCCGCGCGCGAGATGGGCCGCATCTTCCACGCGAAGGGGGTCGAGCGCCTCGTGCGCAACGAACTGTGGAAAGACCGCAGCGACGAGCGTTTCTACGACGCGCTCGAATGGCTCTACGGCTGGACCGCCGAGAACTGCCTCGTCCAATCCTGAACCCACAACCGACCACTGACTGGAGCATCACCATGAGCTACGTTATCGATCCCGAAGCACAAGTCGCCATTCCCGTCGCGGGCAGCGACGATTTGTTCCCCGTGCGCCGCATCTACTGCGTCGGCCGCAACTACGCGGCGCATGCGCGCGAGATGGGCTTCGACCCCGACCGCGAACCGCCGTTCTTCTTCTGCAAGCCCGATAACACGATCGTCGTAGTGCCCGACGGGCAAACGGTCGAGGTGCCGTATCCGCCGCAGACCACCGAGTATCACCACGAGATCGAACTCGTTGCCGCGATCGGCAAGGGCGGGCGCGATATTCCGGTCGACAAGGCCAACGAGCACGTTTGGGGCTACGCGGTCGGCCTCGACATGACGCGGCGCGACCTGCAACTCAAGCTGCGCGACAGGGGCCGTCCGTGGGAACTCGGCAAGGCCTTCGACCAGTCTGCGCCGATCGGGCCGCTCGTGCCGGCGTCGAAGATCGGTCATCCGACTGAGGGCGCGGTGTGGGTCGAGGTCGATGGCGTGGACCGTCAGCGCAGCGATATCGCGAAGCTGATCTGGTCGGTGCCGGAGATCGTCGCGAACCTCTCGACGTATTTCGAGCTGAAGCCGGGCGACCTGATTTTCACGGGCACGCCCGAAGGCGTCGCCGGCGTGCAGCGCGGCAACGTGATGCGCGGTGGCATCGACGGGCTCGGCGAACTGAGCGTGCGGGTCGTCTGATCATGAGCCATCTCAAGCTACATGGCTTCTTCAACAGCTCGGCGTCGTATCGCGTGCGGATCGCGCTGGGGTTGAAGGAGCTGGAATGGGAGCACGTCGGCGTCAATATTCGCACCGGCGCGCAGAACGGCGTCGAGTACAAGGCGCTGAATCCGGCCGGACTCGTGCCGACGCTGGAGCACGGCGCGGTGCGCATCACGCAGTCGCTCGCGATCATCGATTATCTGGAGCGCCTTCGGTCCACAGCGCAGTTGATTCCGGCCGACGGTCCCGAGCGTACGCGCGTGCTGGAGATCGCTTCGCTGATCGCTTGCGATATTCACCCGCTCAACAACCTGCGCGTCCTGAAGTACCTGACTGGGCCGTTCGAACTGAGCGAAGCGCAGAAGAAGCAGTGGTACCTGAACTGGATCGAGCAGGGCTTCGACGCGCTCGAAGCCTGGCTCCCGGCGCAAGGCAACTTCTGCGTAGGCGAAACACCGACCCTCGCCGACTGCTGCCTCGTACCGCAAGTCGCCAACGCGGAGCGCATGAACGTCGATTTGTCGTCGTACCCGCGCATTCTGCGTATCAACGAACACTGTCTGCGGCTCGCGGCCTTCGCCGATGCCGCGCCGAACCGCCAGCCCGATTTTGTCGCCTGAATCAAGGAGTCGTTCGATGTCCACCATTCAAATTCAACGCGAGGCCTTCTACGGCCGCGCCGATACCCAAAGCCTCGCGCCGCTGTGGACGCGTCTCAAGTCGCTCGTGCCCGAAGCGCCGGCGCCCGCGTGCGTCGCGCATCAGTGGCGTTACGAGGACGTGCGGCCCTATGTGCTCGAATCCGCCGAGCACATCTCGGCGAAGGAAGCCGAGCGCCGCGTGCTGATCCTGGAGAATCCGGGCCTGCACGGCAGCTCGCAGATCACCAACTCGCTGTACGCCGGGCTGCAGTTGATCATGCCGGGCGAAGTCGCGCCCGCGCATCGGCACACGCAAAGTGCGCTGCGTTTCATCATCGAGGGTAGCGGCGCGTACACCGCCGTCGATGGCGAGAAGACGCTGATGGAGCCAGGCGACTTCGTGATCACGCCGTCGTGGACGTTCCACCATCACGGAAACGAGACGAACGTGCCGATGGTCTGGCTCGATGGTCTCGACATCCCGCTCGTCGCGCTCTTCAACAGCACGTTCCGCGAAGACTATCCGTCCGACGAAGCGCCGGTAAGCCGCCCCGCCGGCGATGCGCTCGCCCGCTACGGCAGCGGCCTGCTGCCGGTCGGGTATCAGGCTGGCTCGCTGAACTCGCCGGTATTCAACTATCCGTATGCACGCACCCGCGAGGCGCTGCACGCGCTCACGCGCGGCAGCGAACCCGATGCGCACGCGGGCTACCTGATGCGCTACGTCAATCCGGTCGACGGCGGCTGGGCCATGCCGACGATGGCGACCACGATCCGTCTGCTGCCGAAGGGTTTCGCGACACGCGGCTATCGTTCGAGCGACAGCGCGGTGTTCGTGGTGGTCGAAGGGCGGGGCCGTTTGCAGATCGGCGATAAGCGATTCGAGCTTTTACCGCACGACGTGGTGGTCGTGCCCGGCTGGATGAGCTACACGCTGCATGCAAGCGACGATCTGATGCTGTTCTCGTATTCCGATCGCGTCGCGCAGGAGAAGCTCGGTTTTTTTCGTGAGCAGCGGCTCTGACCACCCACATTCTTAAATTCATAGAGCATCAGGAGACAGGTCATGAGCACGCAGCAGACGATCGACGTCCAAAATTTCATCAATGCACACAAGCTGTCGGCGATGCAGGTCGTCACGCTGCTGCTGTGCTTTCTCATCGTCGCGGTCGATGGTTTCGATACCGCCGCGATCGGCTTCATCGCACCGGCGATTCGCGCCGAATGGGGCCTGACGCCCGCGCATCTCGCGCCGGTGTTCGGCGCGGGGCTCGCCGGGCTGATGGCGGGCGCGTTCCTGTTCGGCCCACTCGCCGACCGCTTCGGGCGCAGGACCATCCTGATGGTCTGCGCGTTGTTCTTCGGGCTGGCGAGCCTCGCCTCCGCCTACTCGAATTCGGTCGAGATGCTAGTCGTGTTGCGCTTTCTCACCGGACTGGGTCTGGGCGGCGCCATGCCCAACTCGGTGACGCTCAGTTCCGAGTACGCGCCGGAGAAGCATCGCTCGGTGCTCGTTACCACGATGTTCTGCGGCTTCACGCTGGGCTCGGCGCTCGGTGGCGTGGCCGCCGCTCATGTGGTGGCGGACTTCGGCTGGCGCGCGGTGCTCGTGATCGGCGGCGTGCTGCCGCTGCTGCTCGTTCCTGTGCTGGCGTGGTGCCTGCCGGAGTCGGCGCGCTTTATGGTGATGAAGGGCAGAAAGCCGGAACAGGTACGTCGCACGTTGCAGCGAATCGCACCGTCGATGGATCTGACAAACGCGCGATTCACCGTGCCGGAGAAAGCGCAAACGGGATTCCCGGTCAAGCACCTGTTCGATCCCGAACTGCGTCGCGGAACGCTTCTGCTTTGGCTCGCGTTCTTCATGAGCCTGCTCGTGATCTACCTGCTTTCGAGCTGGCTGCCGACGCTCATCAGCAGCACTGGCATGACGCTCAAGAAGGCGTCCCTCGTGACCGCGATGTTCCAGGTGGGCGGCACGGCCGGCGCGATCGCGCTCGGCCAGTTAATGGACCGCTTCAATCCGCAACGCGTGCTCGGCCTGACGTATGCGTTGGCGGCGGTGTTCACCGCGCTGATCGGCAGCAGCACCGGGAATACGGCGGTCCTGATCGTCGCCGTATTTGGCGCGGGCTTTTGCGTGTCGGGTGCGCAGGTCGGCGCGAATGCGCTGGCCGCAGGTTTCTATCCGACGGCGAGCCGCGCGACGGGCGTAAGCTGGGCCTCGGGAATCGGACGCATCGGCTCGGTGCTCGGTTCGATGGGCGGTGGCTGGATGCTGGCGCTCGGCTGGGGCCTGCCGACGGTGTTCGCGCTCGTCGGTATCCCGACGATCGTGGCGGGCATCAGCATGCTGTCGATGGGGAAAGTCGAGCGGGCGAGGGCCATGGTGGCGCACTGAGATGGACGCACGCGGTTTCCCGCGTGCTCCCCAATCGATACCCCATCGCCGTCAGTTCAACTTCACCGTTGGCCGCACGCGTTCCCTCAGCCATTGACTCGCGGCATACATCACCGCGCGCTTGATGCCCGTGAGGCCCACGATGTGTCTGCGATACAGATGCCGGTAGCACGACGCCGCGAACCATCCATTGATGAACAGCGGCCTTCGCAGCAACTCGCTCATCAACGCGCCCGCCGCACCCGCACGTCCGAAGGAGATCAGCGTTCCCTGATCGCGATAGGAGAAGAGCGGCACGCTGCGCTCGTCGAGACGCCGTGCCAGTGCGTTGGCGAGGTACACCGCCTGCTGAAAAGCCGCCTGCGCGCGCGGCGGCACGAGCGCGTCACCCTTCGATGCTGCGCACGCCGCGCAGTCGCCCATCGCGTAGATGCCCGAGCCGAACTCGACCCGCAGCTCCCCATCGACGATCACCTGTCCCAGCCGGTTCAGCGGCAGCCCTTGCAACGTGCGCAGGATCGGCGGACCTTCCACGCCCGCCGCCCAGATGGTGATGTCGCTTGCGAGCGTTTCGCCATCCACCGTCGAAACCGCTTGAGCATCGACGGACTTCACGCGGCAACCGAGCCGCACTTCGACGCCAAGGGCCGCCAACATTTCCTGAGCGCGCGTCGAGATCCGTTCGGGCAGCGCGGGCAACACACGCGGCGCGCCTTCCAGGAGGCGAATGCGGATGCCGTCGGTTGGATCAAACGAGGCGAGGTGATAGTCCCGCACCATCTCGGCCGAGCCGCGCAACGCAGCGGCCAGCTCGACGCCGGTCGCCCCGCCGCCGATCACCGTCACCGAGACCGGCGTCGTTGGCTGTGCCTGCCCCGAGCGCAGCAGGCTCGACAGCAGACGCCGCCTGAACGTCTCCGCCTGCTCCACCGTCTCCAGCGTCAACGCATGCTGCTCGGCGTCCGGAATCGAGAAGAAGTTCGTGACGCTGCCGAGCGCGAGCACGAGCGAATCGAAGCGGAGCGTCCTGCGCGGCAGAAGCGCGCGGCCGTCGATATCGGCAGTCTCTTCGATCACGATCTCGCGGCTATCGGGATCGATGCTCGACAACGCGCCTTGCTCGAAACGGAAGTGGTTCCATTTCGCGTGCGAGGCGTAGTCGATCTGATGGCTCGACGCGTCGATCTGGCCTGACGCGACTTCGTGAAGGAGCGGCTTCCAGAAGTGGGTCGGAAAACGGTCGATGAGGATCACTTCGGCCTGGTGCCGCTTGCCGACGCTGTTTCCGAGCCGCGTCGCAAGTTCGAGCCCGGCGGCGCCGCCGCCCAAGATCACGATGCGATGGGGCGAATCGACCTGGTGTTGCGCGTAATGATTCAACATGGTGGTTCTCCCGAAAACGCCTCAATCAATTGAACGGCGCGGACCCGCGGCGCAATGCATCGGAGAGGGGCACGCATCGCGTGATGCCCGAGCTGCGCGCCTCTTCCAGTCCGCGTTCATCCGCACCCACCGCGACGACGCGATGCGCAGGCGTTGCGAGCGTGTGAAGCGCCACTGCATAGCGCGTCCCGCAAGCGCTCGATGACAGGATCGCCGAGAAATACGTGATGCCGTCGTCGCCCAGCGTCTCGCCGATGGCGTGATTCAGGCTGGCGGCGTTGAGTTCGCTCATCAGCAGAAGCGGGTAGCCGTCGTCCCGCACGCCTTGAAGGAAACGCTTGAGCTCGTGTTTCGCTACAGGCTTCGCTTCTTCGCCCGTGCGGGTCCACACGGGGTCCATGTTTGCCACGATAGCGTCGATTGCCATTCTCTTGCCTCTCGGAGTCGTTGAAAGCCTGTGTGTCGCGGCGGGCCGGGGCGCGCTTGACGACGTCGTAGGAAAAATATAAGTTCGCTAAAACATTTGCGCTATTGAGTATTTATCAGCGACCCATAAGTTTTCACTAATACCAATGTTAAAGACGACGACCTTCCGCCAGTTGCGCACACTACAGACCGTCGCCCGCGTCGGCAGTATCTCGGGAGCCGCGCTGGAGCTGCATCTCACGCAGCCGGCGGTGTCGCTGCAGATGTCCCTGTTGGGCGAGGCGGCAGGAACACCGCTTCTGCGCAGGGTGGGGCGCGAGGTGCAACTGACCGCCGCAGGCGAGGTGATGGCGCGCTACGCGAACGAGATCCTGAGCCTCTGGAACGAGGCCGGCGAGGAAGTGGCGGCGCTGCGTGGCGAACTCGGCGGCACTTTGCGCATCGGCGCCATCACGACGGCGGAGTACCTCGTTCCGCCGCTGCTCGTCAGATTCACGAAGGAACGACCGGGTGTGAAGCTGCAATTTCGCATCGGCAATCGCGATGACATCGTGCGCATGCTCGCGACGAACGAGATCGACCTCGCGATCATGGGACGGCAACCGCGCGAGTTGCGCACGAGCGCTGCGCCGTTTGCGAAGCACCCGATGGCGTTCATCGCCGCGCCGTCGCATCCGCTGATGCGCGCGAAGCGTCTGAGCCTGAGCGATCTCGAATCGGCGAACCTGCTCGTCAGGGAGCGCGGATCGGGGACGCGGGTCGCGATCGAAGGGCTATTCAAGGAGGCCGGGTTGAAGCTGCACGCGGCGTCGGAGCTGTCGAGCAACGAGGCGATCAAGCAGCTCGTCGAAGCCGGACTCGGCGTGGCGTTTCTTTCGCTGCACGCGTGCGCGCTCGAGATGCAGGCGGGATTGCTCGTGAGGCTTCCCGTGCCTTCGACGCCGATCGAGCGGGCGTGGCATGTCGTGCATATGTCGGAGCGGCGTTTGCCTCAGGTCGCGAACGCGTTTCGGGAGTTCTTGATTCAGTCGGGGGAAGCCGTAGCGGCCCTGGCTTCGCCGCCGGAGTCGCAGAAAGCGCGTGCGGGACGCAAAGGACAGAAGGTGTGATTTCCTGGCTTCAAGTCTGTTGACCTTCGACGGGGATGCGGCGCATCATCGATTGCCGAGGTTTTCAACGCCTCTGCAACATCGGCAATGCATGCGATGTGCAACGAGACTGTTGCGTCGAGGTGGACAATGTTCGCGATTGAAGCAGATCACGCAGGTGACTTTCGTCTTGCCGCTGTCTTAACGGCGTGCAACAGAAAGCGGACGGTCCTGACACAAAGCGCCTTCTTGCTGGTGCAGGTCGCCGCCGCTATCGTGAGCGCGTCGTGCGCTTCGAGCGTCTTCGCAGCGGGACCGCTTCCCCAAGGCGGACATTTTTCTGCGGGACTCGGTTCGATCGACACGCGAGCCACGTCGATCCGCGTATCGCAGACGTCATCGCGCGGGGTCATCGACTGGAGCAGCTTTTCGATCGGCAGCGGCAATCGCGTCGTTGTCGACAATGGCAGCGGGGCGACGCTGAATCGCGTGGCGGGTCGAAGCATTTCATCGATCGACGGCACACTCAGCGCAACGGGGAGCGTATATCTGATCAACCCGCAAGGCGTCGTCGTTGGTTTGCGTGGCGTGGTATCGACCGGCGGCCGCTTCGTAGCCTCCACGCTCGCAGTCGACGCCAACGCGTTCATGGCCGGTGACGACCTGACGCTCAAGGCAATCGGCAACGGCGTCGTGCTGAATCTCGGCAAGATCAGTTCGAGCGGTGGCGATGTCTTTTTGATTTCGCGCAATCGCGTCGAAAATCGCGGCGAGATCGATGCGCCTAAAGGTACGGTCGAGCTTGCCGCTGGAAGGCAGGTGCTGCTCCACGACAACACCGGCGGACCTCAAGTATTCGTTCAAAGCGGCAGCCACGGGAGCGTCTACAACTCCGGAACGATCAAAGCTGCCCAGATCAGCCTGCAGGCCGCCGACGGCAATGTCTTTGCCCTCGCTGGACGCCATAGCGAACTGCGCGCAACTGGCACCGCCGTCCGCGATGGCCGCGTATGGCTCGTCGCAGATGGCGGCACTGTGCACGCGCATGGCGACGTCGTCGCGGCCAACGCCGATGGCAGCGGCGGCACGGTCGATATGAACGGCGCCGCATTTCACTTCGACAATGTGGCCATCGATGCCGCGCAATGGAACCTCACCACGCCGGCCTATACCGCCGGTCCGCTCAATGCGGCAGTGTTGGCGCAGGTACTGTCAGGGGGGACGTCGGTAAAGATCGATACCACCGCCGCGACCGGCGACATCAACATGGTCTCAACGCTTCGATGGACCGGCGGCGCATCGCTCACGCTCGACGCGCGGCGCACGATCCACATCGGCCCAATGACGACGATCGGCAGTACAGGCACGGGCAATCTCACCCTGCGAGCGGATTCGAAAGGGAGCAACAACGGAGGAAGCATCAATCGCGGCACCATCGACTGGTCGCACGGAACGGGCGTCGTTGCAGCGCTTTACGATTCGAACGGCGCGTACAGGGCTGGGACCGTGAAGCGCAACGCCGCTTGGACTCCGGCGCCTTTCAGCGGCCTGCGTTCGCAGTTCACCGCTTATGAGCTCGTCAATTCCAGAGCGGATCTGGAGAACGTGTCGAACCATCTTTCAGGGGTGTATGCGCTCGGCAAGGACATCGATTTTTCGGTGTCCACGGATGAATTCAGAGGGATCGGCGGTCCTGCGAATGCCGCGTTCACCGGACAATTCGACGGCATGGGCCACGTGATAAGCAACGTGATTCTTCGCGCCACCGAGGACGCGCAAACCAATCCCGGATTGTTCAACGCGATCGGCACGACGGGCGTCGTGCGCAACGTGAGCGTGGAGAACGCGTATTCGAATGCTGCCGTGCCCGGGCCGGTCGGCATTCTTGCAGGCTTGAACCAGGGCCTCATCAGCAATTCGCATACGTCCGGGGCGGCGCAGCAGGCTTTTGCGGGGCCAGCCGCAGCCGGCTTGGTGGGACAGAACGACGGCACCATCGAGCGTTCGTCGAGCAGCGTGGACGTTGGCGGAGCGGATGCGAGCGCCGGCCTCGCCGTCATCAACAACGGATTGATCATCCAGTCGTTCTCGACGGGCGGCGCGGGCGGTGGCGGACGTTCCTCGGCAGGCGGTCTCGTCAGCACCAACAATGGCACGATAACGCAATCGTATTGGACCGGGGGCTCCGCGGCGACCGACGTCGGCGGCATCGCTCGCGACAATCAAGGCAGCATCAGTGAATCCTTCGCCGCATCGGCTGCGGTCTCGCATACGTTTCCACAAGTCGTAGGCGGGATTGCCAGCAACAACGACGGGACGATCGCTAACGACGTCTTCTGGGACGCGCAGATCTCCGGCGCGACCGAGGGCGTGCTCAGAGGCACGCCAGTGCCAGTCGCGAATGGACTGACGACCGCTCAAATGAGCATGGCTTCGAGCTTCGGGCCGACCTGGGACTTCAGCCCGGCCGGAACCTGGGTGATTCCCGAGGGCGGTACGCATCCGATCCTGCGTTGGCAGGAGATCGGACAGTGAGCGCCGTAGCCATCGGAATATAACTTCGCGCACAGTAACCTCATGCTGACGAGGACGCTTGTAGCACTGAAGCTGTGTTCGCTCGCACAGGTCGCGCCCGCGCGCGATCACGGTCCTAGCTTTGCGTCGTCGGTCAGGCAGGGACACATGTGCTCGCGCTCCGGTCAGTGACAAGGAACCGCCAGCGCGACGGTCACCTGCGAGCGTGCGGCGCCGCGTCCCAGAACTCGACCTCCGCGCCGATTCGCGCGGCAGCTTCGCGCCGCTTGATCCTGACCGGATCGTCGAGCGAAAGCGCGCGCGGTCCTCATAGAACCGTGCGCACAGCGACGTGCCCTAATACGGGTGCACCGGTGCAGAACTCCCGTCCAGTGCGAAAGTGGGGTGCAAGCCTCGGAGTCCACCATTGCCCAGCCCGTTCCTCCGGCGCCTTCGTCTGAAGGTGAGGCGGGGGAACGGCAGTCACCCGCTTCATGCTATCCAGATAGGTCCACGAAAACGCATCCCCGTCTCTTCGAACTCTTCCCGCCGACGTCGCAGGAAAGTGGGCGGTGGAGACGGGTGCATCCGTATCGGCAACGCAGCCGAGCAGCCATTCACGCGACTTGCGCGCGTCGCCTGGCTGAAGGCAAAACACTGCGGTCGATACACCTGCAAGGCGCTATGCATGACATCGCCGGGATATAGCGCCCGCCCATTGCCCGACGTTATCCCGATCGCCATATGTCCCGCGCTGTGCCCGAAGGCCGGCAAAAATCGCACGCCTTCACAGATCGTCACGCCCTCGTCCGGGATCGAGCGCGTGATGCCTGCTTCGATCAAAGGCAGAACGCTGTCTTCGAACACGATGCGGCGCGTCAGACCGGTGGGCGTATCGAAGAACGCGCGTTTGCGCTCGCCGAACACGTAAGTCGCGTCAGGAAAAGGCGGTCAGCGATTGTGCTCCCTATGCGTATTCCAGCCAACGTGATCGACATGCAGATGCGTAAGGAACACGAAATCAATCGACGAGGTTTCTGAGCAGTATCCGCAGATCCACTTCGGCCACAGCACCATGAAATCGTCTTTGCTCTTGCTATGCGAAGCGACACTTAGTGGCCCCTTGGCGCGTCCAGATGACGAACGCGTCATTTAACAGCGACGTCGTACTCACAAATATCGATTTCGTACCCGCAGCGTCAGCATGGCGCCATTCGTCGCGACGCAGAATGAACCTGTCTGATCGTCACCGAAAGACGAGATGATTTTGGCTTCACTCATGTGGAGCGAAGCCGATCTGAAATTAACCAGAGAGGTCGACGTCATGAAATCGTTTGCTTGCATCATCGCTGCTGCACTGGTCCTCGCATCGCCGTTGAGTTGCTTCGCGCAGAGCACGGATCAGCCGGTCACACGCGCCCAGGTCAAGGCCGAACTCGTTCAACTGGAAAACGCGGGCTATCGTCCGAGCATGAACGACCCGTACTACCCGGCGAAGATCCAGGCTGCTGAAGCCAGGGTCCAGACGGCGGCTCCTGCTGCAACTTCCTACGGCGGCGCGGCGGATGGTACGGCGTCCAGTTCGGCGCCGGCACAAATGGGAGTGGGCGGACATTCGATTTATTTCGGTCATTGAGTTACGCGAATCGTGGCTCGTCCGAAATGCGTCGGTACAGACCGGCGCGCGAATGACCACCGCAACGAAACGCCAGTGTTTACCCCACCCCACCTTGACATCTCAAACCGCCCAGGCAGATACTTTGTCCGTACAAACAACCAAGTAATACAGGAGGCGGACATGATGCGGGCAGAGAGCATGGGCGGACAGCGTTATCGCGCGAGCTACGGGCGTTATCTGGAGGACTTCACCGTCGGCGATATTTATGAGCACCGGCCGGGCCGCACGATCACCGAATCGGACAATATCCAGTTCTCGCTGCTCACGATGAACTTCCATCCGATGCACTGCGACGCCGCGCATGCCGCCAAAAGCGAATTCGGCCGGCTGCTCGTCAATAGCGGCCTCACCGTGGCGATCGTTCTCGGCATGTCGGTGAACGACGTCAGCGGCAAGGCCATCGCCAATCTCGGCTGGAAAGAAATCAAGCTGACCGGCCCCGTCTTTTGCGGCGACACGCTCTACGCCGAATCCGAAGTGCTGGACAAGCGCGAGTCGAAGTCGCGTCCGACGCAAGGCATCGTCACGGTCCACACTCGGGCGTTTAAACAGGACGGCTCGCCCGTCATGGATTTCGTGCGCACGGCACTGATCGCAAAACGCGGCCACGGCACCGGCGACTGACGCAACGCGCGACCGGCAAAGAAAGACGCCGGAGCACGCTCGAACGGATACCGACCCGGCATAGAAACGGGCAGCGATCCGATCTCATCTCACAGTATTGGAGACATCTGTGAACCAGAACGTTAGCGCAGGCGCGCGGCTAGACAGGTTGCCGATGGCGCGGTTTCACTGGAAGATCCTCGGACTCATCGGCGCGGGCGCGGCCCTCGATGCATTCGACGTCTATCTCGCCGCAGGGGTATCGGCCGCGATGGTGAAGCAGGGCTTCTCGACGTTGCAACTGAACGGCATCTTCGTATCGGCCGGTTTCTTCGGCATGTTGATCGGCGCGGGCTTTTCAGGTTATCTCGGCGACCGCTTCGGCCGCCGTTCGTCGTATCAGATCAACCTCGCGCTCTTCGGACTCACGTCGATTGCCGCGGCCTTCGCACCGTCCATCTACTGGCTCATCGGATTGCGCTTCGTCATGGGCATTGGTCTCGGCGCCGAGCTCGTGGTCGCCGCCGGGACGCTCTGCGAGTTCATCCCGCCCGCGCATCGCGGACGCTGGACCGCGCTTCTCGCGCTGATGATCAACTCTGGCCTGCTGCTGGCTACGAGCGTCGGTTATGTCGTGATCCCCGCGCTCGGCTGGCGCTGGATGTTCGGCATCGCGGGCATCGGCGCGGTGATCGTGTGGGTGCTGCGTCATTCGATGCCCGAATCGCCGCGCTGGCTCGAGTCGGTCGGCCGCTTGAAGGAAGCTGAGGAAACGGTCAGCGCGATCGAGCGCGAAGTCGAAGCGCAACACGGCGCGCTTCCGCCGTGCTCCCGCACACAGAACCTCGAAGTGCCAGCGCAGCCGTTTCGCGCCCTGCTGCGCCGGGGAATGATCGGCCGCACGGTGACGGCGGCCATCACGGTGGTCGCGGTGAACGTGGCGGTGTACGGCTTCGTCGCATGGCTGCCGACGTTCTTCGTCAGGGAAGGCCGCGACGTGGTGACCTCGCTCGGCTTCACGATGCTGATGTCCTTCGGCGCTCCGGCAGGCGCACTGCTCGGCTTCTTCTGCGCGGATCGCATGGGACGCGCCAAGGGCCTCGTCGCGTTCAGCCTTGCGACGATCGTGCTCGGCTTCGTCTATTCGCACATGGTGGCGAACGCGGCGATCGCCTGTGTCGGCTTCACGCTCGTCACGTGCATCTACGTGATCGTGACGCTCGGTCTCTTCAGCTACGTGCCCGAACTCTTCCCGACCTCGCTGCGTTTGCGCGGCACCGGCACGGCCGGTGTGTGCGGACGGCTCGCATCGATTTTCACGTCGTACGGCGCGGTGCTGCTATATGCACAGTTCGGCGTGCTGGGGGTGCTCGTGATGGTGTCGGGCGTACTGCTGCTGCTCGTGATCGCGATTCTGACGCTCGGCGTCGATGCCAACCAGTACTCGCTCGAAGCGGTGTCGCCGGATTCCGTGATCGACGACGAACCCTTTGCGCTGCAAAACGGAGACGTAGCACGATGAACGCACATACTGAAGACGCGCGCATTTCCGCGGCCCTCGCGGACTTCGCCCTTAAGCTCCGCATCGACGATGTTCCGTCGGTCGTTCGCGAGCGTGCCAAGCATCTGATCCTCGATGGCATCGGCCTCGCGTTCGCCACTTCGACATTCCACTACGCGGGCGTCACGCTCGCCGCGATGCGTGATCTGGGCGAGGGCAAAGCGACCGTATTCGGCCGGTCCGAGAAGCTGGCGCTGCGCGATGCGATGCTGCTCAATGGCCTGCTCGTTCACGGCCTCGATTTCGACGACACGCATTCGCGGGGCGTGATCCATTCGACGGCGAGCGCGTTGCCGTGCGCCTTCGGCCTCGCGGAGCGCGAACAAGCGAGCGGCGCCGACATGCTTGCTGGGTACGTCGTCGCGATGGAAGTCTCGACGCGCGTCGGGTCGGTCGCGCAGAGCGGCTTCCACAAGGTCGGTTTTCATCCGACGGGGCTCGTCGGCGCATTCGGTTGTTCGCTTGCGGCGGCAAAACTGATGGGCCTCTCGCAAGGTGCGGCAATGCATGCGCAGGGCATCGTGCTCTCGATGTGCGCGGGCAGCCTTGAGTTCCTCGAAGACGGCGCGTGGACGAAGCGTCTGCATCCGGGCTGGGCGGCGTCGAGCGCGACCACTGCGGCGACGCTCGCGAAGCACGGATACATCGGTCCGAAAGCGGCATACGAAGGCCGGTACGGTCTCTATTCGCTCTATCTCGCCGATGGCGCGACGCCCGATCTCTCGATCGCGACGGCGGGCCTCGGGGACACATGGGAAATCGAACAGGTCGCGCTGAAGCCGATCCCCGCATGCCACTTCACCCACGCCGCCTCCGATGCCGCCATCGCGCTCTTTCGCGAGCATGGTCTCGCAGCGGACGCGATCGAGAAGGTCGTCGTGCGCGTGCCGGGCCCGGTGGTCGACGTGGTGTGCGAGCCGGTCGCGAACAAGAAGCATCCGGCGAACAGCTACGACGCGCAGTTCAGCATCCCCTACATCGTCGCGACGGGGCTGCTGAAAGGCCGCTTTACGCTCGACGACCTCGATGCCGCCGCGCTCGCCGATCCGGCCGTGCTTTCCCTCACGAAGCGGGTCGATTACGAAGTCGATACGGAGACCACGTTCCCGCGTCATTACACGGGCGAGGTGATCGTTCACACGCGCGACGGCCGGCGGCTCGTGCATCGCGAGGCGATCAACCGTGGCTCGGCGGACCGGCCGATGACGAACGACGGCATCGTCGAGAAATTCCATGACAACGCACTGCGCGTCGTGTCGCGTGAGCGCGCCGACCAGGTGCGCGACGCCGTGCTCGGACTCGAGCAAACGAGCGTCGCAACGCTCGCAGACATTCTGCGTCAACCCGACTGAGGAGTTCAGATGGCAACCGTCGATATCGATCACGCGCAGGATGCAGAAGAGAACGAGGCGCTCATCCTCGACATGCTCGAGCGCTTTCTGAAGTCCGAAGTCAGACCCTACGTGCACGCGCTGGAAGCAGCGGACGAGTATCCGCACGAGATCGTCGAGAAGATGAAGGAGATGGGCCTCTTCGGCTGCCTGATCGCGCCGGAATACGGCGGCCTCGGGCTTTCCACCTCGACCTACGCAAAGATCATCGACCGCATGGCGGCGGTGTGGATGTCGGTGAGCGGCATCATCAACTCGCACGTCATCATGGCGATGACCGTGCAGCGCAACGGCACCGAAGAGCAGAAGCGCGAGTTCCTGCCGCGCATGGCGACGGGCGAGTTGCGCGGAGGCATCGGCCTCACCGAACCGGATTGCGGCACCGACCTGCAGGCGATCCGCACCACTGCGCGCCGCGAAGGCGACGAATACGTGGTGAACGGCAACAAGACGTGGATCACCAACAGCCTTTACGGCAACACGCTCGCGCTGCTCGTCAAAACCGATCCGAAGGCCGAGCCGCGGCATCGCGGCATGAGCCTGCTGCTGATCGAAAAAGGACCGGGCTTCGAAGTGAGCCGCAAGCTGCCGAAGCTCGGCTACAAGGGCATCGATACGTGCGAGCTGACCTTCACCGATTTCCGCGTGCCGGTGTCGCGGCTGATCGGCGGTGTCGAAGGGCGCGGCTTCAAGCAAATCCTGAACGGACTGGAACTCGGGCGCATCAACGTGGCGGCGCGCGGCGTGGGCATCGCGCAGGCGGCGCTCGATGAATCGGTGTCGTATTCGCAGCAACGCAAGACCTTCGGCAAGCCGATCTGCGAGCATCAGGCGATCGCGCTCAAGCTCGGCGAAATGGCGACGCGCGTCCACGCCGCGCGCCTGCTCACCGATGCCGCCGCGCGCGCCTTTGATCGCGGCGAACGCTGCGACATGGAAGCCGGCATGGCGAAATACTTCGCGACCGAAGCGGGCCTCGAAAACGCCACCGAAGCCATGCGCATCCACGGTGCCTACGGCTACTCGAAGGAGTTCAACGTCGAGCGTCTCTATCGCGATGCGCCGCTCCTCGTCATCGGCGAGGGCACCAACGAGATGCAACGCCTCATCATCGCCAAGCAACTGATCGAGAGGAACCCCGTATGAGTCTGCCGCTCTCAGGCGTACGCATCGTCGCCGTCGAACAATATGGCGCGGGGCCGTTCGCGACCCAGCATCTCGCGGACCTCGGCGCGGAGATCATCAAGGTCGAGAACTTCCGCGAAGGCGGCGACGTCGGGCGGCTTGTCGGCCCGCACTTCTTCGGCGATGGCGACAGTCACTTCTTCGAGGCGTTCAACCGGAACAAGTCGAGCTTCACTTTAGACCTGAAGAAGGAAGAAGCGCGGCAGGTGCTGCGCGATCTCGTCGCCACGAGCGACGCCGTATTCAACAACCTGCGCGGCGATTTGCCCGCGAAACTCGGTCTCACTTACGACCAGTTGTGTGACGTGAACCCAGCCATCGTATGCGGCCATCTGTCCGCCTATGGGCGCACCGGCAGCCGCGCGTCGTGGCCCGGCTACGACTACCTGATGCAGGCGGAAGCCGGCTATCTCTCGATGACCGGCGACCCTGAAAGCCCACCCGCGCGCTTCGGTCTTTCGATCATCGACCTGATGACCGGCACGACCGCTGCGATGGCGCTGCTCGCGGGCATCGTCGAGGCGCGCGCGACGGGGCAGGGGCGCGACGTGGACGTGAGCCTTTTCGATGTCGCGCTGCATAACCTCGCGTACGTCGCGACGTGGTATCTGAACGGCGACGTCGTGACCGGCCGCGATCGACGCTCGGCGCATCCGTCGTTGACGCCGAGCCAGTTGTACAAGACAAAGGACGGCTGGATCTTCCTGATGTGCAACAAGGAAAAGTTCTGGGGCGTGCTCGCGGAAGTGCTCGACAAGCCGTCGTGGATCACCGATGAGCGCTTCTGCAACTTCAAGGCGCGGCTCGCGAATCGCGACGTCCTGGAGCAGGAACTCGACGCCGCGCTCTCGACGGCCACCACGGAAGAATGGCTCGCGCGCCTCGGCGGACGCGTGCCTGCCGCACCCGTGTACGACGTGAAGCAGGCGCTCGACAATCCGTTCGTCGCGGAACGCGAAGGCGTGGTCACGGCCGAGCATCCGCAGTTCGGCGGCATTCGCGGCGTGGCGGCGCCGGTCCGCGTGAGCGATCCGTTGCCGATGCAGGCAGCGCCTGAACTGGGACGCGACACCGACCGGCTGCTCACGGAACTCGGTTACGATGCTGGCAGAATCGCTGCGCTCCGTGACCAGGCCGTAGTGCAATGAGGCTCGCATGCAAAACGCAATGAGCCAGGCACGGGAGGTCGGCGGAAGCATGCGTCCGTCCACTTCCTCACGTTCAGGCACATCGATGGTCACCGTACTCGGTCAGCAGCCGCGTTACATGCAACTGGCGCAGACGCTCGTCAACGAAATCCAGAACGGCCGCTATCCCGTCGGCTCGACGATCCCGACCGAGTTCGAACTTTGCGAGCAGTTCGGCGCGAGCCGCTCGACGGTGCGGGAGGCCGTGAAGCAACTCGTGCAGCTCGGGATGGTGGTGCGCCAGCCTGGCGTCGGCACGACGGTGAAGGCGTTGAAGTCGGAAGGCGCGTATACGCAGGTGATGCAGCAGTTGAGCGACCTGCAGCGCTATACGGCCGATACGGTTCTCGAGATTTTGTCGAAGGAAACGGAACCGCTCATCGACGATGCCGTGTGCGAGTTGCTCCGCGCCAACCCCGGCGAAACCTGGCTGCATGTGAGGAGTCTGCGCCGTTCGCCGGATAGCGTGGATCCGATCTGCCATACCGATGCCTATATTCATCCCGCGTTCCGCTCGCTCAAGGTCGACATGGACGAGCTGCACACGCCGCTCTTCACGATGATCGAGCGGCAGTTCGGCGAGCAGATCGCGCAGGTGCAGCAGGAGATTCGCGCGATCGCCATGCCGCCAGCGGTCGCACGGCTTCTCAACGCGAAGGCGCGTTCGCCGGCGCTCTGGGTGTGCCGCCGTTATCTGAACCGGCGCGGCGATATGGTGGAAGGCTCGATCAATATCCATCCCGCGGACCGCTACACGTATTCGGAGACGTTCCAGCGCGGCTGGAACTCCGCTTGAATCGAGGAAGGAGACACGCATGGTTTTGCGCAGTTATCTGTTCGTGCCCGGCGACCGGCCCGAACGCTTCGCCAAGGCACTCGCGAGCGCCGCTCATCAGGTGGTGATCGATCTGGAAGACGCCGTATCCCCCGATGCCAAGGTTGCAGCGCGTGAAGGGCTTGCGCGCTGGCTTGCCTCGGAGTTGAGCGAGGGCGACAAGGCGCGCGTGATGGTGCGTGTCAACGCTTTTGGCACCGCCTGGCACGACGACGATGTCGCGATGCTGCGTAAAGCGGCGCTCGTCAACGTGATGGTGCCGAAGGCGGAGAGCGCGCAGCAAATCGACGATATCGCCGCGCGATGCAGCACCGGTGTGGCGCTGGTGGCGCTCATCGAGAGCGTCGCGGGCGTCGTGCGCATGCGGGATATCGCAAGCGCTAAATCGGTTGCGCGGCTCGCATTCGGTTCGTTCGACTATTGCGTCGATGCGGGCATCGAAGGAATGGGGCGCGAACTCGATGCGGTGCGTTCAGCGTTCGTCGTCGAGTCGCGTCATGCGGGGTTGCCCGCGCCGGTGGACGGCGTAACGCTCGCCATCGACGACGCCGCTCTCATCGCGGAAGACGTCACGCTGGGACGAAGTTTTGGCTTCGGCGGCAAGCTGTGCATCCATCCGAAACAGGTGGACGCCGTGAACAGCGGCTTCGCGCCGAGCGAAGCGGACAAGGCGTGGGCGCAGCGCGTGCTCGACAAGCTCGCGCAGAGCCCGCCGGGTGCATTCGCTGTCGATGGCAAGCTCGTCGACAAACCCATCCTCGATCGTGCGCGGCGCATTGCTGCTAGAGGATAGAGCGTGAAGATACTCGTGCCTGTGAAGCGGGTGGTCAACTACAACGTGAAAGTCCGCGTGAAATCAGACGGCAGCGGCGTCGATATCGCGAACGTGAAGATGTCGATGAACCGCTTCGATGAGATTGCTGTTAAGGAGACAGCAAGGTCATCGTCGCGATCAACCAAGACGCGGAAGCGCCGATCTTCGGCGTCGCCGATTACGGCCTCGTCGGCGACCTGTTCCCGTCGTGCTGAACTCGCCTCGACGATCTGAACCGGAGACGACTCATGGCGACCGTCGAGCGCGAACTGCTGCACACGAGGCGCATCGAACTGCGCGGCTACAGGCGCTCCGACGGTCTCTACGACATTGAGGGCCGTCTTGTCGATACGAAAAGCTACGACCGCGTTTCGCACGGCGTCACGCGCAACGCGGGCGACCCGATCCATGAGATGTCGCTGTGCATCACGATAGGCACCGATTTCCGCATTGTCGAGGCGCGCGCGGCATCGACCGTCGTGCCGTACACCGGATACTGCGACACCATCGCGCCCGACTACACAAAGCTCGCGGGCATGACGCTCGCGGCTGGCTTCATGCGCGAGGTGCGAGCGATGTTCAAGGGCACGCGCGGCTGCTCGCATCTGACGGAGCTGATCGGCGCAGTCGCCACCACAGCCTTCCAGACGATGAGCGAAGAAATCAACGCATCGAACGAGCGACAACCGTTTCAGCTTGACGGCTGCCACGCGCTGCGCACCGATGGCGACGCCGTTCGCACGTTCTACCCGAAGTGGTACCGCACTTCGCAACCGTAAAGGACACGCTCCAAATGGACGATGCGCGAACCGCGATACCGCGGCCAGGACAGTGGCATGCGCAGCCGGTGACACTCGCTTGCACGCTTGCGATTCAGGCGGTCGCCACGGCCGCCACGCTCGCGTTCCCGATCCTCTCGCCCGCGATGCCGGGCGTGCCGCCGGCCGCGGTCGGCGTGTTCCTGGCCGTGGTGTATTTCGGCGCGATGATCGGCAGCGTCGTGGGGAGCGCGTTCGTGACGAGCCTCGGTCCTATCAGAACGTCGCAAGCGGCGCTTCTGTTGCAGGGCGTGGCGCTCGCCCTGCTCGTCATCGACAGTGATGCGCTGCGCCTGCCCGCCGCGCTGCTCTGCGGACTCGGCTACGGTCCGATCACGCCGGCCAGCTCGCAGATCCTCGCGCGCAGCACACCACCGGAGCGCATGGGCATCGCGTTCTCGCTCAAGCAGACGGGCGTGCCGCTCGGCGGCCTGCTGGCCGGCGCAATGCTGCCGTTCATCGCGACGTTCTGCTCGTGGCGCGTCGGGCTGGCCGGCCTGGCGCTCGTCGCGCTGATCGTGTCAATGTTCAGCACGCCGCTGCGTGTGCTCGATGCCGGCGCGACCGGCCGGCTGTCGCTGTCGTCCGCGTGGCGCCGGCCGATCGTCGAGGTGCTTGCGCATCCGCAATTGCGTTCGATGGCGATCGTGTCATTGCTGTTTTCCGCGTGCCAGCTTTCAGTGAGCGGCTATCTGATGACGTTTCTGCATCGCGACGCCGGTATCGGCCTCGCGCAGGCGGGGATGATCTACGCGGTCGCGCAGGGCGCCGGCATCGGCGGGCGACTGCTTTGGGGACATCTCGCGGATCGGATCGGGTCGTCGCGCAAGGTGCTGATGGCGCTCTGCGTGCTACTGGCGATGAGCGCAGTCGCGACCGGGTCGTTCTCCGGCCAGTGGGGGATAGTCGCGCTATGCGCGGTGTCGGCAGTGCTCGGAGCGACGGCGATCGGCTGGAACGGCGTCTTCCTAGGCGAACTCGCGCGGCTTGCGCCGAAGGGTTCGGTGGCGTCGGTGACGGGCGGGGCGCTCTTTTTCACTTACTTCGGTGTGGTCGCGGGGCCGCCCGCGTTCGGGTTATTCGCACAGCACGCGGAGAGTTTCGGGGCGGCGTTCGTGGCGCTGGGTGTCGTGCCGTTGGTGGCGCTGGCAATGTTGTATTTTGCGGGGCGGGGGCGGCGCGAAAAGTAAGACAAGGGCTTTCCGTTCGCCATGCGACGAACAGCGGATGCCGCGAATCGCGTCGCGCACCACTTCCCCGCGGCGCATCGCCCCGACGCGATCGACGTAAAATGTAGCGCGTTCTGCCTTAGCAGAAAACCTACCATTCCGTGTGTGCGATCTCGCTCATTCCATCTCTGTAAGAAACCTTTCATTTATCTCGCGACTGACTACACTGGTTCGAGAGCGACAGATCGAACGCCGACTGAGCATGGCTCGCCCGGATCCTCGATACGAAAATTCAAACTTCCGAAATAGATCCGGAGCCGGGGAAATCGCGCAAGAACAAGATAGCGATCCGAACGTTCGACAGGACCTTTAGAGCGTACGTAATCAAGGCAAGATCAATTTCGGTGCATGCGCCAGGCATGTGCGCGCCCGCGCCGATTGCAGCCGCGAGGAGACGAGATGCCCAACGCCGCCGACATGCAGTGGTTCAAGGATCAGTTCCAGAGCGCGGCCGAGCCTTCCCTGACGGGAACGCCGCTGACAATCGATTTGATCACCGCACTCGCTTGTCAGGAAACGGGGGAGGTGTGGCCGATCCTGCGCAAGAAAGGGCTGCCTGTCGCGGACATACTCAGGCTTTGCGTCGGCGACACGATCGATGCCAGCGGCGGGCGCGGCGCGTTCCCAAAAACCAAGGCCGACCTGCTGCGGGAGCCGCAAGGGCAGGCGATATTCACGCTCGCCCACGATGCGCTCGTGGAGATGGCACAGCACATCCCCGCATACGCGCAGGTGGCCAGGAAGCCGGACAAGTTCTGTCATGGCTTCGGCATGTTCCAGCGCGACCTGCAGTTTTTCAAGAACGACCCCGATTACTTCCTCGACAGAAACTATGCGCAGTTCGCCTCGACGCTCGGCCAATGCATCGACGAGCTGAAGCGCGCGCTGAAGAAGCTGGGTTTCGACACGCGCACGTCGCTCTCCGACCTTCAGCTCGCCGCGGTCGGCATCGCCTATAACACGGGCAGGTTCATTCCCTCCAAAGGCCTGAAGCAAGGCTTCTTCGACGGCAGTCGTTTCTACGGCGAGCTCTTGTTCGACTTCATTCAATTGGCGCATACAGTCGCGCCGCAAGCGCAAACGCCTGCTTTGCCGCCCGCAGCGGACGGCGCCGCGCTGCTGCCGCTCGCGAGCCCCGTTACCGCGCAAGGGCCGATGTTCAGAGTCCTCACGCAAGACGGCATGCTGCGCTTGCGAAAGGCGCCCGAAGTGAGCGATCCGCCACAGGCCAACGTCATCGCGCATCTGCCGGTCGGGCATCCGGTGCGCGCCATCACTGGCAAGCGCGTGAAGGGCTTTCTCGAAGTGGAGACATCGCTTTCGGGCGGGCTGTTGCGCGGCTTTGCGTCGGCGAAGTTTCTCGAGCCCGAAGCGCACGACACGGCCGTCCCCGTAATCGATGCCGAGGCCGCGCCGCCATCGACCGGCATCGTCGCCGTGTACATGCCGCGCAAGTCGGGCGTGACGAAGCGGACCGGCCCCGCGAACGCGCATTCGCTCAACGAGCCGCGCCAGCCGGGCCGCAGCGGCACGACGCCCGCGCAACTGTGCGACGAGCTTGCGGCCATCATCGCGTGGCTCGCCGTCGACGATCCGGCCCACCAGCGCTACCAGCCTCATTCCGGCCTGACTTTCTGCAATATCTACGCGCACGACTACTGTCATCTGGCAGGCGTCTATCTGCCGCGCGTATGGTGGACAGGCAAGGCGCTTACGCTGCTCGCGCAAGGCAAGCCGGTCGAGCCGCTCTACGGCGACACCATCGCGGAGGTGCGGGCAAACGATCTGTTTCGCTGGCTGCGCGACTTCGGTATCCCCTTCGGCTGGCGTCAGACGGGCACGCTCACCAAGCTGCAACAAGCCGCCAATCAAGGTGGGATCGGCATAATCGTCGCGCGGCGCAAGGAGGACGGCAAGTCAGGCCACATCGTGATGGTCGTGCCGGAAACGCAGGAGCAGACCGCGCGGCGCGGCGCCGATGGCGAAGTCACCGCGCCGCTGCAAAGCCAGGCCGGCGCCAGCAATTTCCAGTACGGCCGTGGCCGCGCGAACTGGTGGAACGGCGAGGAGTTCGCGGAGAGCGCGTTCTGGATTCACGCCTAGTGGTTTCGATGCGCGTTCTGCGTTGTGCATTTTGAGGCAGGAGGTTCCTATGTCCGATGTGATTCGTAACGCCACTTCCGCGTCCGGGATTCATCTTCATATCGACGCTGTCACGGTCAAGAAGCTGACGACGAGCCTTTCCGCGATCGAGCAGGTCGGGAATTCGGTCTGGCTTGCCGGCGACGAGTCCAAGTCGCTCGCGCGCCTGACGCTGAGCCAGGGCGTCGACTACGACAAGCAGGCGAACTTTCCGCTCGGTGATTTCTTCCCGGCGCTACAGCGAAAGATCAATCAGGAGATGGATCTCGAGGCGCTTTCGTGGGACGAAGACACTTCGCGGCTCTGGTTCGTCGGATCGCATAGCCTGCACCGGAAGGACATCGAGGAAGAAAACAGTGCGCCAATCGATGCGGTATTCCGCGCGCTCGGCAAGATCAATCGGCAAGAGAACCGCTACGTCCTCGGCTCGGTGCAGCTCGGGGAAGGCGCGGCAGGCCCTCATACCGAGCCGATCGCGGCGAGCGCCGCCGCGATTCCGTTCGACAAGGATACGAGCAGCCTGATCGAGCTCCTGAGGAAGAACGCCGCGCTCGCACCGTTTCTCGAGATTCCATCGAAGGAGAACGGCTTCGACATCGAAGGGCTCGCGGTCGGGCAAGGGCGGCTCTTTCTCGGCTTGCGCGGCCCGGTGATACGCGGCCTCGCAAGCGTGCTGGAGTTTCGCATCGTCGATGGCAAGGACGTCGTTTTGAATGCGGACGATGCCGGCGTCTCGCCGTACCGGCATCATCTGCTCGATCTCGCGGGCCTCGGCGTGCGCGATCTGTGCGTGCAGGGCAATGACCTTCTCGTGCTCGCCGGCCCGACGATGAAGCTCGACGGTCCGATCCGCGTGTATCGCTGGGCGGGCGCGCTTGGGGGCGAGGCCAAACCGTTGACGTGTCTGTTCGGGATCGCGGTCGGCGAGGGCACCGATCATGCGGAAGGCATTGCGTTGTTCAGACAAGATGCGCAGACGCGATTGATCGTGGTCTACGACAGTCCGGGCGACGTGCGGTTGAACAGCGGCGAGTTCTACACGGCGGATTTGTTCGATCTGGAAACGCCGTCGACATGACTCCGGGCTACGAGTCGTCACGACCGTCGCCGGTCAGTAAGTCTGATCGCCTATGACTCTGGCCACGGTTTTCAGCGACCGCTCGAGCGTGACCATATCGACGGAACCGAGCGCCAGTCGAATGGCATGAGGCACGTGAGCCGACGTCGCGAACGGAACGGCTGTCGATACTGAAATGCGTTCGTGCATCAGCGCCATCGCGATGGCGTCTGCGCGAACTTCGTGCGGCAGCGGAAGCCACACGAAGTAGGACGCGGGATGGCCGACCCTCTCCAGCCGGCCGAGGACATCGGCGACGAGCCTTTGCCGCAGCGTGGCATCGCGCCGCTTGTCTTCTTCGAGCCGGGCCACCGTACCGTCCTCGAGCCAGCCGCAGGCGATCGCCGTCATGATCGCCGGGGTGTTCCAGGTCGTCGCCCGGATCGTGCGTTCCAGCTTGGAAATCCATTCGCGCGGCGCAGAGACGAAGCCGACGCGCAGTCCGGTCGCGACACTCTTCGACAAGCTCGTCACGTAGACCGTCGTTTCCGGAGCGAGCGAGGCCAGTGGAGGCGGAGCGTCCTGAACGAGGAACGCGTAGGCCGCGTCTTCGATGAGGATCAGCCCATGCCGCCGGGCGATGGCAACCAGTTCGCGGCGTCGCGTCGCACTCGTCACCCAGCCGAGCGGGTTGTGCAGCGTCGGCATCACGTAGACGGCGCGGACCCGGCGTCGTTTGCAAAGCGCCGACAACGCATCCAGATCGGGACCGTTCCCGGCGACAGGAATCGGCGCCAGTTCCAGTCGATTGGCTTCGGCGGCGAGTTTGAATCCGGGATAGGTCAGTGCGTCCACAGCCACGACATCGCCAGGCTCGAACAACGCCATGGCGACTGTCGTCAGCCCGTGCTGTGCGCCGCTCACGAACAATGCGGTGTCGGGCGACGCTTGCAGACCGCGGCTCGCCAGATGCCGCGCCGCCGTCGCCCGCTCGTGTTCGCGCCCGCCGTGCGGCTGGTAGCGAAGCAGGGACTCGAGGTCACCGGCGGCCGCGAGCTGACGCAGTGCGGCTCTGAGAATGTCGGCCTGACCGGGCACGGACGGATTGTTGAAGCTCAGGTCGACTGTGTCCGCGGTCCATGCCTGCAGATCGACGCCTTGCCCCGGAGCGAGCGGCTCCTTGACGAACGTGCCGCGACCGGTTTCGCCGCTCACCAGGCCCATCTCCCGCAATTCCGCGTAGACACGCGTGGCCGTGACCAGCGCCAGACCTTCGCGAGCCGCCAGATCGCGATGTGTCGGCAGACGCGTTCCGGGACGCAGCCGGCCCTTGCGAATGTCGTCGGCGAACTGGTCGACCAGTTGTTTGTAGCGGGCCCGAGTCATGCTTCAATGTATCCATGACAATTATTTGATTGTATCGATTATCGGCCGTACGATGGCGCGATACAACCTTTCCACGCGAGGACGCCATGCACATCGCCATCCTGACCTTCGACGGCTTCAACGAACTCGACTCGCTGATCGCGCTCGGCATCCTCAACCGGGTCAAGACGCCTGGCTGGCGGGTGTCGATCGCGAGTCCCACGCCCAAGGTGCGGTCGATGAACGGTGTCGTGCTGGAGGCGCAAGCGACGCTCGAAGACGCATGCGAGGCCGACGCGGTGCTGGTCGGCAGCGGAATACGGACGCGGGATGTCGTAGCCGATGCGGCGCTGATGTCGCAACTGACGCTCGACCCGACGCGCCAACTCCTCGGCGCGCAGTGCTCGGGCACGTTGATCCTCGCCAAACTGGGCCTGCTTGGCGGCGTTCCGGCATGCACGGATTTGACGACCAGGCCGTGGGTCGAAGAGGCCGGCGTGGCGGTGCTCAACCAGCCGTTCGTGGCGAGGCGGAACGTGGCGACGGCGGGCGGGTGCCTGTCGTCGCAGTATCTGGCAGCGTGGTTCATCGCGCGTCTCGCGGGCGTCGAGGCGGCACGCGACGCGATTCATTACGTCGCTCCGGTGGGGGAGAAGGAGACATACGTCACGCGCGCCATGGCGAACATTTCGCCGTTCCTTCAGGAGGAGGAACGACCAGCGACTGTGGAAATCCGCTAGACAGAGGGGGTCAGACGGGGATTCTCGTGGTGAAGGCGTCTGGCACGCGCGAGTCCGGCGGGACGAAGGCAATCGATGGCCGCGCGCGGTCGTGATCGATCTCTTCGCGGACACAGGGACGCAAGTGCGCAGAAAGAAATCGTGCTCGCGAATGCTGAAAGCGCGGCCCTAACGGCCATGCGCCTCCCGGACGCACACATCGCCTTTGCGTTTCGCGATGGCGGCGCTCGCGGCGGCGTAGTCCTCGGAGAATGTACGCTGCGCAAAGCACGGCGCCGACTTCGCGAGCAATGCATCGATCGCCGCGAACTGCTTGTCAAACACCCAGGGCCGGCGTGCGAGCGTGCGATCGTTGAGCCAGTACGGACTCCAGTCGCGAGTCGTCTCGATGATCTCGCGCGCGAAGTCCGGCCCGTACTCGAGCCCGCCCTCGATCACAACGTCGACATACGACTCGACCAGCGGAAACTTCGCATCCGGAACCGGCAGCCCTTCGCCCGGCGCCTTGCCTTCGGCCTTCGGCACGTAGACCCAAACCGTACCCTGCACAGGCATCGACTGCCAGGACACGGCCTCGATGAGCGCGCGCGGCACCTCGACGCGCACGTATCCTTTTTCGCGCGCGTCGAACGCGGACATGTCATTGCCAGCAACGGGATAGATCACGCCGTTGATCGTCATCGGCGCCTCGCCCTCGAAAGGGCGCCGCAGGCCGAGCGCCGTGAACCCCGAGCCCGCGCGGTCGCTCCAGCTTCGCACGTAGCCGAACGCCGCCGAGACGCGCACCGGAATCGCCGCGACCGGTTTGCCGGCCGTGGCGTCGCGCGATGGCGTGTTGATGAGCGAGCCGTAGCCGAAGATGAACTGCGTCGGCTGATCGGGAAGACGCGTTCCCCAGAAGTCCGTGGTCTCTGCGTGCGCCGCGGCGCCGACGACGAGCGCGAGTGCCACGACGAATCCTCGAAATCCCGCCTTCGATGACATGGTCAGATCTCCGGCCAATGCGTTGCCGCTGATGATCGCCTTTCCCGAGCCGCACGGCAACTGTGTGCGCCAAAGTCGCGGTTCCATTCGCTCCGTGGCAAAGTTCGCCATCGAGCGCCTTGTCGGCAACCGTCACGTCCGTGAACCGTTCGCACCGGCGGTATCGAGATATAGTGAGACCTGAAGGCCAAAGGTGACGGCTCTCCAAAGTGCAGGTTTTCAGGATGGGGACAGGATGACTATCAATTCCGAAGTAGCCAGCGAACCGCAGGAGTCGCCTCCCGAATCGCTGCGAACGCTGGCAGCGCACCTCGAGCGAGCGCTCGACGCGGGTAGGAACGTCGTCTTGATGCGCCGCGATGCGGAGAGTTTTTCCGTCTGCCTGGGCAACCCGGAGAACGAAGACGACAAGTTGAAAAGCCTCGGAACCCTGACTGCGTCGACGGTCAATGAAATACTCGAGTCGACTCGGGCCGGTGCAAACCGGCTGAGCGTCGGAGACGAGGAGTACCGGTTTTTCCGCAGCTTTACCCAAATCGACAACGTCGGGGCCGTGGTCTTCGCCCCGGCGTAGCTTTCGAGGGCAAGGCGCTGAGTCGAACAACGGTCAGGCGAGTTTCTCGTGCATCCGTACGAACCACCAACGCCACCGGGATACCTCATAGAGACGCTCGGTGGTTTCGATGGTCCGGCAGGTAGCGAGCTCCGCATATTTTCCGGCCACCATGCCGAACTTCGCGCTCGGAACTTCCTCCTCCGTCCATTGGCACCACCAGTTCTTCGCATCGTTGATGAAACAATACGGGAAGCGTTGGGGTCGGCCGGGGTCATCCGTCTCCCAGTACGAAACCGAATTCTGATCGGCCAGAACCCTGTAAGTCAGCGGGACGACGGTCATTTCCGTGCCGCGGCACACTCCATCGACCGGTTTTTCATCGCATGAAAGCATGTAGACGGTCGCTTCATTTCTGGAGGGCATCCAGGCGGAAATCGGGCCAGAGAAAGCGAAACACCCCGCGGCGACCACGAGATAACCGATCAGTCGGTTCATTCTGTCGACACCCTCCATGGATGGTCAGCGGCTGAAAGGTCGGGGCAAGGCACGCGGCTGCGCATATCCAATGGCAGTCGCAAACGGACAACGTCGGACCGATGATCGCGCCGGATCAGCGGGCAGCGCATGAAGGATTTTGGGAAATTTGATTCTATAACGCCTCGGCGCGCGACGTTCGGACCCCCTAACGCCTGACAACCCGCCTCAGCGTTTCCGACGGCGTCTCTCCGAACAGCTTCTTGTAGTCGCTGGAGAAGCGCCCGAGATGCGTCAATCCCCAGCCCATCGCGATCGAGGAGATGTTGCGTTCGGCGCGATCGGCGAGGATGTCGCGGCGCACCGCTTCAAGGCGGTATTTCTTCAGATACGCCATCGGCGCCTGCCCGAAATGCTGTTTGAAACCGTCGAACAGCTTGTAGCGGGAAACGCCCGCCGCCCGCTCAATGTCTTCGAGCGTGAGATTTTCGCGCGCGTTGGTTTGGATGTATTGCTTCGCACGCAGCAGATAGTGCGGGCAGGAAGGACTCAACGCATCGACGAGCGCCGCCGAATAGTTATGCGGCTGCGACAACAGCAGGCCCTTGAGCAGCGCCTGTTCCAGATCGCCCGCCATTTGCAGGTGATTCACGAGCGGTCCGCTGCCTTCCATTTCCGCCAGCATGAACCTGACCATGCGCCACCAGGTCGCCTGGTCTCCGCTGGCGGCGTCCATGCCGGATTGAAACGTCAGCGGCGCGTCGAGCGGACGTTGCAGCAGTCCTTCGAGCACCTGACGGAGCGCGGGCCGTGGAATCGCAACGATGATCTTGCGGCAATTGCCGGTGATCGCCAGGTCCTGCGCGTCGTGTGGGGACACGATCAGCCCGTGGTCCCGGTCCGAATGCCACCGCTGACCGTGCGCCTCCAGTTCCTGCTCGCCGATGAGCGGCAGGCTCACGCTGTAGCAGTTGAGCGGGGTATCGGGGCTGACGGACACCGTCACGTCGGTGCCGTATTCGACGTAGCCGAGCGTCGTCGACATCGCGCGCAGCACGGTGCCCGAGTGATGAAACTGCAATTGCTGCGGGCTGTGCACGCGCAACCAGTGCGGCCCGCAAATCGTGGCCATCCAGTCGCGCGCGCCGTCGAGGTCGCGGCGTTCCGCTTCTACGCCACGGCTGTCGTGGCCGGCTTGCGTCTGCATCGTTTCATTTGCTCTTTGACCAGCGCAAAGTGTAAATGAGGTCAAACCCGACGCAAATCGGTGCGCACCCGGACGAACAGGGGACTGGTTTCCCCAAGCCCCGCGCGCGACTCAAGCCGTCTGACCGGTGTTGCTGTCCGCGAACTTCTCGTAGTACAGGCGGCCGCCCTCGATGCTCTGATCGACAAGCCACCGCTTGATCGCCTCGACCATCGGCGGCGGTCCGCACACGTACATGTCGAACGGATTCGACTCGAGAAAGCCGCGGTCGAAGTGCTCGGGAATCAGCCCGGTCTTTCCCTGCCACTCCGGCGCGGGGTTCATCACGACGATTTCGCAGGCGAAGTCCTCGATCGTCGCGACGTAGTTCTTCAGACGCTCCAGTTCGCACAGGTCGCGCGCGTTCGTCACGCCGTAGTAGAGCCGGACCGGCTGGCCGCAGCCGCCTTTTTGCGCGAGTTCGTCGAGCATGCCGAGGAAAGCAGACAGCCCGGTGCCGCCAGCGACCATCACGAGCGGGCGCTCGGCCTCGCGCAGGTAGAACGCGCCGAGCGGCGCTTCGAATTCGATCGTCTGGCCCGGCTGGCAGCGCGCGCGCATGTAGTTGCTCATTACGCCGTCCGGCAGGAGACGGATCAGAAACTGCAACTGATTGCCGTCGTTCGGCCGGTTGGCGAACGAATACGAACGCCACGCGCCGGTCTCGGGCACCTGCAGGCGCGCGTACTGGCCCGGCAGAAAATCCAGGCGGCGCGGATGGGCGCCGGCATCGAGGTGCAGGATCGCGGTCGTTTCCGAGACCTGCTGCACTTGCGTGACCTGCGCGGACACGACGCTCGTGCCGCCCGCGTGACACAAGCTCGAGTCGTAGTCGAAATAGAACGACGCATCGGACTGCACGCGCGTCTGGCACGACAGCATCCTGCGCTGGGCCAGATCATCGGCCGTGAGTGCTTCGTCGTCGACGTACTCCTGGCTGTAGCTGCCCGCTTCGCAGCGCCCCTGACAGGTGCCGCAGACGCCCTCGCGGCAGTCGAGCGGGATATTCACGCCGTTGCGAAGCGCCGCGTCGAGCAGGATCTCGTTCGGCCGGACGTCAAAGAAAACGGTCTTGCCGTCCGCAAAATTGAAGGCGACTTTGTGGCTCATGATGACGCCCCTCTCACAGATGATAGAAATCGAGCACCGCGTTGATGCGGTCGTTGAGCAGCAGGACGTGCTTGCGCGCGATCTTCCAGCTCTCGCCTTCTGGACGCAGGTGATAGGTCACCCGGCCGAAGAAATGCTCTCCGAGGCCCTGACGTGCATAGAAGGTCGACCAGTTCGCCTTGGCTTCGAGCAGGCCGCCTTCGAGTTCGGCGATCCGCACGTTGCTGACTTGATGCATCGTGCGCGGCAGCGGCGTGGAGGCCGCCGATTTGCCCGTGCGCAATCGGAAGACGCGATCCTCAAGGCCGGAGCGGTTCGTGTAATAGATGAGCGACATGCCGCGTTTCGGGTCCGTGGTGTACGCGTGCTCGGAGTCCCACTGGGGGACGTGGAACACACTCTCTTCATCGAAGAGATCCAGATACTCGTCCCACTGCTGCGCGTCGCACAGCTCGGCCTTGCGATAGAGAAACTGTTCGATGGAATGTTGAAACTGTTGCATGGTTTACCCCTCGTTCGTGTCGTTCGACTGCCGGGCGAGACCTTTGAGCAGGAACTCGCGCCACGCGCCGTGCTGATTGACGTACAGGCCTTCGTGCGTGAGCTCGGTGCCGCTCAACACGGGCCCGATGCCGAGAAGCCGCGTGTTCGCCGTCTCTCCCTCGACCCACTTGTGATGACCGCGCGAGATGTCGCTCCAGCGTTCGAGCCGCGCCTGAAAGCCGCGCTGCTGCTCGCGGAACTCGACGAGATCGTCCGGCGTACCCATGCCCGATACGTTGAAGAAGTCTTCGAACTGGCGGATGCGGCTCTCGCGATCCTGATCGGACTCGCCTTTCACGCCGATGCACTGACTGATGATCTCGGTCTTGTTCCAGGCCACCGGCCGCACGATGCGCAACTGGGAGCTGATCTGGTCCATGAAGAACAGGCTCGGATAGATGTTGAGGTTGCGCAGGCGGTGCATCATCCACTCGGCCTTCTCCTTGCCGTAAGCCTCGAGCAGACGCGGCATCACGCTCGCGTAGCCGGGACGCACGGCCGGGTTCGGCATGTCGCTGAAGAGCACACTGTGGCCGTTTCTGAACGAGAACCAGCCGTCGTCGGTTTCGGCATCGCCCGCGCCGAGCTTGCTGTAGTCGAGCGTGCCGCTGGCGAACTCGCCCTTCTGCACGTTCGCTTCCTGGCGATGCTTGACCGTCGCCACGTAGTTGTAATGCACGGTGCTCACGTGATAGCCGTCGAGGCCGTTCTCGTTCTGCAGCTTCCAGTTGCCGTCGAAGCTATAGGTGGACTTGCCCGGCAGCACTTCGAGCTCGCCGGTCGGCGACTGCGCGACCATCATGTCGAAGAAGATGCGTGCGTCGCCGAGGTATTCATCGAGCGTATCGGTGCCTTCGACGTCGAGGCTCACGAACACGAAACCCTTGTAGCTCGCGATGCGGGCCTTCTTCAGGCCGCGTTTGGACTTGTCGAAGTCCTCGCAATACTCGCCCGGTGCCTTGACCTTGACGAGCCGTCCGTCGCTCTTGTAGCACCAGGCATGAAACGGGCAGGTAAACGTCGACTGGTTACCACGGCTCATGCGCGTGAGGGTGGCGCCACGATGCTGGCACGCATTGATCATCGCGTTCAGTTCGCCGTTGCCGTCGCGCGAGATGATGAGCGGCTGGCGACCCGCGCGCATCGTCAGAAAATCGTTCGGCTTCGGGATCTCGCTTTCGTGGCACGCGTAGATCCAGTTTTTCTCGAAGATGAATTCCATCTCGAGCTCGAACAGTTCCGGCTCGGTGAACATCTCTCGCGCGATCCGGTACACGCCTTCCGCGGGGCGGAAATCCAGGCAGCCGCCCACGAATTCCTGCCACTGTGACGGGGTCTTGCTAGTGCTTACGGTGCTCACGATCTGTCTCCTCCTGCCGGTTCACGGCGTTGCAATTGATTGCTGGCAGGGAGAATTGAATACCTGATCGTTGGCCGGAGCTATCCGGCTACTCGACGTTCGCTATCCGCTTTTTTTGGATGCGCGGATGGCGTACTCCGATGCGCGAATTGCCTACGCGATCGAGTCCTCGCGCGCCAATTTCGTCGTGCTACCATCAAGTCGCAAAAGCCGAGAATTGTCGCGCCCGGCGTCGATCGGGGATTAGCGGCTGCGAGCGGTATCGGCCAACATGTTTCCATGCGCATGGAGAAAGAACATGGCTCGACTGCTATCGGTGAACGTCGGACTTCCGCGCGATATCGAATGGAAAGGCCGCACGGTGCATACCGGCATCTGGAAGCATCCCGTACGGGGCCGCTGCTGGGCCGGTCGGCTGAACCTGAACGGAGACGGCCAGGGCGATCTCGGCGGACACGGCGGGGAGCAGCGTGCGGTGTTCGTCTACCAGATCGAGTCGTCGCGCTACTGGTGCGAGCAACTGAAACGCACCGACTTCGTCCACGGACAATTCGGCGAGAATTTCACGATCGAAGGCATGCCCGATGACGATGTGTGCATCGGTGATCGCTACAGGATCGGCGGCGCGCTGTTCGAGGTGACGCAACCGCGCGTCACTTGCTATCGGGTCGGCATTCGCACGAACGAGCCGCGCATGCCCGCTTTGCTGACATCGAGCGGAAGGCCGGGGTTTTACTTCCGCGTCTTGCAGGAAGGCGAAGTCGGCGCTGGTGACGAAATCGTGAAGGTCGGTGAAGCGGACGAGCGCATGACTGTCGCGCAGATCAATGCGCTGCTGTATTCACCGGATCATGCGCGCGACCGGTTGGAGCGCGCGTTGCGAATCGATGCGCTTTCGCCCGGATGGCGTGGGTCGTTCGAGGCGTTGTGGCGCAGCCACGTAGCAGGCGCTGGAAGTGGTAACGCTGGACTCGCGCCCAGATCGGCGGCACATCCGGTCGTGCCGGGATTTCGGCCACTCAGGGTCGCGTCGATCGTGCCGGAGTCGGCTGACGTCGTCTCGTTCACCTTCGAGAGTATCGACTCACAGCCGCTGACAGCGGCACAGCCTGGTCAATACATCGTGTTGCGCCTGAATCCGATGCCGGGCGTTCCGCCGCTTTTGCGTAGCTATTCGCTCTCGGGAGATCAGTCCGCCGAGCGATATCGAATCAGCGTGAAACTCGAGCAGGATGGCAGGGCAGGGACTTATCTGCATCAGCACCTGCGGGTGGGCGATACGATCGATGTCAGCGCGCCTCGCGGAAGCTTTGTTCTGCTGCCCGGAGAAAGGCCCGTGGTGCTGCTGAGCGCCGGCATCGGTGCAACGCCTGTGCTCGCGATGCTGCATGCGTTGTCAACGGCGCGCTCGACGCAGCCCATCTGGTGGATTCACTCGGCCCGCGACGGGCAGCACCATCCGTTCGACGCCGAAGCGCGACGCATCATGCTTGCGCTCGCCCGCGTGCATCGCCATGTCTGTTACAGCAAGCCTCACGAGAGCGATCGCCTGGGCGAGGATTACGATGCGATCGGCCATCTGTCGCAGCAAGTGCTGAATGAGATCGGCATCCCTCGTGACGCGGACGTGTATCTGTGCGGTCCGGTTCGCTTCATGGCCGACATGAAAACAGCGCTCGCGAACCTTGGCTTCGCGCCGCAAAGCGTTCACGCGGAGACGTTCAACGGCGGGGAGTCGTTGAATCCCGGTATCGTTGGAGGCGCGTCGCGCGCGCCCCATGTGCCCGAGGGCGATACGAGCACCGGACCGCTCGTATCGTTTGCGCGCAGCGGGATCGCAGCGCACTGGAATCCGTCAGCCTACGAAAGCATCCTGGAACTGGCGGAAGCGTGCGACGTCCCGGTCCGGTGGTCGTGCCGGTCGGGCGTTTGTCACAACTGCGAGAGCGGACTGATATCGGGTGCCGTCGTCTATGAACCCGATCCTCTCGATCCACCCGCCAGCGGAAATCTCCTGATCTGCTGCGCCAGGCCACAAGGCGACGTAGTGATCGACATTTGAGGAACGTTCTTCGCCTCAACGCGCGAGTTCCTGTTTGCCGAACGCCGTCTCCCATCCGCCGCCCAGTACCTTGCACAACGTGATGAGGTTGGTGGCGGCTTCGGCCTTGCTCTGCTCGAGCTTGCTTTGAGCGTCGAGCAATTGTCGCTGCACGTTGAGGACATCCAGAAAATCGACCGCGCCCGCCTTGTACCGCTGCTGCGCAATTGAAAGCGCCTTCTGGTTCAGGCTGACGACCGTTTTCAGGCGATCGCGCCGTCGCTGCTCCGCGTCGTAGACGACGAGCGCATCGTCCACCTCTCGCCAGGCTTGCAGCACCGTGTGTTTATAGACGATCGCCGCCTCCTGCTGCTGTGCCTCGCGCAAATGAAGCGTTCCCTTGAGACGTCCGCCTTCGAAAATCGGAAGAGAGATCGACGGTCCGATGACAAACTGACCCGATGCCCAGTCGGCGAGACTCGAGAGTTGAAGACTCTGGAACCCCGCGCTGCCGTTGAGCGATATGCGCGGATAGAAGTCGGCCTTCGCCATGCCGATCGCTGCGGTGGCGGCGTGAAGTTGAGCCTCGGCTTTCCTGATATCGGGTCTGCGCTGCACCACCTCTGACGGAACGCCAATCGGCACCCGTTCGGGAAGCGCGGGAACATCGCGCGCCTCGTTCAGCATTTGTCGCAGTGCGCCCGGTTCCTTCGCCAGCAACACGCCAATCGCATTGATCGTGGTCTCGTTACGGGATTCGAGAATCGGGATCAGGCTCTCGATCGACTCCGCCTGCGCGGCAGCGTTGGCCACGTCCAGATTCGTGACGACGCCTTCATGTGCGCGCGTCTCCGTGAGCTTCACCGTATCGCGGGCGATGCGAAGATTCTGCTTCGCTATCTCGAGCAGAGACTGAGTGTCGCGCAACTCCACGTAGTCTCGCGCGAGTTCGGCACGCGCGGACAACAGCACTGCATTTCGATCCTCGTAGGAAGCGTCGCTCATCGCTGTCGCGGCCTCGACACCGCGTCGAACGCGACCCCAGAAGTCGAGTTCCCACGATGCATCGAAGCCGAACTGATACAGGTCGTATGCCGGCGAGCCTTTGGAACCTGGCAAGGGCGCGACACCGAGCGGCGTGTCCCCCGCGGCCGATTGCACCTGACCTCCGGTCGGCGTCACACCGAGCAGCGACAGGATGCCGTTCGGGCTGCCACGCTCGCGGTAATAGGATGCGGCGCCCGTGACGGTCGGATACTCCTCGGCACCAACGATGCGCTGCTGGGCCCGGCTTTGCCGCAGTCGCGCCGATGCCGCAGCCACGTCGAGGTTCGCGTCGGTCAGCTCTTTTTCCAGCGAGTTCAGCGTGGGATCGTTGAAGAGCGTCCACCATTCCGGACTGAATTCCGATTCGATTGCCTTGCTCGATGCCAGCGCAGACTGGGTTCGGTTGAACACCTCGGGCGTGGACGTCTGCGGACGTTCGAAATCAGGGCCGACCATGCAGCCCGTCATGACGAACGACGCCAATATGGCGAGCACCAACGCACGCAGGGAGAATTCGCTCGCGTTCATTTCGATGCTACTCCCTCGGTCAGTGCCGCGCCACGCCGGCTGACTGCGACTTCCGCTTCGACGGAAAGCCCAACGCTCAATTCGGATGCGGCCTGTTGTCCGCGATCGATCGTGATCTTGACCGGCACGCGCTGGACGATCTTCGTGAAGTTGCCGGTTGCATTGTCGGGCGCGATAGGGGCGAAGCTCACCCCGGTAGCCGGCGCGAGACTATCGACATGGCCTTGAATCACGACGCCTGGAAAGCTGTCAACCTTGATACGCACGCTTTCACCGGGACGCATGTTGCTGATCTGGTTCTCCTGGAAGTTGGCGACGACGTAGGCGTCCGAGAGCGGGACGATCGCAAGCACAGGCGCACCGGGTGTCACGAAGGCACCGACCCGTGCCGAACGCCGCCCGACCTTGCCGTCTACCGGGGCGTGGAGTTCCGTGTAGGACAGGTTGAGCTTTGCCTGCTCCAGCGCAGCTTCAGCACGCGCCAGCGCGCCTGCGGCCTTGTCGCGCTGGGTACGCAGTACATCGAGGTTCTGTTCGATCGTCCTCAACGCGGCCCGATCGTGCGCCTGCTGCGCGATCTGCTGCGTCAGCGTGCTCGATGCGTGCTGTTGCTCCTGCGCGGTGCCGGCCCCCGCGTCCGAAAGGTTCTGGTAGCGCGAAGCGTTCGCCCGCGCGAACTCGATGCCGGCGTCGTCGGATCGAAGCGTCGCGCGCGCCTGCTCGACAAGCGAAGGCTGCCGCGCGATCTCCGCATCGAAATTCGCGACCGACGCCTCGGCCGCCTTCACGTCGGCCTGCGCGCTCATCAACGCTGCGCGGAAATCGCGGTCGTCGATCCGCAACAGGAGTTGACCGGCTCTTACCGACTGGTTGTCGACGACGAATACATCGGAAATTTGACCCGCGACACGCGGCGCGACGAGCGTGAAATCGGCCTGAACATAGGCATCGTTCGTCGATTCGGTGTTCGAGCTGGAAAGATACTTCCAGCAGGCCCACGCCACGACGACAAGCGCGACGGCCAACGCGGCGATGCGAACAAGTTTGAGATGAGAGCGGATAAAAGTCGACATGGGTATCGTCCCTTAGTGGGAGGAGGGCGGCGTAGCGGTCCACGGTGGGTAGATACGCACGGGTAGCACTGGAACAAGTAAAAGAAGGGCGACGGCAACACCGGCCATCACGCGATAGAGGTCTGCCGAAGTCAACACGGCAGCCTGCTCATGGATACGGTGTGCAAGTTCGCCGAGACCATGCGCCGCATCGATGCTTTGACTCGTAACGAGGGCGTTGTTGCCAAGGTGATCCACGAGCACGTGCGAGTGAAAGTGTTCGCGCGCCGTGCCCAGCCCTTCGATGAGGCCCGTTGCCACAGCCGCCGAAAACGTCTTGAGCGAGTTGAACATCGCGGACGCGAACGGGCCTTCCGTGGGTGGCAATCCTGTCGTGACGCCCATGAGGATCGACATGATCACCATCGGTTGCGCGGCGATCTGCAACGACTGGAGAAAATAGAAGTTCTCACGCACCCATTCGGAGGTCATGAAGCTCCCCATCAGGCACGTCGTCACCATGAGAGACAGTCCGATCGCCATGACCCATCGGCAATCGACGCGCTTGAGATTGAGGACGGCAGCCGTCAAGGGCAGAGAAATCAAGAGCGGGATGGCAACAAGCAACGACAAGGGCGCCGCTTGCAGCGGCCTGTACGTGTGAATCCTCGCGAGATACTGGCCTGGTATCGCAGCGACACCGACAAGCAGTATCACCGCACCTGTAAGCGTTAAAAGCCCATGCGAGAAGTTCCTGCGCGATAGCAGTTGGAGCTTGAAGAACGGAACGGGCTGAAACCATTCGTTGACGAGGAACGCTACGAGCAGCAAAGTCCCTCCGATAAACATCACCCGGATGAAATCGGAATTCAGCCAGTCGAGTCGATCGCCTTGCAAGAAGCCGATCACGAGCATGGCGACTGCGGGAAATCCGGTGAGGAACCCCGTCCAGTTGAAAGAACGCAGCCGTTCCAGTTTGAGCGGGTCCGGTGGAAGCCCTTGCTGGATCGCGACGCAACTCAACACGCCCAGCGGCACGATCTGCCAAAAGACCATTTGCCAGCTCACATACTCTGTCCACAACGCGGTGAGCGGTGTGCCGAGCGCGGGTCCGAAGGTCGCGGTGAGCGCGTACCCGGCAAGCCCATACAGCTTGACCTCCGGCGGAAGATAGCGCAGCGCGACGATGATGAGCATCGGCGGGAGGCATCCGCCGGCGATGCCTTGCAGAACACGCAACATATAAAGCGTGAACAGGTTCGGCGCAAAAGGGCAAAGGAACCCGAAGAACATCGTGGCGATTACGGCGCCGATCGTGAAGCGCTTCAACGTAAAGGTGATCCCGAACCACGGTGCGAACACCATCGTGGCGACGTTGGCGGCCTCGAAGAGAGTCGTCAGCCAGGTCCCATCGTCATGTCCGATCGAGAACACGCCTTGAACGTCGGTCATTGCCAGGGCGGTGACCTGTTCGTTGAGTATCGCCAACAAGGACGCGAGCAACATTCCGATGAGACCAATAGCAAGTCGCAGTGACAGCGCGGCTTGTGCGGGCTTTGCAGGAGTTGCAACGGGTTCGGGCGATTGCGCGACCGGTGGTTCTTGCGTCTCGACTATTGATGGAGGGGCGGCATTCATGAGGAGTTCGCTAACTATCCGTAATCTATTTCACCATCGCGTCTGGAGATCATCGCGAAATGACTAAATAAATGTGGTGACCCAAATCGAGATCTTTTGGGATTTTCTCTTTGTGTCGTTATCGTTAACGACATAGAGAATTGTAGGGAATTGACTCACACATCCTGAAGCGACATTAGGCAAGGTATTCGGCCAATTCGTTTGCGAATCTTGCCAACGACGCTGCCAAGGCGCGTAACAACGCCGTCAACGGGAAGGTCGTGCTTCGGAATGGTTGGAGTATAGTCTGCCGTCTTTCGCCATCCCGAAGAAATTGCAACCTCTCTTCTCGCGTCCTTCCACCAAGGCACGGTAGTTGCTCTACGCCGACGGCTGAACCGCCTCGAAGTATTGCGGCGCTTCCCGTCGATCGAACATCCCGTACTCCCGGATGACCCGAATTTGCCGAGACCGCACGTCCTCCGGCAGCTTCGCATCGCGTTCGAACGCTTCAGCCGCTGCCTTATCACACCACGTCGCGACGACGATCACATCTCCAGGCGTCAGCAGTGCGTCGAATACGTCCCAGGCAACAAGGCCGGACGCGCCTGTCTCTAGTCCAATTGATTTCGCAGTCGCTTCTGCGCCTGTTCGCCGGGCCCATTCAGGCGCGCGCTTCGCTTCAAGCAACGTCACTGCCGTGCCAGCGCCCGTCTCCGTGACGTCCAGGCGCTGCTCGAGCAAGACCTGTCCCGCGGGGACATGCGTGTCCGCTACGATCTGCCCGATCCGCAAGCGATAGTCGGTGAAGACACGATCACGCGCCGCCTGCTGCACCTTGTGGTGCTTCGTCTCGGTTCGCCAGCGCACGAGCGACTTCTCGTCCCGCCAGCTTGATAGTGAGAGAAGCCATCCCTTACGCGTCAGACTCGCATAGCGGTTGTTGTCGATAAACCCGTCGATCTTTTCGAGTTCAGGCCGCAGGAGCTTCGCCATACCGAGATAGACATCGAATTGTTCGGGTATGGGATTGACTTCAAGCATCGCAGAAAACATGACAGCTCCTTTCGCTAATGTTCAATGGCGGCTTTTCTGCCCGCATTGGGTTGATTCATTGTGTGCGATGAGCCGCTATTCTCGAAGCATTGACAGGTTAGGAATTGAGCCAATGAGTGCGCAAAACTTGCCAAGGAAATAAAAATGGCAATTACCGTCCTCGCCATTGGAAAGAGTCTTTCTCGCGTCGGTTAAGAAGGGAATGCGCCACATGTGGAATTGGTCCGGCGCTGGCCATTCTGTTTCTTCTTTGAGCCAATCGAAGACAGGGGCCATCAATACGCGGGATAGAGTGCTTACAATCGCGCAGATCGACCAAGGCCCGGAGTTCAACATGGACAGATTGCGTGAGATGGAGGTTTTCGTCGCCATCGTCGATCGCGGCAGTTTCACTGGCGCGTCGGAGAAGATCGGACTGTCGGTTGCCGCAGTCTCGCGGGCGCTTTACTCGCTCGAAGCCCGGCTGGGCGCGCAACTGCTTGCGCGGACGACCCGTTCGGTCCGGCCGACTGACGCAGGCGTGGCTTACCTCGATACCTGCCGCAAGGTGCTCGACACCATCACGGATGCAGAAGCGAATCTTGCGTCCTATAACGTCAATCCCGTGGGGACGCTGACGGTTTCAGCGCCCGTGCTCTTCGGCCAGCGATATATCGCTCCGCTCGTGAATGCCTTTGCGCTGCGCTATCCGGACGTCAGTATCAATGCCGTGTACATCGATCGTACGACGCGGCTTCTCGAGGAAGGCGTGGATATTGCCATTCGTATCGGCCATCTCGGAGACTCCACGACATTCGCCGTTCCGTTGGGCTTCGTGCAGCGTCGAACGTACGCCGCGCCCGCCTATCTCGCGGCGCACGGGGAACCCGCTCATCCTAGGGACCTTGTTAGCCACGACTGCGTGTCCTTCACGGGCGTGACCCATCCGTTCGAGTGGGTCTTCAGCGAGAACGGTGCGAGGCTGCCGGTGCGGCTTCATCCACGGATGATCGTCGACCTCGCTCCCGCAGCGGTTTCTGCGGCCATCGACGGTGTGGGGATTACACAATTGCTGTCTTACCAGGCGGCTCCCGAGGTACAGAACGGAAGACTTCTGCCGGTCTTGCCGGCATTCGAGCCTGAGTCAGTTCCCGTGAATTTGCTGCATGTGGAGCGCCGAGGCGCAAGCGGCAAAATCCGGGCTTTTCTCGAATTCGTCACTGAGACCTTGCGCAGGAACGCACAGCTTCAGTTAGTGGAGGGCGCTGCAGTCGTGGACGCTACGGCACCGGCAAGTTCGCGATAGGCGCTCACTAGCGCATCGAGGCTGAATGCGCGATTCAGGCCGCTGGGGTTTGGCAATACCCATGTGCGTGCACCACCGAAAGCCTCTGGTTGCAACCCCCACGGGATGTCGCGCTTGCCGGACATGGCGGAAATCGCCATTTTTCCGAGGAAAGCAATGTATTGCGGCTCATATCGTTTTATCTTTCGCTCGAACGCAGAAGCCGCTGTCTCGATCTCCATACGCGACAGCTCGTCCGCGCGTGCCGTTGGACGCGTGACCACGGTCGTGAGACCGCACCCGTACCGGGGGAACGCGTGATCGTCTTCGGGACGAAGCAGTTCGGGAGTGAAGCCCGCGAGATGCACGACACGCCAGAACCGATTGCCTCTGCCCGCAAAGTGGTGGCCAGTCGATGCTGCGCGAATACCCGGGTTTATCCCGCAGAAGATGACGGACAATTTTGGTTCAAGGATGTCCGGAAGTGAATTCGCGTCAGTCACAGATTAAGGAGCCCATCGAATCTATGCCAGACTCACCGAAGCAACATCGACGTCGCCGTGCACCCGAACCTGCGTACCCACGGTGCCCCGAAATCGTTGACGATATTGTTTGGGCGTGACGTTCAACCGTCGAGAGAACGTCGTTCGCATTTGCGTTGCGCTGTGAAAGCCGCATTTGAATGCGACGGTCTTCAAGGGCGCATCTGTGTCCTCGAGCAGTTTCCTCGCCGTATCGACGCGAACCTGTTCGACGAATGCCGACGGTGTCACCTTCGCATACTTCGCAAAGAGTCTCGAGAAGGTCCGTCGGCTTACCGAGACAGCGCTCGCCAATTGCTCGATGGAGAGTGCGTCGGTTATATGCTCGGTAACGTACCGATGCACCTTGTTGATGATCGGCTCTTCGTCCTTGCCAGCGCCGATGTAAGGGCTGTACTGAGACTGCCCGCCTTCGCGCTGAATATAGACGACCAATCGCTTCGCAATGCGCACGGCCAATTCATGTCCCCAATCTTCCGCCACGAGGGCAAGACACAGATCGATTCCCGACGTCACGCCGGCGGAAGTAAAGAGATGCCCGTCACGAATGAATATCTTGTCGGGCTGCACGCATGCTTGCGGGAATTCGTCGGCGAGGCGGCCGGCATCCGCCCAGTGAGTCGTCACTTCCTTGCCGTCGATCAACCCGGCGTGCCCGAGCAGGAACGTACCGTTGCAAACGGAGCCGAATCGGGTCGCGCCTTGCGCCTGATTTTGCAACCACGTCAGGAACTCGCTCGACGGTTGGGAATCGGGCAACTGCGGTCCTCCTGCCACTAACAACAGGTCATATTGGATGTCGGAGTCCGCGTAGCCGAAGGGCACGGAAACCTGCATTCCGTTCGAGCAGGTCACGGTGCCGGCATGGCGCCCGACAAGCGCGACTTCATATCGCTGGCGCTCGGAGAGATTCGCATTTGCTTCCGCAAAAACGTCCAGTGGGCCTGCAACATCCAGTGCCTGCACACCATCGAATATGACAATGGCGACTTTCATGCCGTGACCTTACTTAAGTATGAAACACCCTTTCGTTGACACCACCGGTCTGCGTTTCGTCCAATTCATTCGAATAAGCGCGAAAGACCGCTGCAGCAAGTGATGACGCAGTCTAGCTCAAAAGGCAATGAGCACAGACGGCGTACGGGGTAAATGACTTTTGCGTCGGTGTAACAAGACCCGAGGTGCCGAGAAATGCCGTGGCCCAAATCTCACATCGTTTGGCCTGGCATCGGCCTCTATCTGCGCGCCCTTGCTACGTCCGCTTACTAGACTTGATATCAAGAACGGCTGAGAGCGCAAACCAGGCGCAGGCGCGGCCGCCTCACCATATGTCACGGTTGAAATCGGGACCGGCAAACACGAGAAGGGTGTATTCATCATGTTGATCCAGGAAAGTGAAAGTTCATTTTTGTTCGGGGGAAATGCCCCCTATGTGGAGGAGCAGTACGAGGTCTATCTGGGCGACCCGGCGTCGGTCACGGACGAGTGGCGCGCGTACTTCGATGCGTTGCGCGAAACGCCCGCCATCGACGGAAGCGATCGCGATGATGAAGCGCACTCGCCTGTCGTCTCGAGCTTCATCGAACTCGCGAAGCGACCGCGCGTCGCAATGGCGCAGGTCGACAACGGTCTTGGCCTTGTTAGAAAGCAGGTTGCAGTACAGGCGCTTGTCGCCGCGTTCCGGATGATCGGTACGCGCAAGGCAAACCTCGACCCGCTGGCCTGGACACCGCCGCGCGCTCTCGCCGAGTTGACGCACACGTACTACGGCTTGACGGCCGCGGACCTGTCGACGAAGTTCAGCACGGCCGACACGTTTCTCTTCGACGAGGACGCAACCTTGCGGGAGATCGTCTCGGGGCTGGAGCAGACATACACGGGTACGCTCGGCGCCGAATTCATGCATCTGACCAACGCGAGCGAGCGCAACTGGTGGCAAATGCGGCTCGAATCGACGAGAGCGAAACCTTCGCTTACGATTGCGGAGAAGAGCCGGATTCTCGAGCGCCTGACCGCCGCGGAAGGGCTGGAGAAATACCTCCATACGCGCTACGTCGGACAAAAGCGGTTCTCTCTGGAAGGCGGTGAGTCGTTGATCGTGCTGCTCGACGAACTCGCCCGGTACGGGGCATCGAAGAAGGTGCGCTCGGTCGTCATGGGCATGGCGCATCGCGGACGCTTGAACGTACTGGTCAACGTCGTGGGCAAGCCTTTACATGCGCTCTTCAATGAATTCGACGGCAAGGACGCCGATCACCTTCCGGAAGGTGATGTCAAATATCACAAGGGCTTCAGCAGCATCAAGCAGACTGACGATGGCCCGGTCGATGTCGTGCTTGCATTCAATCCTTCGCATCTGGAAATCGTAAATCCCGTCGTGCAGGGTATGGCGCGCGCCAAGGCGGAAGCTTTGGGCGATGGAGACACTGCCAGCGTACTGCCCGTTGAGATTCATGGCGATGCTGCGATAGCCGGTCAAGGCATCGTGATGGAGACGTTGAGCCTTTCATATACGCGTGGGCACGGCACGGGTGGAACTGTTCACGTAGTGGTCAACAATCAGATTGGATTCACGACGTCGGACCCGCGCGATACGCGTTCGTCGTTCTACTCCACGGATATCGCCAAGATGATCGAGGCGCCGGTTTTGCACGTCAACGGTGACGATCCCGAAGCGGTCACCATGGCCGTGCGCCTCGCGCTCGACTATCGTACGGAGTTCCAGCGCAGTGTGGTCATCGATCTGGTCTGCTTCCGCAAGTATGGACATCAGGAACAGGACACGCCCAGCATCACACAGCCTTTGATGTATCGCGCGATCGCGGCGCATCCCGGCGTGAGGACCGTCTACGCTCGAAAGTTGATGCTGGAGGGCGCGGTCACTTCGGATCAGGTTGAACACTACGTTAAAACGCAGCGCGAAGGCCTTGAGGCGGCACACGAGAGCGAGGGCTCGGAGGTAGCGATGCCCCGACGTTCCGACTCGGTCCGCTATGACCTTCCGTCGCGAAACGAGTTGCTGCGTCTCGCGCAAAAGGTATCGTTCGTTCCAGACGGTTATGAACTTCATCCTCTGGTCAGCAAGATGATGGCCGCGCGCCGCGAGATGTCGACCGGAGAGAAGCCAATCGATTGGGGCATGGGTGAGCACCTCGCCTTTGCCTCGTTACTCGGCGCGGGAATCGATGTCCGATTGAGCGGACAGGACAGTGCAAGAGGGACATTCAATCACCGTCACGCTGTGCTCCACAACCAAAAGCGCGCGAGCCGCTCGGACGGCGTCCTCATACCGCTCGATCACATCGCTGACGGGCAAGGCCGGTTCACGGTGACGAATTCCATTCTCTCCGAAGCGGCTGTGCTGGCTTTCGAGTACGGCTACTCGACGGTGAACCGCAATGCGCTCGTGGTGTGGGAAGCGCAGTTCGGTGACTTCGCGAATGGTGCGCAGGTCGTCATCGACCAGTTCATCGCGGCGGGCGCCGCGAAGTGGGGGCAGTTGAGCGGGCTGACGCTGCTGCTGCCTCATGGACAGGAGGGGCAAGGTCCGGAGCATGCGTCGGCGCGACTCGAGCGCTACTTGCAACTCAGTGCTCAGGACAACATGCGCGTCGCCCAACCGACGACACCCGCGCAACTGTTTCACTTGCTCAGGATGCAGGCGCTTGTCTTCGATCGTCGTCCCCTGATTGTGATGTCGCCCAAGTCATTGCTGCGGCACCCGGGAGCGGTCAGCAGGCTCGACGAATTGGCTCATGGCGCATTCCATGAAATCTTGATCGATTCGCAGATCGAGGCGTCGCGTACTTCGAGCGTCGAGCGTGTCATCCTGACGTCGGGCAAGATCTACTTCGAGTTGCTCGAACATCGCCGCAAACACAGCATCGCCGATACACCGATCATCCGCGTCGAACAGTTGTACCCGTTTCCTTCGCAGCAACTTGCGGCCGAACTCGCGCGCTATCCCAATCTGAAGACGCTTGTCTGGTGTCAGGAGGAGGCGCGCAATCAGGGCGCATGGAGTTTTGTCGAGCCGCAGTTGCGCGAGATCCTGTCTTCGGACTCGACATTGTCCTACGCAGGGCCCGCCGCATCCGCATCGACCGCACCGGGGTATCACTCGGCGCACGTGGCGAGACAGGCGGCGCTTGTATCGAGTGCATTCGCGGAGTAACGCCTCATGCGTGTCGCGATTATGTTGTACGCAGGCTTCCAGCTACTCGAAGTGTGCGGTCCGATGGATGTGTTCCAGGAAGCCAACCGCTTATGGGGCGGAGCGTTCTACGAACAGCATCTCGTCGGTCCGTCGCCCGGGCCTGTGCTGTGCTCGAACGGCACGGCGGTGCGCACGACGGAGTGCCTGTTCGATGTGCTCACGCCGTTCGATATTGTCGTCGTCCCGGGATCGCCGGTTGTGAGCTCACGGCTCCAGCACAGCGAACTCGTCGATTGGCTGGGTCGAGCCGGACGCCACGCGCGAAAGCTGGCGTCAGTGTCCAACGGTGCGTTCCTGCTCGCGCGTGCCGGCCTTGCTGACCATCGGTGGTTAACCACGCACTGGCGCGATGCGCAACGTCTTGCCGCCGAACATCCGCTGGCGCACGTCGTGACGCATACAAGCTATCTGAAGGATCGCAATCTGTATTCGTCCAATGGCGTGGACGCTGGCATCCATCTGGCCCTGGCACTTGTCAAGGAAGATCTTGGTGATGACATCGTCAGGAGCATCGCCAAGGCGCTGTCGAAGCCCCGCCTAAAAAGCTGAGCATGGCCTGAATGCTGCCTACTTTGGCCTGTGAACGACCCCGATAGAACGGCGGATAGCAGTGTTAAGCGGCAGAATAAATAGCACTACCCCCACAATTCTTCCAGAAGCACATCAAGCAAAAGTGCTTAAGTGGACACGGCCAGGAACGGAGAACCCGTCGGAGCGATTGTCTATGAGCTGGTGCCGAACATACGCTGTTCTCGAATTGGAAGGGACATTGCCCTTTTCTTTTGGACGCTGATCCGTCAGCGCCCGATTCCCTGCGAGACAGCCATGACTCAAAACCCAAGCGTAGCTTCACAGGATTTCATTCAATCGGCGCATGCCAGCGAGTGGATGTCGGGCGCCGACATCATTCTGCGCGTGCTTGCCGAACAGGGCGTCGATACGATCTTCGGCTATAGCGGCGGCGCGATCCTGCCGACTTACGACGCTGTATTTCGCTTCAACGAAATGCACGCGGCAAACCCTGAGCGACAGATGAAATTCGTCGTGCCGGCCAATGAGCAGGCCGCGGGTTTCATGGCTGCGGGCTATGCGCGTGCGAGCGGAAAGGTCGGCGTATTCATGGTGACGTCCGGCCCGGGCGCAACCAATGCAGTGACACCCATCGCTGACTGTAACGGTGATTCAGTGCCCGTCGTTCTCATATGCGGACAGGTGCCTCGTGCCGCGATCGGCACCGACGCCTTTCAGGAAGCGCCGGTCTTCAACATCATGTCGGCGTGCGCGAAGCAGGTCTTCCTTGTAACCGATCCGGCGAAGCTGGAGCAGACACTGCGGACCGCATTCGAAATCGCTCGCACCGGGCGTCCGGGTCCGGTCGTCGTGGATGTGCCGAAGGACATTCAGAACTGGATGGGACCGTATCAGGGGCGTGGCACGCTTCAGTTTCGAGGCTATTCCGATCGGCTTCGATCGATGGCAAAAGGCGCTCATCTCGATGAAGACAAGCGTGCCGAATTCTTCGCTCTTCTTGGGCAAAGCAAACGACCGCTTTTGTATGTCGGCGGCGGCGTTATCGCGGCTGGCGCGACGGCTGAGCTGCGCCGGTTTTGCGAGCGTTATCGCATTCCTGTCGTGACCACGCTCATGGGTCTTGGCGCATTACCCGCAAAACATGACATGTCGCTTGGCATGCTGGGCATGCATGGGACCGCGTGTGCGAACTACGCGGTCGAAGACTGCGACTTCCTGATTGCACTGGGCGCCCGATTCGATGACCGCGTGGCCGGCGGCCGCCCTGAAGCATTCGCTCCGGGCGCGCGACATGTCGCGCACATCGACATCGACGAGGCGGAGATCAATAAGGTCAAGCGGGCACATTGGAGTCATGTGGGCGATGCGAAGTCTACGTTGCTGTCATTGATGGAGTTCGGGCCGTCCGCGTACGCGTCTGAGGAGTGGGTCAAGAGCGTGACGGAACTGAAGCAGCGCTACGGCATGAACTACGACCGGAGCAGCCCGCTGATCCAGCCGCAGTTCGTCATCGAAAAGTTGAGCGAGATCACCGGCGGACGCGCGATCATCACCACGGGTGTCGGCCAGCATCAGATGTGGGCGGCACAGTTCTTCGATTTCGTCGAGCCCCGGAGCTTCCTTACGTCGGGAAGCATGGGGACGATGGGCTTCGGATTGCCCGCGGCGATCGGTGCGCGACTGGCACGCCCGGATGCGCTCGTGATCGATATCGATGGCGACGGCAGCCTCCGGATGAACGTCGGCGAGCTTGAGACGGCAAGCACGTATGGCGTTCCCGTCAAAGTGCTGCTGCTGAACAATCTCGGCGATGGGATGATCCGGCAGTGGCAGCGTCTCTTTTACGACGGCCGAATGTGCGTGAGCGACAAATCGCTGCATCGCAAGAATTTTGTATTGGCGGCACGAGCGGACGGGTTCGAGTTCGCGCGTCGAGTCGAAGCAAAGCGCAAGCTCGAGGATGCACTCAAGGCCTTCGTCGAATTCGACGGGCCGGCTTTTCTGGAGGTAATGGTCGATCAGGACGCGGACGTGTTTCCGATGGTAGGGCCTGGGCAAAGCTACTCGAATATGATCACCGGGCCGTTCATTCCGTCCCGGTTGGAGGGCGAAGCAGGGAGTGCGAGCGTAGCGCGTCAAAGCCCTGCAGATATGTTTTGACCAAGGATGCGTTAAGCGGCTCATTTTCTATCAAGACATATCACGATGCTTGCGAATCTCACGGTCAATGCGAATCTCATTCATAGGGCTCTTGCAAGCCCCTTTCGGCGTGAGATCCTGAGGTGGTTGAAGACGTCAAATGATGCCTTCGAACAGGAACGAATCGATTTTCGTCATGGAGTGCCGTCGAGCGCGATTCATGCGCGCAGCGGGCTGTCTCAATCGACCGTATCGGTGCATGTCGCGACGTTGATCGAGGCAGGCCTCGTCGTTCCGACCCGGGTCGGTCAATGGACGCTTCTGTCACGAAACGAAGAAGTGATACTTGCGTTTGCCAGGCAAATCAGCCTTGAGCTTTAGGGTTCGCTTGCTATCCCTCCTGAGAGCGCTGAGTTCATTCAGCGCTCCCTCGTCAAATTCCTTCTTATCCCGCTCGAAGGCGAACCCTCATCCAATCCAACCTCACGCCAGATTCGGCCGCGCAACCAGACGCTTCGTAATCGATGCGACATGCTGCCCTTGAAAACGCGCAATCGCCAGTTCGTTCTCGCTCGGCTGACGCGAGCCGTCGGCGCCGGCCAGCGTGGAAGCACCGTATGGCGTTCCGCCCGACACTTCACTCATATTGACAAGGCGCGGTTCCGAATAAGGCACGCCGACGATCACCATTCCGTGATGGAGAAGCGTCGTGTGAAAGCTGGTAATCGTCGTTTCCTGTCCACCGTGCTGCGACGCAGAACTCGTAAACACGCTCCCGACCTTTCCGATCAGGCCGCCCGACATCCACAGCCCGCCGGTCTGGTCGAGGAAGTTACGCATTTGCGAGCACATGTTGCCGAACCGCGTGGGCGTACCGAAGATGATCGCGTCGGCTTCCGCAAGCGCATCGGGTGTGGCGATCGGGATGCTCGAAAACGCTGCACGATAACCCTTCATACCGCTCTTCACGAGGACGTCCTCCGGCACGAGTTCGGGAACCTGCAAGAGCGTCACTTCAGTGTCGCCTGTCGCGCGCGCTCCGGCGGCAATCGCCTCGGCCATCTTGTAGATGTGGCCATATGCACTATAAAAAACAATCTGAATCTTCGTCGCCATGATGTTCTCCGAGATTGGATTGCTAACCGGAACTGGTTAGCAGAGTTCTTTAGAATTCGACAGGGTAGGGGGTGAACTCGCCGCTTTCGTAACGCTTGGGCAGATCGGGTGTCACGTTCTCCCAGACGAGCAGCATCGAACGCTTGGCGGAATATCCTTTGTGGCGAATGTCGGCCGGCATGGCCGCGACGTCGCCTGCCTTCATGGTCACGCGCGCGCGCGGTGCGGCCGTGTTCTTGTCGGCCACGTCCCAGACGATCTGGTCGGAGAGTTGAATGAACCACTCGACCCGGTCGTTGCCGTGAAACACCGGCAGTTCGAACTCTTCGGTCGTCGGGCAACACAGGCTTTCCTTGCACACCGATGTAACCGACGGATTCCACGTGACATCCGATCGCGACAAATACTTGAACAGACTGATCGCGTGCAGCTTTCCTTCGTGGCCGGGTTCAGCGAATACTTCCGGATCCGCTTGTGATACGTCCGCGAAGTGGCGATTGACGGGCATGTCATCGCGCAGCGGTGAATCGCCCTCGAGTCCGGGCATGCGACGGGTCGCGATGCGGGTCCGTTCGATCGCCTGATCGTTGTCCCCATTCTTGAAGCCGAACGCGGAGCCGGTTTCCTCCGGCGCGGCAAACGGATCGAAACCTTCGTTGACCCAGTCGCTCAGGATCGCCTTGAACGTCGCCATGATGAGCGGAGTGTCGAACTGCTCGGTGTAGTCGATGCCTGCTTGCGAATACGACGCGTTGAACGCGCCCGCATAGAAGTCGACGCGACCGTATTGGTTGCGCGTGCCGATGACGTCATCGAAGTTGACCCAGCCATAGAAGAAGCCCCAGGCAACGTCGCGCATCATGGCGCGGATGAAGTCGTCAGCCTTGATCTTGTGTGTGCGCTTCTGGCCATTCGCGGGCCATTCGATTGTGACGAAATATGCGTCTCGGCGCAGATCGAATTCGCCGAGCCGAAACGCACGATAACCCGTTACTGCATCGGGTGGGCTTGCCAGGACGGGATTGAGATCAGCCATGGAAATTGTCTCCTAAGGAATATTGGCGCTGGATTAGTGAAGGCAGATGTCGCGCCATTTCTCGACCGAGAGCGAACCGGCGACGGTTTGAATCAGCAGAACGCCAGGACGCGTGGCTCGAAAGCGATATGCCGAATTCGCAGGCAACAGCGCCTGGTGCCCGTGCTGGAGTCTGCACATCCCCATCCTGTCGCCTTGTGGCTCGCCTGCGATGGCGATCGTTCCGGCGCTGGCCGGCGGCACGATATCTTGCGCATTCTCGAGCGCTATAAAATCGATTTCGAGTTCGCCGTCTAGCAGAATGACGAACTCATCATGCGAAGCAGCGAACCAGTTCGACGAGCCTTCTGCGCGCACGGCTTCCAGCACGTATTGCATGTTCTTCGCGACGACGACCTTCTCGTAAGGCAATGCCTTGCTCGCGACCTCGAATACATTTGAGAACGCGTAGTGCTTCACGTCGTCATCGATGATCTCCACGCCGCCCTTTTCAAACCGATCGAGCGACGCGAACGTCGTCTTATGGTCCATGGTGTCTCCTTGGTAATGGATATTCAACTTTCCCGACAAACCTGAGCAGCGCTTTCACGCTCACACTGCCGGCTTGATCCTGGTGCCGATTCAGAATAAGCGGAGTCATCCTGACGAACAACCTGTCAGCGTTCGGCGTTCGCAAACGCCATGATCGCGAACGACGAATTGAACCGCTCCATAGGCCGCCGTTATGCGTTCGTCAATTGGCGCCTTCCACGGGATTTGCCTGTATCGCCGCTGAAAAGCCCGACTGGTCCGTTCGGGATTCGCGAACGGGCTTCTCATTGCTTACTGGAATTGCGCTGGATACTCTTCAGTCAACGCCGGCGCTCGTTCAAGTCGCAAATGTGTTTGGGGCAAAGCCGGTCCGACATAGAACCGAAATCATCAGGAGACGAAGCATGGAAACAGTAGATGGAGTGGTCGTCATCGGAGGAGGGCCGGTCGGCCTCCTGACAGCGTTGAAGCTCGGCCGGGCAGGCATCCGTGTGGTGGTGCTCGAAGCAGAAGCTGGCGTATCGCCTTCACCGCGAGCCGTCGCCTACATGCCGCCGACGGCTGCTGCCCTCGATCGATTCGGGCTTCTCGAAGACATTCGACAACGCGCGGTCTGGTGCCCTGAGTTCGCGTATCGGCATGGAGATGGAAGCCTGATCACGATGATGAAGTGGGATGCTGTTGCGAGCGACACGGCCTATCCGTACATGCTGCTGCTCGGTCAGAATCACGTATCCAACATCATCGTCTCGCACCTTCGGACGCTACCGAACGTGGACATTCGATGGAATCATCGCGTCGAAAGTGTCGATCAGGACGAGAGCTACGTCACCATTGCGACGAACGGCCCAGGAGGCGTAACGCGACTGCGCTGCCGCTTCGTCGCGGCAACGGATGGCGCGCGCAGCACGGTTCGCGAAAAGATCGGCGCGACTTTCGACGGCTTCACGTGGCCGGAGCGGTTGGTCGCCAGCAACGTGTTTTACGACTTTAACCTGCACGGCTATTCGAGAGCCAATTTCGTGCACGATCCGGTGGACTGGGCGGTCGTCGTGCAACTCGATCAATCGGGAATCTGGCGTGTTTGCTACGGCGAGGACCCGAACTTGACGGAGGCCGAGGTGCGCCAGCGTCTGCCGGAGCGCTTTAAACGGCTCTTGCCTGGTGCGCCGACGCCGGACCGATATCGTGTCGATCACCTTAACCCGTATCGGGTCCACCAGCGATGCGCAGCCGAGTTTCGACTGGGACGCGTCATTCTCGCCGGGGATGCCGCACACGCAACGAATCCGATGGGTGGTCTGGGGTTGTCGGGCGGTGTGCTCGATGCGGAACATCTCGGCGAAGCGCTGGTCGCCGTGATAAAGCAAAGCGCGCCCATGTCGGTGCTCGACGAGTATGCGAACGACCGCCGCAAGGTGTTTCTCGAGTTCACGTCGCCCACTGCGACGGCGAATTTCACCTGGATGAAGGAACGCGATCCGGCGCAACGTGCGCGCGACGCCGAGATGCTGATCAAGGTCGGTTCCGACCGCGAGCAGATGCGCGGCATGCTGAATGATTTCGAGCGGCTCAATGGCCGGCGATTCGCCGAACCGCAGCGATTGGCCGCATAACATGCGAGAGCGGCGCTGCGTGCCTTGTCAGGTCGCAGAGCCGCGCTGATTGCGTTCGCCCTTCGTTTCAATCAGTCCAAGCGCACGATCCCATTCCGGTTCCATGGGAAATTGCGTCGACAGAATGTCGAGGAAAAGTTTTACCTTGGCTGTCGAACGATGCGAGGTGGGATAGACGGCTGAGAAGAAGGGCGTGTCGGTGGTGTAGTCCTCGAGCACGCGAACGAGCCGCCCAGAAAGCAGATCGCGGGCGACCACCATCGTAGGCATATAGGCGATGCCCAAGCCGAGTCGGGCGAACTCCAGAAGCATATGAACGCTGTTCGATCGCAAGACGGGCGCGAGCGTGACCTCCACGCGTTTCTCGCCTTGATAAAACGACCAGCGGTTGCCCCACGGATAGTAGCGATAACACGTAAAGGCGTGCGCGCGCAGATCGTTTGGTTCAGCGACGGGTGGCATGCGGTCGAGGTAGTCTCGCGATGCAACGAAGACGCCGCGCATCGGAAAGAGACGCCGTTCGATCAGCGAATCGGAGGCAGGCGGGAAGATTTGCAACACGACATCGAATCCCTCCTGCACAGGATCGACGACATGATCGTTTGCGATCACGTCAAACGAAATTCGCGGATGGGAGTGATGGAATTCGGCTATCACCTTGGGAAGATGTTCCAGTGCGAAGCCGTTCAGTACGCCGATCCGCAGAACGCCTGCCATTGCGGTTGACGTATCGCGCGAGCGCTGCGAGATCGATTGCATCCGATCGATTACGTCGTAGCAATCGGAGTAGTAGGACACGCCGACTTCGGAGAGCTTGACGGCCCGGCTGGACCGATGAAACAGAGACACGCCGAGGTGCTCTTCGAGTTGTTGAACACGCGTCGTGATTACGGACTTCGCAACGCCAAGCTGTTGCGCTGCCTTGGCGAAACTCTCGGCTTCAGCAACACGGACGAACGCCTCGATACTCAAGTAGATGTCCATAGGCCGTCTCCATTTTGTTGTAGGGCGTCGTTTGGTCTCCGACGCTCGGATAGTAAGTTTTATTCCTCAAGAATGCCATAGCTGAAAGGACGTCCGGAACGAAGTCATCGGGGTGGACGCGCGATAGATCAACCGCTCTGGTTACAAGGAATTGCTTCGTAAGCCGCGCTCTTGTCCGCGCGACGTGCGCTATCGCATGCGATGCGGATCGAGGCGTAAAAGCAGCAACCCAAAGCAAATAAAGAAACTCGATATAGGAGATATTCGTGAAGTGGAAACCGTATTGCCGCTTTATATGCGCGATGATTGGCATGATCTCGGCCGCTCACGCGCTTGGGTATGACGAGCCCCAGGTCAATCTGGGCCTGACCAGTTTTCTCGATGGTGCGCCGCCCGCAGGCCCGGGTCTCTATATCGAGGAATATCTTCAGTATTACGCTGCAGATCGCCTCAACGACAACAACGGCAACAAGCTTCCGTTGCCCAGGCAGAAGGTCGATATGATATCCAGCGTAACTCAGTTTCTCTATCTTTCACCGACCAGATTCCTCGGCGGAAATCCTGGCTTCGATTTGCTTCTTCCCGCTATCCTGGGACACGACATCGATGACGGTTTGAACAATGCGGTGCTCAAAGGGCAGAGCGGCGTCGGCGACGTGATCTTTGGCCCGTTGCTGCAATTCGGGCCGTACGTCGGACCGAATGGGCCAATCTTTTCGCACCGCTTCGAACTTGACATCAGCGCACCGACAGGTGCCTATAATCACAACAATGCGATGAGTCCCGGCAGCCATTTCTGGTCGATCAACCCCTATTGGGCAGGCACCTTTTGGCTCACACCCAAGCTGACTGCGTCGGTGCGGTTCCACTATCTTTGGAATTCAAGGAACAGCGATCCGAACGCTTCGTTCGGGCCGGACGTGACCAGCACTCAGGCTGGCCAGGCATTGCATGCGAACTTCGCGATTGAATACACGATCACACCGACGTTGCGGCTCGGCGTGAACGCGTACTGGTTCAACCAGATCAGCGACACGAAGGTAAACGGTAGTGACGCGGAGGGTCGGCGCGAGCGTGTTTGGGCGATTGGACCGGGCATGCTGTGCAGTTTCTCGAAGGACGATCACCTGTTCCTAAACGCGTATTTCGAGCAAGGCGCGAGAAACCGTTCAGAAGGGAATCGATTCGTCGCCCGTTATGTCCACCATTTCTGACGTCGGGGCGACAGGATTGATTGCGATTGTTGCCGCGAAATCAGCGGCTGCTCTCCGAGATGCGGCCGACGGACTTCGTTCGCGTTTTGACGGAGTATGCAAGCGCACGAAGGTGGACTTCAGGGCGCGTAGTTGTGTTCTCGAAACGGCGGCTCCTTGAAATTACTGTGGTGTCGCTCGAACCGCGGGTCGAGGATGTGCCTGTCTACGAGGCTACGCCCGAATACGACATTTCTATTGAGCCACTACAATCAAAACTTTCGCTAATTATTATTATGTCAATATCAGGAAATCATCCGCGACTCCCGTGATGTCTCTTCCCACACACCATGACGCAGCGCGCCCGTTCATGCGAGAAGCGCAGCATCCACGCCCGGCGGCAGCGCCCCTCGCCGGGCTTGCCCGACAGGTCCCGAAGTTCGTTGAACCCCGTCACGCGCTCCGCGTTACGGCTGACTCAGTCCTCGCTTGAGCACGTCAGCGCCAAACCCAAGCGCCAGGAGCGCAAATACGGCTGTTCCCCAATCAAGCGACTGAATCTTCTCCTGCGCGCCGGCAATCAGGCCGATCCCGGCCAGCAAAATCGTCACGAGCATGGCGAAAAGTGACAACGACACGGAGGCCACGACGTAAGACTTCGGAGGCTCGATTTTGACCGTCACCGATGGCACGTCGACCAGTTTTTCGCCGCGATAATACAGACTTGCCGCGACAGTTATCTCTTCTTGCTGCGGCAACTCGCGCTTCATGAGGCGAGCCCAGAGGCGCCTGATCCGGTTCGGAGCACGCTTCTCTTCAAAGAAACAGTTGGCCACCCAGTCCTGGCTTTCGATATCGCCACCCGTAACGTTCCAGGCACATTTGATACGGCAGCGTGCATCGGCTTCGTCGAAACCGGCCTGCTGCAGATGCACGCGCATTTCCACCCGTTGATAGGGAAGCGGCCTGGGTGGATCGATACTAATTCGGAGATCCGCCGGCCTGGCCTCTCGAAGAGCTGCGACGAGGTCAGCTTCGCTGACCCCCTGTTCGGCCTCGAGCACGATACCGCGAGCACGCCTGAGCGATTCATCAGGACCCGGACACAAAGCGGACAGCAGTTCGGCAGTCCGGGCGGAGCGACGATCCAGGACATCAGCGCTCTGCGCGCCCGCAAGCAGAAGCTTGAAATCGGCTACGACCTGGGCCTTGGCTACCGCCAGCGCGATATCAGCATATTCGGGAACGCTGAGTGCGGCTGGCGGTTGCAAAGGAACGGCTGAGAGCAACGCCTGCACCATCTTGTCGAAGTCCGCTTCGTGTCGTGCCGGATTGACGCCCTTGGATATGCGGTCGCGTACCATCGCTGCCCGTTCGAAGAGGGCTTTCAGCATATTTTCCCCGGGCGGGTGCGTCGCGGTGGCAAGCAGCCTCGCTGCCTGGTCGAGCGCTGCCTGTGCTACCTTGATGTCATCCTCGACAGCCTGCTGCCTTTCGATGACCTCGAATACCGCTCGGCAGGCGGCGTGTACCTCATCTGCCTCCGGCACCGCCAAAGGTGTGCTGCGATTGAGTTTGGAAAGGTGATCGCCAGCGCTGGCGACCAATGCGATACGCCGCTCCAGCCAATCCATCTGGGCTTCGAATTTCGGTAGCGCGGCCTCCGTCGTCGGATCGATCGGCCACAACTGGCGCAACTCCTCGCGCAGGCGTTTTTTCTCCACTCGCAGCAGAGCGAGCAATCGCGCCGGCACCAGCGTGTCGAGACCAGCCAACCGGCCTTCGAGAAGCGCCAGCCGCTGCTTCGCGGCGACCCGGCGGCGCTGCATCGGCAGCATATAGTGGATCGACAGCGACGCGGCAATGCCGATCAGTAACAGGAGAAATACGAAGAGAGTGTTCCATACGCCTTGCCAAACCGGATCGAATTGGCTTACCGCGGCTTGGACCTTGAAGATCCGACGCGGCAGCGCATAAGGCTCCAGATTTGCATCGGGTTCATACTCCAACACCAGTTGTCCCTCGCGCGTGGCGCTGCGGAGAAAACCCGACTCGAGTCGCGAAATGTCGCTGTAGCACCTTCCGCGGGGAATCTGAAGCAACACGGAGCGATTCGGCCGCACGTAGGCTACATCGTTCACCGCGCAACCGGGCAGATCGAGCCGCCAACGAAACCGGTAGCCCATTGCATCCTCGTTGCGAAGATGCAGATCGAAGGATTGGCCTTTGACCAGGCGCAAGTCGAGCTTCTCGGGATTCGAGCCGTCCACTTTGATATGAAAGGGTGCGTTCAGGTTGACCGCCTGCAGGTCCGCCAGTTTCTCCGGGCCGTTGCGAAGCGTCGCCGTCGACATGCCAGCCTGCCACAGACCCGAGACATCGACCTTTACAGCGACGCAGCGCTGGTCGAGTTCGGTCGTGCCGTCGACCAAACCGCGCTCGGCGGCAGAATCAGCCGATAGACGTCGTGTTGTGTTAAGCGGGAACGGGGCATTGTTGTCTCCGAGCGCTGTGAAGTCGCTCAGTGTCAGCGCCAACTTCGATGCCACTGCGCCCTGATTGCACACCGTTACCTTACCCGCCGCCGTGCCGTCGGCCCCGACAATCAGCTTTGGCGGATCATCGATGCATGTCGCGCATGGCAGCGTTGCTCCCAATGCCGTACCCGACATCAGGGCGAGCGAGCTGAGCCCTGCGACAACCACCAGTCCGACGATCAGAACCATCACCGCGAGCCGGCGGGTGCGCAGCAGGGCGCGGTCGACCGGACTTTCGCGCATCACATCGACGACAATCCGGTCCTTGGCCTGGGTCTTGATCACTTTCATGCTGCTCACCTCGCGTTGAGCAAGCGAAGCCGTTACGAGACGTCATCATGCCGATCGCCAAAGGTCTTGCTAAAGGCCCTATGGGAACGGCGGAGGACTAAAGACGGACATGACCTCTTCGAGCATCGCCTCGCGCCCGCCGCGCTGTTCGAAGCGCCGCTCGTCATAGCAGCCGAGCGGATTGGCGAGCGCATTGATCAGGCAGCGGTTACAGAAGGAACAGGGATACTCGGGTTCCTTACCTTGCTTCAGAAGATGCGCCAGATCATGGTTCGCAATCAGCGGCCGCGCCATCGTTACGGCGTCGCAATAACCTTCCGTGATCACCTTGCGGATCAGATCGGCGCTCTGATAGCCGCCCGTGTTGAGCACAGGAATCTTCACGCTGTTCTTGATCGCGAGGCACTCGTTGGCGCACACGGCCTCGACCGCCCTGTCCTTCTTCGTGCGATTCCAGAATGCGGTGAAGACCGGCCTGAGCACCTTGAAGTGAAACAGCGTGTAGTTGAGGTAACCTCGCACGCCGCTCGACGCCATGCTGCCGTACCACCAGTTCGCTTCGTCCAGCGGGAACCCCCCCGACGGCAATTGCGGGTGCGGAAACGTGCTGCCTATCGAGACGTGCAGCGCGTCCGCTCCCGCCTTCTCGACGAGCTGGCAGATCGCGATCGATTCCGCGAGCGTGTTGCCCTTCTTCTCCCAAGGGTAGAGCGCGTTGTTGTTGTCGACGGCGTTGATCTTGACCTGCAGGTGAAAGTCGTTCCCGACTTCCCTGCGGATCGAAGCGATGGTTTCGAGAAGGAAGCTCGCGCGGTTCTGAACCGAGCCGCCATAACTGTCCTTGCGGTCATTGATGGCGGAGCTCAGGAACTGCGTGAAAAGATAACCGTGCGACGCGTGCAGTTCGACACCGTCGAGCCCCGCCTCGCGTGCGCGACGCGCGCCGTCGGCGAAATGCTGCTGCGTCTGCTTGATCTCGTTGATGGTCATCGCCTGGCTCAGCAGGCCATGAAATGAATCCTTGCGACTCGTCGACGACAAGCCCTTGTTCATCAGGTTTTCGACACCGGGGACGTCGCGTTGACGCCCGGAGTGGCTCAACTGAAGGATGTACTTGCAGTCATATTCATGAACCTTCCTGCCGAGGGCGCGCCAGAAAGGGATCTTGTCATCGTGATCGATCATTGCATAGTTAGGAAGAATCCGGCCGCGAACATGCACGGGCACGAACGACGAAATGATCGCGCCTATGCCTCCGCGGGCGAATTTCTCCTCCCAGTTGATACGCGCCTGATTGCCGTGGCCGTTGTAGTTGTCCCAGCGTCCGGATATGCTCGATCTGAACAAGCGGTTCTTTACCGTGAGATTGCGAAAGCGCAATTCCTTGAAGATCACGTCGTCGTCGTTCACGACTCCTCCTGGCTCAGAGCGATGCTTCATCACCGCGTCGAGCGATCGAACGCACAGGACGCGGACGAGCAAAAGTGCAAGACGCGTTCTGACCATACCAATATCGGACAAAAGGCGTGGCGGAATCGGCCAATAGCAAGGAATGGTCTGCCACAAGAGCGATGGAGCGCCATGCATCGTCGATGTGCTACCTGCAGCCCTTCCCCACGCCCGGGCTCAAGCCAAAGCGAGAACTCGCCCCGCCTCAGCGCTGGCCTCCCGAATACATCTTCCTCAACTCCGCAGCCGAAACAGGCTTGAATCCCGTGCCGCCACCAGATGCCGACGCTCCGCCCGCCGCTCCTCCATAGCCGGTTCCGGCGCCGCTGGCTGACAGGTTCGCCTGCGCTGCCTGAATATTTTCCGGATAGGTCTGCCCGTCGCCGCTCGATGGCATATAGCCCGCCGCTTCCAGTTGAACGAGGTCGGCGCGCACTTGCGCTCTCGTCAACGACGAGTCCGTTTGAGCGAACGAAACAACGGGAGCAGCAAGCACCGACGCGGCAGCGACTGCGAAAACAAATGATTTCATGATGGTTTACTCCAGAGTTGACTACGGTTGGCAGGAACAGCGACGTTGGCGTCATCGAAGAAATCAACGTCGTTCATTGCGCGGCCCTCGCCGTATCCGCGCGTGGCTGCGGCTTCTTTGGCGCGAGGGGCGCCGCCGCCTCCGTACGACCAGGCACGCGCGCCGGGAAGATAGCGCTCACGAGCCGGTCGATGAATGCGAAGAACTTGTCCGACGCGTAGCCCGCGACGAAGGCAACCGCGAGCGGCGAGAACTCGACGCCTTCGTGCAGCAGCTTGCTGAACAGGCCGATCGAGATGCCGACGATCACGGCCGTTGTGATGTGCGCGCGGTTGGCGACCGTCGAATGCTCCGGATGAAACAGGCTCGCCGACGTATCCGCGCTCAGTTGCCGCAGGATCGCGGCACACGCGCCGAGCCATGCGTAAAGCACGGGCAGCAGGAAGCTCGTGATGGCGCCGACGAAGGCGAGGATGACGTCACGATCGTTCGTCGCCATCGCGCGGATATCCTGATAGACGGCTATCTTCTGGAAGCCCTGCTCGACCGCATCCTCCGGTCGCCACGTTCGTTCCGATCGCGAGCCGGCGGACTCCTTCCACGACCCGGTCCCGAGCAGCGGCAGGTCGACTTCGAGCGCGCGTCGGCGGTTATCGGCGTCGCAGTTCCAGTTGACCGTCGGGTCCGCCTTGCCTGCCGCGCCCATTGGCCTTCCCAGGCTCACGTTCAGCTCGCTGTCGCGCTTGTCCGCAAGCACTCGGCTCGACGCGCATTTGGGCTTGTAGGGGCTATCCGCCTCGCCGATGAAGAAAAACTGGCGAATCGCCTCGGTGCGCTTCACGTCGGCATAGAGCTGGCGGTTGTTGGTTGCGAACTGCTGCAGCGACTGCTTGATCTGCAAGGCCGGCTGCGAGTTTTGCAGTTGCTGCACGGCGTCTTCGCCCTTCTCCTTCGCCGCGATGATGTTCGCGCGATGCGCCTGCAAGAGGTTATGCATCGACAGCGCCATGGCGTCGTTCTGTTCGACGACCTTCGACACATCGGTGGATATCTGATCGACGACGAACAGCAGGCAGGACAGGGACACCACGAGAAACGCCAGCCCGAACGAGGCCCAGGTGTAGAGCTTGATCGCCTGGCGTGCGCCCTTGCGCGCTTCTGCGCCCGCCGTCTCGGCGATGATCGGCGAGACGACGCGCGCGATGCGGCTCATCCCCCCATAGAAGAGCGCCTCGGTCATCGCGTCCCAGGCAACATCGTGCTGCGCCGCGCGCGCAACCGAAAGGCATGCAATGTCGCTTTCGCAGATCGGCTTGCCCGCCTGCGCCGCGTAGGAGACGAGATCACCGCAACGGTTCAGGTCTTCGGCGATGCGCGGGTCCGGGTATTGCGCGTCGCACGCGATGCGGTGCATCGCGGCATAGAACGCGTCGCGGGTCAGCCTGCTTGCGGCGCCCAGTTCGAGCGCTTCGCGAGCGGCACGCACTGCGGCCATATCCGCGTCGCGGACCGGTATGCCCATGTGTGCCGCATGGGCGATGAGGTTCGCGCAGCGGTCGAGTTCGGCCGACAGTTGCTGCGGGTCGCCAGGGTCGTTCGGTTCAGATGTCTCGATCATGATGGTCTCCTTCTCGTCGCCGGTACGGCTCGACCGGCAGCGCCGTCCGTGCTCACAGACGGGCGCGCTTGTCCTGCGCCGCCTGCCGGAGCACGCCCAACAGATTCACATCGACGCCGTCGGTCAGAGGCAACTGCTTCTGAGTCTCGAATGCGTTGAGCGCGGAGCGGGTGAAACGGCCCATCACGCCGTCGATGGCGCCAGGCTCCAGTCCGAGGTAGGTGAGATAGACCTGCGCCGCCCGCAACGTGAGGTCCGGTGTGCCGCCAGAGACGAACTTGCTGAAGGCGCCCGAAAGCCGCACGTCATAGTTGTTGGCGCGGAAGTCGGGTCCGTTGTAGTTTCTGGCGAAGGTGGCCCAGTCGTGCTGACGCAACGGCTTCTGCCAGCCGTTGCCGACCATCAGCCGGGCGGTGGCCTGCAACTGGTCGCTTTCCGAGCGGGTCATCGCCGATACCATGTCCTGCACGCTCGAATAACCCGCCGTCGAAAAATTGAAGCCCATCACCTGTCCGAGCCCCCACGACGCGGACCTCAACGCCGCTGTCTCGTCGAGCGCCGCGGCTTCCGCGAGGCGATCGTACTGGTGAGCCCCGCCTGCCCCGTAGCCACCCGCGGTGGGAGCGCTGATGTCGGGATGACTCGCGTCGAATTTGCCTTTCGTTTCGGCGTGGAACTTGTGACGCTCGAAGAGGATCGCGGGCCGTCCGTCCGCAAGATAGCCGCACGCGCGCGTCTCGACCGCGAGCACGGCCCACAGTTCGGGGGCGTTGATGCCCAACGTATCCAGCGCGTTACCGACACCGTCTTCGTCCAGTGGCGCAGCGTTGCCGTTGAATGGGATAGTCATCGTGGTCACCTCGGTATCGATCGTTCGATGTTCCAGGCAGTCGCCGCGCCATGGCGGGATGCGTTGGGGATACATGCCGCGCTGACGGTTCGTTATCCTGGTCGATGCAAGTCGTCGCGATCTGCTTCGGAAAGACGAACGCTCGATTCGCGTTTGAAAGCGCGCGCGTCGGGTGGGCAGGCTGCACGCGAATACGATGTGCAGATTGCAAATTCGCTACCTGCTCATCGTTTCTTATGTGAAGGCCACCGTGCCTGTCTCCGCCCATCCGAAAGCCCGCCAACCGGGCGCATCTACGACTTTCGATGTAGCCGGTTCGGCCGATTTCGCGGCGCCCCTGTTCCTCCTACCTTTGAACGCATGAAACGGCCGCGCACCGCGTGCGCGCCGCTTCCGCCGCATGCGCGGCGTCATTTCCGTACGTGGATGGTTCATTGGAAAGAGGGGGCGTCATGACATCGTTCGCCAGTGTCGGGAAGAAGATCGAGCTTGCCGAAGCATCCGCTGCAAACACGGGCTCGTCTGCGTCCGCCAATGACGCGATCGGGTTCGCAGCAAAGCGCGCCCTCACTAACGGTCATCGCGTATCGCGTGCGTTGCGGAGTTCATCATGGAAGCGTTGAAGCACCCCGGCGCGAGCCTCGTGCTCGACGCCGCGACGCTACTCGATCTCTGGCATCGGCGCGCGAGTCTCACGCAAGCCGAGATGGCGCAGATCTATCAGCTCGTGCGTCTCGCGCTGCGCAGCTACCATCCGTCGGAGTTGCGCGCGCTGCCCGAGGGCAAGGAGGAACTCATCGCGCAGTTCATCTTCTCGCGCGTGCTGCGTCTCGATGCGGACCGTGCCGTGTCGCACGCCTGCGCCGAAAGCGCGCCTTCGACGGTCTACGCGCTGTGCGCCTATTTCCGGCGTTATCTCATCGACTGCCTGCGCAGCGCGAGCGTGCAGCGCAACGTGTCGCTCGAAGTTGACGACATGGCCGCCAGGATCGACGCCCATGCGCGCTCCCTCGCCGATCCAATCGCCTCGGCGCTGGCGGAGCATGGTCTCACCGAGGCCAGCGTGCGCGCATCGGCGCGTCTCTTCGTCGGTTCGCTCGACGTCACCGACCGGGTCATCCTGTCCGCCACGCTCGGCGCGAACCGTGGATGCAAAGGCGGGTTGAGGAGTGTCGCGAGCGAGCACGAGATTCCGTCGTATCACTATCGAGCGCGCAAGCTCGGCGTCACCAAGAAAAAGACGGAGACGCCCGCCGGCTTCGGCACCACGAAAATCGGCGGCTGGCTCGCGACGACACTCGGCATTGCGCTCACGTTCGAAAACCGCGACGCGATCCTGATCGCGCTCAATCTGCTGGCGCTGGAAGTGGGTGCTTGAATCAGCCGCGCCGGGAGCTATCGGCCTGCAGGCGGCTCGCGAGAAGCTGGATCAGGTAGATCGCGAATTCGGGGTCCTGGTAGTAAAGGCGGACCGCATCCGCGGCGCCGACGATGCGCATCTCGCAGTCGGTTTTGCAGACGGCCGTCGCGGTGCGGCGGCGCTCGGGCGTGAAGAGCCCGATCTCGCCCAGCACGGCGCCCGCATTCAGCACGATGCCGATATCGCTGAGCAGCACGGTGCCCCGGACCAGATAGAACAGCTCTCCGCTCGGGTCGCCCTTGCGAAACAGCACTTCGCCCGGGCGAAAGTGCTGACTGTCCACATCCGCGAGCAGATGCTCCATCGAGATCCGCCCCAGGACCGCATTACCGACCTGCGCATCGCGGATGCTTTCGAGGCGCGCCGCCACCGCACTCGCCTCCCCGCGGCTCGTCACGTTCAGAACCTTGTAGATGGCGGAGAGATGCGTCTTCACGGTAGCTTCGGCCATCTCGAGCTCACGCGCGATCACCTTGTTCGAACGACCGCGTGCGAGCAGCGCCAGCACGTCGATCTGCCGGGGTGTCAAACGCAGGTTCGGCATGGGCGCGGACGTGCCGGACAACCGTGCACCAGCGCCGGGCTCGGCGGGCAATTCGCACCGCTGATCTGTGCGATCCGCGCGCAACGATTCAGGCAAGAAGACGCTGCCCGCGAGCGCGCGTCGCAAGGCGTCGAACAGCATCCCGGACGAAGCCGACTTCTCGATGCATCCCGACACGCCCGCTGCAATGAGCGCGCCCACCTCCGCCCGGCCTGCGTGGCTCAGCAACACGACGACCGGCGCCGCGCGAGCGTGAGTGCGGGCGGCTTCGAGCTCATTGCTGTCGCGGCTCAGATCGTCGCCGTCCATCACGACGCAGTCAGGCGCGCGCCCTTGCGACGCGTGTGCCGCCAGGCTGTTCACCTCGCACACCTCGACGCCTTCACCGAAGCGGCCCAGTAGCCCGGCGACGCCTTCCCGAAAGAGTCCCGGCGGTCCGGAGAGCAATATGACCATGCCCGTCCTTGCGAACGAACGGCGCGCCTGCTCGTGCGGATGCAGGCAGGATCGCGCCGGGTTTGCGCACGGCCGCACGGAGCCGGCCGCGCCTTTGTCATCGAGGTCAATCCTATACCTGTGTTGCGCCCCTGCGCCACATTTTCGCTGGGACTGCCTTAAGCGAAAGCACCGGAATCCACAACAATCGAACACACTAAAGCATCTCTGATGGTGCGGCCGCAGCAGGGAGTCCTGCTCGCCTTTGTCCCGACGTTGACTCGGCACCAATTAAGTGGTTAGAGTCGGAACGGGCTGGCAGCAACATCCGCGCATATCGCACAGAGGAGTCGCGTCATGGATTCGCTTTCGACCTGGCTCGCCGGACTCGGCCTTGAGCGCTACGCGGAAGTGTTCCAGGCCAACGGCGTCGATATGGACTCGCTCCCGCTCCTGACCGAACGCGACCTCACTGAACTCGGCGTTCTGCTCGGCCACAGGCGGCGTCTGCTGGATGCGCTCGCAAGCCCCAAGGCTGTTACGGCGAGACCCGCGCCACCGCCCCCGCCAGCCAAAGCCGGCCGCCCGCCCGGCGAGCGCCGCCAGCTCACCGTGCTTTTTTGCGATCTCGCCGGCTCGACCGAACTCGCCCAGGCCATGGACGCCGAAGAGCTGCGCGAGGTCATGCGCTCCTATCAGGACGCGTGCGGCCGCGTCGTCGCACGCTATGAAGGCCACGTGGCGCAGTATCTCGGCGACGGTCTCGTCATCTACTTCGGCTTTCCGCGCGCGCGAGAAGATGCCGCCGAACGTGCGGTGCGCGCCGCGCTTGACATCATCGCGGAGGTCGGCCGCCTGCCCGCCGCCGCGCCACTGAGCGTGCACATCGGCGTGGCGACCGGTGCAGTGGTGGTCGGCGATGTCGAAGGCGAAGACCCTTCCGCATGCGACACCGCCGTGGGTGCGACGCCGAATCTGGCAGCAAGGCTGTGCGCGCTCGCCGGTCCCGATCAGATCATGATCGCACCCAGCACGCGGCGCCTCCTCGGCTCCACGTTCGAACTCGAAGATTTCGGCGAACATGCGTTCAAGGGCATCGGCGCCCCGGTGCGTGTCGCCCGCGTGGCGGGCCTCGCGTACCGGGAAAGCCGTTTCAGCGCGATCCGCCCGGATCGCAGCATGCCGTTCGTCGGCCGGGAACATGAAGTCGACCTGCTCGTCTCACGCTGGCATACCGCGCGCGAATCGGAAGGGCAGGCCGTGCTGCTCGCGGGCGAACCGGGCATCGGCAAGAGCCGCATCGCGCACGTGCTGCGCGAACGCCTGACCGGCGAGCCGCATCTGACTTTGCTCTACCAATGCTCGCCGTTTCAGACCGGCTCGTCGTTTCATCCGATCATTGGACACCTGTCCGAAACGTGTGACTTTCAGCGTCAGGACACGCCCGAAACCCGGCTCGACAAGCTGGAGGCCGCCCTGCAACTGGAGGCAAGCGAGATCGACAACGTCGCGCCGCTGTTTGCCGCCTTGCTGTCGCTGCCGACAAGCCGTTATCCGCCACGCATGGACTCGCCGCAGAGGCTGCGTGAGGTCACGATCGACGCACTGGTCGAGCAACCGCTCAGGCTCTCTCGCGGACAACCGCTTCTGATGATCTTCGAGGACGCCCAATGGGCCGACGCCGATACGCTCGAGACCATGGCGCGATTCATCGAACGCATTCGTCACTGGCCCATTCTGGTGCTGATCACTTGCCGCCCTGAATTCACCCCGGCATGGACGGCGCACGGCAACGTCACGCTGCTGCATCTGAACCGCCTCGCGAGGCGTCAGGCTGCGCAAATCGCCGAGGAGCTGACCGCCGTCAAGCCGATTCCGCGCGACGTACTGGAGCAGATACTGGAGCGTGCGGATGGCGTGCCGCTCTTCGTCGAAGAACTGACGCAAACCGTGCTCGAAGCCGGTTTTCTCCGCGACGCGGGCGATCACTGGGAAACGAATGGGCCCGTCGCGCCGCTCGCGATTCCCTTCACGCTGCACGACTCGCTGATGGCACGCCTCGATCACCTCGCGCCGGTAAAGGCGGTCGCGCAGATCGGCGCCTGCATCGGGCGCGAATTCGATCATGCGTTGCTCGCCGCGATCGCCCCGGTCGATGCCGAGCGGCTCGCCGAGGCGCTTCTATCGCTCGAAGCGAGCGGTCTGATTTTCCGGCGCGGCTCGGGCGACGATGCTTTTTACCGGTTCAAGCATGCACTGGTCGGGGACGTCGCGTACGACAGTCTGTTGAAGAGCCAGCGCGTGCGTATCCACGCGCGCATCGCGCGTGCGCTCGCCGAGGAATTCAGCGATCGCGCCAAGGCGAGTCCCGAACTGCTGGCGCACCATCTGACGTGTGCAGGGATGGTGGATCGTGCAGTGCAGCAATGGAACGTGGCGGCGCGGGCCGCGATTGCGCGCAACCGGCACCAGGAGGCGCTCCTGCACGTCGACTCGGGACTGGCGCTCGTCGGCCAGGTCGGCCCGGCGCGACGGGCCGATTGTGAGGTCGCGTTGCTGGTGACGGGCGCCGCGTGTCATTGGGCGCTCAAGGGCTACGCGTGCCCCGAGGTCGCTACGCTGTGGGCGCGCGCCGAAATGGTCCTGGAAGGCGTGACGCAGGAGCGGCTGCTGGTGCTCGCGCTGGTCGGCATCAACAACTTCGCCTATGCCGCCGCGGACTCCCGCAAGTCCCTCGCGACGACCGAACGCCTGATCGAGCTCGCCTCACGCACCGAGGACACCGACAGCAAGATCGTGGCGTACGCGGCTGTCGGTCCGACCCTGTATCAGCAGGCACAGTTCGCACGCTGCGTCGCGTTGCTCCAGTACGTCAACGACACCTACGAAGTCGCGCGCTACACGGGCTACGGGCGCCTCAACGACGCCAAGGTGACCGCCTGCTGCTGGCTGAGCTATTGCCACCTGTCGGCGGGACGGTTCGACGAGGCGCGCCGGCTCGCGCGCATGGCCATCGATCACGCGGACGCGCTCGCGCACCCGTTCGTGCTGTCGCAGGCGTTGAGCGTCGCGGCGCGCCCGTTCGTCGAGGTCGGCGATATCGGCGTGGCCCGCGAGCTGTGCCGCCGCTGCATCGACTTGTGCGACACCCAGCGCCTGCCCTTCTGGAAGGGGTGGGCGATGGTCTACGAGGGCGTCGCAGCGGCGCGTGAAGGACAGTACGCGAGCGCGCAGGCGCGGCTCGACGAGGCGATCGCGCATCTCGCGAGCAATGGCGGGCACAACGACCTCGGGTACGTTCACGCGTGGCGCGCGCAGGCACTCGCGCACCTCGGACGTTACGACGAAGCACGGCAAAGCATCGCAGCCGCCCGCGCCGATTGCCTGGGCACGGGCCAGCAGACCGGCCTCGTCGATCTCGCCTATGCCGAAGGCGTGGTGGAGAGCGTCGACCCGCGTGCCGCGCCGGGCACGGCCATCGAGCGGCTGCGCATCGCGGCCGGCGAGGCGCGCTCGCAGAACCTGCGGTTGCTCGAACTGCGTGCCAGCATCGCGATCGCCGCCATGCTGCGCGCCGAAGGACGTCGCGACGAAGCCAGGGCGTGCCTCGAACCGGTGATCGAAGGATTCACCGAAGGACACGACTGCGCGCAGATGATCGAAGCACGCCATCTCCTCGCGATGTGCGCATCGGGGCGTGACGGCTGATGTTTCATCGCGCGGCATGGCTGCCTGATATGACTGCGTTCGTCGACATCGACTTGCTGCATGCCGTGGATTGTCCGACCCACAGGCGATTGCGCTCGTCGACGACCTGTTGAACCGTCACCTGCGCGCAGCCATGATTGTTGGGGTAGAAGAGCCCCATCTCGTTGAAGAGCGGCATCGCCGCATCATTGACGTACAGAAAGAGCGGCCCCGCCGTCTGCGCCGTGATCTGCGCGACGAGCACCCTGCGATCGGCAGGCGTTTCGTCGCCGGCCACGAGACAGGTCGCTTCCTCCGGCTGCAACGGATCGAAATGACCGCCGGTGACCTTGCACCGCTTCGGCTTCGTATCCTTCGGAGAGGACGCAAGCGTGCGACGGTCGTTCGCGTAGTGGTGAAGCTCTAGCGGCGCCCACGGTTCGAGCACATATTCGTCGTGGCCCTTCACGCCGATGCGCGCGATCGGCTTGAACCAGTCTTCGAACCACCAGCGCTTCAGCCCTGCTGCGAAGAAATGCGCAACGGAATCCGTTCCGAATCCGCCAACATCCGTGCGCTCCGTCCGGTCGAGCCAGTCGCCCTCGGTCATGAGCGTGATCTCATAACGTGCTCCTCGCTCTAGCTCGATGCCCGAATTCCAGCACAGGTCCGACGTATGAAATGGCTGCGTGACTGCGCCGTCGGCCTGGCACACCTTGCCGACCGCGCTCATGCCGTCCAATACCGCCCGATTCAGGACGGCGACGCCGCCCCCCAAAATGACGAGAAGACAGATGCCCGGCAAGACCTTGAACGCCGTGAAGCGGCACATGGCCCGGAACGCGTCGCTCTCGCGAAGCCTGCGCGCGAGACTCAACGCGAAACCGCCCTGCATGGCGCGCTGTAGCGCCGCGGGCGTCGCATCGGGGCGCGTGACCTCGCGCCAGACCCGAGCGAGACGTCTCACGCGCGAGACTCGCCAAAGCACCAGCCAGGACAGCACGGCGGCGGCGCCCGTCAGTTCCCATGTCGTCAACTGCCGCGCGCCCAGGTTCCACCACGCGATGGCCGCCGGAAGCGCGAACACGAGCGCCACGAGCAGCGTCATGTTGCGGCTGCCTTCCTCGGATCGCCGACGCCACTCCAGGTAGTCGCGACAACGGTTTGCGTGCCAGGAAAGATAAGCGCGGTCGTGCACGCGCTTCCTGAGGGTGGTGCCGAACTGAAGCGAGCACAGCCAGGCCACGAGCAGTATCGCGAAAACGCTCGAATGTGCACCGAACGCGTCGGTCCACGAAGAACTCCACGAAGGCAGGACCCCCTTGATCGCCGTCAGCACCGTGTTGAGCAAGTCGCTTTCCAGATGCGCTGCGTCGGACTCGACGATCGCCGCCGGAAACAGCTTTTCGATCCATTCAATCGCGCCGGCAAGCTGGGGAAACAGCACCAGCAGGATCGACAACGACAGTGTGACCAGGTAGGCGATCCGCCGCCAGAATACCGTGTCCCAGGCGAGAGCCATCGCGTCGTTGCTGCGCGTCTGCAGCGCGCCGAGCGCCTCGTCCAGCATCAGATGGCTCGCATGCAGCGCATTGGGGTCCATGCCGTCGAGCGGCGCCGCTGCATTTTTTGGGCGCAACAAGGGCGGCGCCTGCACCTGCGCGTGCTCGGGAGCGGGGACGAGAAAACCGCTCGGGTCCAACACCTGAAAGCTCTGGCGCACCGCGACGGGCGCATACCTATCGCTGCCGAACGCGATGCGCAGCGGCACGCTCCAGTGCATGATCGGCCAGTAAGGTTTCCCGCCTGCAGCAATACAGCCCAACGCAAGTCTCGGCAGGTACGGATAGCCTCCCGCCATCCCTTTGCGTGAGTCGTAGATGCGCGCAAAGGGCGACTGCGCCGCGACGACGAGCGCCACCGCCGATGGCAAGAGACGAATGCCGACGGCGATCGCCTCGCTCATGATCCAGTGGAGCGAAACGAGCGACAAGCGGTCCTCCGGGTAACCTCCGCCGACATTGCAATGCACGCCGGGGAACCATACTTGCGTAATGCGGCCGGGCTTGATCTTCTCGTGCGCAGCGCCCGGTGGCTTTGCGGTTTCATCCCGGTGTTCGACTCCCTCGCCTTCTTCGACTTGCGGCTCGTCCGTTTCATCCCACAGCAGCGGATGAAAGGTCGATCGTTCGTCGTCGAGCGACAGCGCGTGGCACGCCCGCTCCACACGCCGCGACAACTTGAGGTCGCCGAACATCATCGGCCAGATCGTTGCGCTGATCGCGCGCTTCAACGGCAGGATTGGCACGCCGTACGCGGAAACCGTATCCCAGAGTCCGAGGAACCGTATCGGGATCTCGCGTTGTTTCTCGACTTGCGCGTAGGGGACACGCCGGCTCACGAAATCCGTCGCCCGCAAGATGCCATCGCGCAAGCCGCGCAAGACCTTGACGATCGGACTCTTCGACGGAAACCGTTCGGACCGGTAGTGACGATAAGCTCTTCGCGCGTTGCGATCCAGGTCCTCCTCGGACGAGGCAATGACGAGCCCTTCCGCGTCGATCAGGCCGATGAGCACGCGGATTGTAAAGGCACCCCGGCTGAAGCCGAAGCCGCTGATCTGGTCGCCCGCTTCGTAGTTGCGGCAAACGAACTTGTAGATGTCGATGACGTTGCGCTTGAGGCCCCAGCCCAAGGCACCGCCGGCCAGTGCGAGATACTTGTTGGTCGAGGTGCCGACGCCGTCGTCGTAGAACGCGATCTGATCGTTGCCCGTCTGATCGAGCGCTTCGAACATGCGCCATACGTTGGTCTTTTCCGCCTTGGCGGAACTGTTTCCGGTACCGTCCGAAAGCAGCACGATATTCTTTGGCATCGGGGGCTCCCCGGAAACTTGAAGTCAGGCGTCTCAAGCAACATTCGATGTCTTCGGCGCGTCGCTGCGTGCCGTGCGCGCAGACCAGGCCAGTTATCCCCTGCTATTTTCACTATGGGATAACCGGCTTCCGGTCTCCAGCCAAAGATTAGAAGTGCCACGCCGTCCACTCGTACTATTCGCTGTCGCTCAATTCACGGCGACGCGTCGTGGAGCACCCGTCGCTGGTGCCGCGGGACGTTGCTGGTCAGCGGGCTGGAACTGCGTCTGAGGTTGAGCGGACGACACATGCTCCTTTACGCTCAGTTGCGCCGCAGCAAGCCTCTCCGCGGTCACCGTATCGATGACCATGTTCCCGTACCTCTCGAGAAACTTCCCGCACACGGATGACAGTTCCGTCGACGGTCCAGGAAGCGCGCCTGAGTTGGCGCTCGCTGTCGAGTCACGGTCTACGCCGCGCTCGAGCGCGACTGAACAAGCGAGGACGAGCGGACCCGCCTCGCTTCCGCGCAGGAATGCTTGCTGCAATTTGACGATATCCGATGACTGGGCATCACTGAGCGTGCCTCGCGTCGCCTGTCCGGGCGTCGAAGTCCCGGAGGTTTCCGCGTGTACCGCTGCGGCGGCGTCCTTCGCATTGGCAGCCGTATCGTTCGGCTTGGCATCCGTGGATTGCGCCGAGCCGGCCTTGCTGACGGCTGTCACCTGCTTCGCCACTTTCACGGTGGCGAGGACCATGTTCTTGTTCACCGCAGGAGCAAGAGCAAGAGCAGGAGCCGACGCCGGATCCGCCGGTGCTGCGCCTGCATCGGACACTTTGTCGGCAGCTTTGTCGGCCGGGCGGCTGTCGGACGAGGCGGTCGTGCTCGTCTGATCCGGCGCAACGCCGTCCCCGCCGACGAGCTCGACCGCGAGCAACGTCACCATCACATCGCCGAATCGGCTGAGCAGGAACGCATAGCTCATCGGAGAGATCGCGCCGTTGGCATACGCCTCGCATGCGCTGAATAGTCCGTTGCGCAGCAACTGGATCGTTCCGAGCCGCTTGCCGAGTTGAGCGATTGCTTCGCTGCGCGAGCGGGACAACGCCAGCGAACCCTTGATGTCGCCTGCTTCGGACAGCGCCGGCAGCGCGTTGGCTTCGGCCTCGGCGGATGCGCCGAAAGCGGTCGAGAAGGCCTTCGCAACATCAGGGCTGGGTTCGGCGCACACGACGTCAGACGGCCGGATCTTGCCGGACTGCCGGTCGGTCACGACTGTCCGGGAATAGACGAGCCGCGAATCCGCCTTCGTGGCGAGCGTGTCGGCGTTGCCCAGCGTCTGATGAGAAACGCTGGGCATGTCCACGCATGCCCCTAATGTGAGGCTGGCAGCGGCCAGCAAGGTCGCACTGTGCTTGTACATGATGTCTCCGACACGGTCGAGGTCAATTGACGACGCCCTTCGCGCCACGCGGAGAAGCCTTTGCTTCAACCCTGCGTACGCGGACTGTTGCGCCGTGGACGAGCCGCCGCGCGGCTCCCTGGATCGAAGAACGATCGAGCAGAAGCGGTTTGAATTCCAGCCGACCCACGCGAATATTTGCAATCCGCTTTCAAAAATGGCTTCGCTTGCGCGTTTATGACGGGCGTGAGGCTTGTCGCTGCGAAAGACGATGCCGACGCCACGCTCTGCAGGTTCACTCAGATACCGTTCACCGGGAGGACCCATGTCCAATCGTGTACCGATCATTTACGTTCGCGGCTATGCCATGACCGAAGGCGAGCGCAACGAGACTGCCGCCGACCCGTTCTGCGGATTCAACGTAGGTTCGACCGTGTATCGCGCGGTGACGAACAAGGAGGCGAAGGCCGCCAAGTTCGTATTCGAATCGCCTCTCGTACGGTTGGTCACTGAGTTTCAGTATCAACACGTCTACCAGAACGGTGCGGACATCGTCGATCCAGGCTGGGAGCCGCCGGCGGACGCTGAAGGCAAGCCGAGTGTAGGCATACCCAATGCGTCGATCGTGATTTACCGCTACTACGACGATGGCTCCAAGTATTTCGGCGATGGCAAGCCGCGGGAAATCAGCGAATACGCGAAAGGTTTGAGCGAGCTGATTCTCGCTGTGCGGGAATTGGTATGCAAGCGCGAAGGCATAGAAAAGAAAAATTTCAAATGCTATCTCGTCGCTCATTCGATGGGCGGACTCGTGGCTCGCGCGTTCCTTCAAAACAAGGAGCTTGGCGATGAAGAGGCACGCAAATCGGTCAGCAAGTTCTTCACCTTCGCGACGCCGCATAACGGCATCGAAATGCTGGACGTGAACGTGCCTCGCTGGCTGACGAAGAACGAAATCGACACGTTCAACCGAACCGAGATGGCCTCGTTTCTGGACATGGCCTCTATAAAAAACCAGTACGATCGAGTCGATCTCGTTCCGAACGACGCCTTGCCGATAGACCGCATCTTCTGCATGGTCGGAACGAATCGCAGTGACTACGAGGCGGGACAAGGGCTTGCTCGCGCGTTTGTCGGCCACGGGAGCGACGGTCTCGTGAAGATCGCCAACGCATCGGTTTGCGGGTATGACAACGGCCAGATCACCACGCCTGCGGCGACGGCATATGCGTTCCGCTCGCACTCGGGCGCTTTTGGGATCGTGAATTCCGAGGAGGCTTATCAGAATCTGGTGCGGTTTCTCTTCGGTGACGTTCGCGTCGATATCTGGCTGGATGTGGACAACGTCTCCTTGCCTGCAGAACTCGAAAACAGAGCGAAGGTCGAGGCGCTCTACCAGGTCGAATTGAGGGCAGCGCCGCGTGGGAAGCGCTGGTTCCTGACCCGTCGTACCGCGATCGAGGATTCGCCTGCCTGCCGTACCCACGAGGAACTCATCAGGGGCGGCCCGGATCGACGCAAGATCTATCTTTCATCCGTATTTCTGTCCAAGCGCGCCAGCGTCGACCGGGAAAATCAGACCCTCGCATACGCCATGATGCTCGCGGTAAAGGTTCCGGACTACGAGATCGACCGCGTCTTCTGGCCGAACGGGCATTTCGAAGGCGCGGACCTTTATCGCGATACCGCGTTCCTCGAAGTCACACCGCCTAAGGCGCCAGCGACCGGCTGGGAGGTGAAGTACTGGTGGGCGAGTGCGCCAGACAAGCCACTGACGAAGACAATGCAATTCACGAGCGCATCGGCAACGGATGAGTTGGCCATGAAGTTCGCGAACAATAATCGGCCGGGCATCAGTGGACAGTTGAGGCTTGTCGTGAGTCCTTGGGCGTGAGGTCAGTCCGTGTCGCGCGTTTCGGTATCGACTGCGGTGCTACGAGCCGCCATCCCTCGAACTAAGGCCGAAACGCGCTCTTCCCCGTCCCCTGCGCCACCTGTTCGACCGGCAGAATCCCACGCGCCACCGCCTTCACCAAGGCCTCGTGATCGGCTTCGGTCTGATCGGCGTATGCATGGGCGAAGCGGCACAGCGACTTGTCGAGCTTGTCCGACGATCCCGCGTAGCCCGCGATCATCGATGCACCGCTCGTGCGCGCATGCCCCTTCGCGAGCAAGTGGCCAACGATGCCGGCGTAATCGGTCAGTGCCGTTGCGTCCAGCGCGTCGAGCGGAATCGTGCCCTTCATGTTGCGAAACTGCCGGACGTAGTACTGCAATCCGTCGATGGTCGTCCACCCGAGCAACGGATCGCTGACTGTCTGCAACGCCTGCTGATACTCGACGACACGCTGCCCCTGATGAGCGTGCCACGCCGAGTCGCCGTGAACGAAGCGCGCGAGCACGGAGCGCCGCGCCTGCTTCAACTGGAGAAAGACGACATCGTCCGGGCTGCTGCCTTCGAGTAGCGCGACGTAGGCACGCAAGCCGACGCTGCCCACGCCGACCACCTTATGGGCGATATCGACCAGCGTGTAGCCGCCGAGCGCGCGGCGCCAATGCGGCGCCAGCGTGGCGAGATACTCGTCGAGCGCCACGGCGATGCGTTCCGCCTCCGCTTCCCGCACGCGCGTGATCAATGGCGGTTCGTCCACGATGCAACGCCGGCCGTCACGCTCGGTCGTGAAGCGCGGCAACGCACGATCGCTCGTCCGCGACCGCGCGCGTTTCGCCGCGCGGGCGATCTCGCCGCGCAACGCGGTGTCGGTCGCGGTCTCGTGAAGCCGGTCGACGTCGATCCGCTGATACGAGCGCGACAGCAGCGGCTCGTTCGCAAGAAAACGTACTTCCGCGCGATACGCGGCAACGCACGATGCGACCGAGTCGTGGCACTGGGCTTCGGTCGCACCCGTGTGCCGGCCCGCCACCCAGATGCTGGCGACGAGCCGCCGCAGGTCCCACTCCCACGCGCCCGGATGGGACTCGTCGAAGTCGTTCAGGTCGATCACGAGGTCGCGTTCGGGCGACGCGTAGAAGCCGAAATTGCCCAGGTGGGCGTCGCCGCAGATCACCGGGGTGATGCCGGTCGCGGGCAAGGCGGCGACGTCCTCGGCCATGACGATCGCCGTGCCGCGCAGGAACCCGTAAGGGGACGCGACCATGCGGCCCACTCGCACCGGAATCAGCCAGTCGAGCCTGCCCTCGTGCGAATGACGGATGAGCTTGACCGGGTCCGGCCGGTTCGCCGGCGCTTTCCAGTCGCCGAGCGCACTGCGGGGAACGCGATCGCGCAGGCTCCGGCCAAGTTCGAAACGCTCGGCGCGCGACATCGGCCGGCGGCGTAGCGTTCGGTAACTGTCGCTGTCGGCGTCGGCGAGGACGACGTGGCCCGTGGGTGCGAGGGGTGCCGTTGTGCTCTGCGCCAGCGGCAAGCTGGTGGGTGCTTTGTTCATTTCCGCTCGCTTTGTCGGGGCCGCCTGAGGCGTATCGATGGAATACGATCACGCCGGCCAAGGCAATCATTCTGCCACCGGTTGCACCATCCGGCGGTCCGAGCTTGAAATGAGCCCGCCTAGAACTTCTCCTTGCCATAGAGCGCTTTCGCGTTGGCCTGGTCGATGCGCTGGGTCGGCACGATGACGCTGCGCGGTACTTCGGTCGCGCAGTCGATCAGGATTTTCTTCGCGAGTTCGAGCGCCTGAGCCGCGCCCGTCGGATAGGTGAACGTCGCGGCCCACTGACCGTCCGCGACCGCGCGAATACCGCCGGACGGCCCCGGCAGCCCGTCCGTGCCGATGATCTTCACCTGTCCCAGTTTGCCCGCCTGCTTGGCCGCTATGTACGCGCCCGCCGCGGCGAGATCGTTACTCGTATAGACGAGCTTGATGTCCGGATGCGCCTGCAGCATCGCGGAGAATACCGTGACGGCCTGGTCCTCCATCCAGTTGACCGGCTGCACCGCGACGAGCTTGATCTTCGGATTGCTGGCGATGCCCGCCTTGAACCCTTCGAGCCGTTCGATAGCCGGGGACGAACTCGGCAGCCCTTCGAGCACCGCGGCCTCGCCCCCGTCCGGAAGCAGCGTCTTCGCGGCCCATTCGCCCGCTTCCTTCGCGATAGCCCGGTTGTCGCCGCCGACGAAGGCCGTGTAGTTTTCGCCGGTCGTCTTGCGGTCGAGTTCGATCACCGGGACGCCCGCCTTGTAGACCGCCGACACGGCCGGCGTGAGCGGCGCCGCCTCGAACGGCGAGATCATCAAGAGGTCGACGCGCTGCGTCATGAAGTTCTCGACCTGTGAGACCTGCGTGTTCACGCTCGCCTGACCATCGGCGATGACGAGCTTGAACTTCGGATAGTTCTTCACGAGGCGTTCGAGCTCGTGATTGACGTGCTCGCGGTACGGTTCCTTGAAGTTCGCCTGGCTGAAGCCGATCACATAGTCGTTGTTCGGCCCGCACTCTTTCGCGAGCGGCTTGCCGCCCGCCGCCCACGCACCGGACGCGAGCGCGACGCCCGCGACGAGCACGGTCGCTTTTGGAAGGTTTTTCATGTGTCTGTCTCCTTTTCGTTTTTGCATGCGCCGCGCTAAAAGTCGCGCGAGGGTTCACCGCTTCGCGCCGCCGCGTCCGACGACGTAGGTCTGCAAGGCCGCGGCGATCACGATGATCGCGCCGGTCGCGAGCAACTGCATCGCGGCGCTGACGTCGTTCAGTTGCAGGATGTTGGCGAGCGCGCCGAGCATGACCGCGCCCGCAATCGTGCCCACCATCGAACCCGCGCCGCCGAACAGGTCCGTGCCGCCAATCACGACCGCGGCGATCGCGTTTAGCTCGTAGCCGGTGCCGTCGTTGGGGCTGCCGAACGAGAACTGCCCCGCGTGGACGATGCCCGCGATCGCGGAAGCGAAGCCCGTCAGCGCATAGACCGAGATCTTGATCGCGTTGACCGGGATGCCGGACAGGCGCGCCGCCTTCTCGTTTCCGCCGACGGCGACGACGTAGCGTCCATAACGCGTGTTGTTGAGCAGAAACGCAGCCGCAACCGCGAGCACGACGAAGACAAGCGTCGCAACCGGAAAGACGCCGCCGATCCGCTCGCCGAGCATGCCGAACGCGGGCGGCGCGCTGCCGGGCCCGGTGCCGTAGTTGATGTTGATGAACGCGTTGTTCGATGCGATCAGCGACAGCCCGCGCGCGGCCTGAAGCCCCGCCAGCGTGACGATGAAGGCCTGAATGCGCAGACGTGCCGAGATCAAACCCTGGATCGCGCCGAAGATCACGCCGGTCGCGATGACGAGCGACAACGTGCTCCAGAGCCCCCACCCTTCGTTGACCAGCAGCGTCGCGGTCAGCACGGAACAGAGGCCGAGCACGGCGCCGACCGACAGATCGATACCGGCCGCGATGATGACGAAGGTCATGCCGAGCGCGAGGATGCCGGTCTCGGAGATCGAGCGGATGATGTTGGCGACGTTGTCGGCGCCGAGAAAGAGGATATGTCCGTGCCGGCGCGGCGAAAAGACGATGCCCGCCACGACCACGAGAATGAGCCCGAGCAGGCTCTGAAAACGCACCAGCCAGGCGAGCAGGCTGGGACGCGGACGCTCGGCGGTCTTGGCGGTGGATGTCGGTGTTGTGTTCATGCGGCGATCCCCTCGCCTTCGCTGATGCGCCGCACGGCTTCCTCGCTCGGATTCGGGCCGAAGTCATGGATCGTGCATCCCGCGTGCATCACGACGATCCGGTCGCACAGGCCGATCAACTCGGGCAGTTCGGATGACGCGACGAGCACGCCCAGGCCATCGTTCGCGAGGCCGCGCAGGCGCCGGTAGATTTCCGCCTTGGCGCCGACGTCCACGCCGCGCGTCGGTTCGTCGAGTAGCAGGAGGCCAGGGGCGTTCATGAGTTCCTTTGCGAAGACGACCTTCTGCTGGTTGCCGCCCGACAGGTTCACCACCTTGGCGCCGGGAAGCCGCGGACGCACGTCGTAGTCGTCCAGTGCGCGCGCGACGTGCCGCTTTTCGAGTGCGCGCGACACGAGGCCGAACGGCGTGACGCGCTTCAACGTCGACATGAGGACGTTCTGTCCGACCGTGTGATTGAGAATGAGGCCGGTGCCGCGCCGGTCGTCGGTGACGTAGGCGATTCCCGCGCGCCGCGCCGCCGGGATGTCGCCCAGGACCGTCGGCGCGCCGCGCACTTCGACCAAGCCGCGCCAGCGTCCGCTCGTGCCGAAGCCGTACAACGTCGAGAGCAGTTCCGTGCGGCCGACGCCCATCAGTCCGGCAAGCCCGACGATCTCGCCTTCGTGCACCGTCAGCGACACGTCGCGCGGCGCTTGCCAGCCGGTGCGCACGATGTCCGGATCGAAGGCGGCGTGTTCGAGCCGCAGGATCGGCGCGCCGATCTTCTCGGCGCGAGATGGAAAAAGGTCGGAAAACGGACGCCCGACGAGCAGTTGCACGAGCGTGGCCTGCGGTGCATCCGGAGCCGTGGTGCCGACGACGGCGCCGTCGCGCATCACGGTTACGCGATGCGCGATGCGCGTGACTTCTTCGAGCCGGTGAGAGATGTAGACGATCCCCACGCCGCGTCCGGAAAGCTCCTTCACGACGGTGAAAAGATGATCCGCCTCGACGGCCGAGAGCGCGGCGGTCGGTTCATCCATGATCAGGATGCGCGCCTTGGCCGACAGCGCCTTGGCGATCGCGACGAGCTGTCGCTCGCCCATGCGCAGGCTTGCGACCGAGAGACTCGCATCGAGCGATACGCCCGCGCGGGCCAAGAGGTCCTGCGCGCGGCGCCGCATTTCGGTGGCGGCCAGCACGCCGTTCCTGGTGATCTCGTTGCCGAGAAAAAGATTGCCCGCGATGTCGAGGCCCGGCACGAGGTCGAGCTCCTGCGGGATCATCACGATGCCTGCGGCGTGGGCTTCGCGCGGGCTTGCGAAACTCACGGGATGGCCGTCGAGCGTGATGGATCCGGCGTCCGGCAGGACCGCGCCCGACAACACGCCCATCAGCGTCGATTTACCCGCGCCGTTTTCTCCGAGCAGGACGTGCACCTCGCCCGCCGCTAGATCGAAGTCGACGCCTCTCAGCGCGTGTACGCCGCCGAAACGCTTCTGAATGCCGCGCAAGTTCAGGAGCGGCGCCGTCATCGGGCAACGGACGAAGCCCGCCTTATGTCCGCAACCATGTCTCCTCCTTGAGCGATGAAGTTTCGTCTTCTCCTCTCCGCCGCGACTAGAGCTTAGGCACAGGCAAGCGCTTGCGCAAGCGCTCACCTCGGGTCTCATATGCTGACACTGCCTTCGTCCGCGCCAAAAACCTGCTTTTTCTTACGATTTCATTTCAGTGCGAGTGACGAGGATTGCCGCGCTCCGCGATCACTTTGAGGTAGAGCGTCGCGGGTTCGAGACATCCGCCCGTGGAAAGCTGGCCCACCGTCTGCCGATACAGCTCCTGCCACGGCGTCTGCGAACGCGGAATATCGAACGTGACGGTCTTGCGGCGCCTCTCGAGCTCTTCGTCTTCGACCACCACGTTCACGCTGCGCGCGTTCAGGTCGACGCGAATGCGGTCGTTCGTGCGCAGCAGCGACAGCCCGCCGCCGACCGCCGCCTCGGGCGACATGTTGAGGATCGACGGACTCGCGGACGTGCCGCTCTGCCGGCCATCGCCGAGTGTCGGCAAAGACGTGATGCCTTGCTTCACGAGCGACGCCGGCGGCGCCATGTTGACCACCTCCGCGCTGCCCGGATAGCCCACCGTACCCGCGCCGCGAATCACGAGAATGCAGTGCAGGTCGATCTCGAGCGCAGGGTCGTTGATGCGCGCGTGGTAATCCTCGGGGCCGTCGAAGACTATCGCGCGCGCCTCGAACGTGTTCTCCGCGCCCGGCTCGCTCAGATAGGTCTGGCGGAACGCATCGCCCACGACCGACATCTTCATGATGGCGCTGTCGAAGAAATTGCCCGACAGCACGATGAAGCCCGCGCCGTGCTTGAGCGGCTCGTCGGCCGTCTTGATGACTTCGCGGTCCGGCGCGGGCGCCGCGGCCGCGATCTCGCCGATGGTGCTGCCCGACACGGTCTTGCATTCGCGATGCACGAGCCCCGCCTGCACGAGCTCGCGCAACACGGCGGGCACGCCGCCCGCGCGATGAAAGCTCTCGCCGAGATACTCGCCCGCTGGCATGCAGTTCACGATCAGCGGCACCTGCTCACCCACGCGCTGCCAGTCGTCAAGACTCAGTTCGACGCCGATGTGCCGCGCGATAGCGATCAAATGCGGCGGGCAGTTGGTCGACGCGCCCAGCGCGGACGCCACGACGATCGCGTTCTCGAACGCCTCCTTCGTCAGGATGTGCGAGGGACGCACGTCCTCGCGCACGAGATCGACGATCCGCTTGCCCGTGATGTACGCCATCTGGCCGCGTTCGCGATAGGCGGCCGGAATGCTCGCGCAGCCCGGCAGCGACATGCCGAGCGCTTCGGCGAGGCTGTTCATCGAAAGCGCGGTGCCCATCGTGTTGCAATGGCCGATCGACGGCGACGAGGCGGTCGTCAACTCCATGAAGCCTTCGTAGTCGATCTCGCCCGTCGCCAGCAGATTGCGCGCGTGCCAGATGACCGTGCCGGAGCCAACCCGCTTGCCCTGGTGCCAGCCGTCGAGCATCGGGCCGCCGGACAGGACGATCGCCGGAAGATCAACGGTGGCCGCCGCCATCAGGCAGGCGGGCGTGGTCTTGTCGCAGCCGGTGGTGAGCACGACGCCATCGAGCGGAAAGCCATGCAGGATTTCAACGAGGCCCAGATAGGCGAGATTGCGATCGAGCGCGGCGGTAGGCCGGCGGCTCTGCTCGGCGAGCGGATGAACCGGAAACTCCATCGGAATGCCGCCTGCGTCGCGGATGCCGGCCTTAGTGCGCGCGGCGAGTTCAATGTGATGCCGGTTGCAGGGCGCGAGGTCGCTGCCCGTCTGCGCAATGCCGATGATGGGACGGCCCGACTGCAGCTCTTCGCGCGTCAGGCCGTAGTTCATGAAGCGCTCGACGTAGAGCGCGGTCATGTCGGCGTGTGAGGGATCGTCGAACCATTCCTGGCTGCGCAGGCGCCGTACGTGGGGTTGGGACATGGGCTGTTCTCCAGTGTTTGTATTTGTGCTCGGGCAGGTCGCTGAACTTACGCCTCCTCGCGGCATCGCGCAATCATAGGTCGGAGGGCAAAAAGGCGGTGGAACTACCAATTGACGGTGATGCCTCCAAATTGAGAGCATTACCCCCATGAAATCCACCATCGACCAAACTCAGCCTCCGAGCCTGCGCGACCGCAACAAGGCGAGGACGCGCGAAAGCCTTCTCGACGCCGTCGCGCGCTGTATCGAACACGACGGCCTCGCGAACCTGAGCTTCGGCCAGATCGCGCGCGAAGCCGGTGTCGGCGAAAGCACGGCGTTTCGCTATTTTCCGAGCAAGGAAGCGCTGCTGGAAGCCTTCTGGGAATGGGCGCCGCACTCGATCAACCGTGACCAGTTTCCGGGCACCTTCGATGAACTGGCAGAGCGCCTCGGCCCCGACTTCGCGAACTTCGATGCGCGCGAGCCGCTGATTCGCGGGATGCTCGCATCGCCGCTCGGCCGGCAGGCGCGTCGCCGTGCGAATGCGCCGCGTCAGAAGGCATTCGAAGAACTGGTCGATCGCGAGATCGGGCCCATGCCCGACGCCGAACGGAAGCGCTTGTGCGCGGCGCTGCAACTGCTCTATTCGGCGAGCGCGTGGGCGGCGTTCAAGGACTACTGGGACATGGATGGCCGGGAGGCGGCAACGGCCTCGTTAGAAGCGATCGGCGCGCTGCTCGATGATGCACGGCGCCGCATGCGTCAGAAGAAGAAGTCAACTGGCAAAGCCTGATACGGAAACGCTCACCTTAGGCACATCACTCGACGGAGGTCGCTCATGCTCTTTCATGCTTCAATCCCGGCTCGGGATCCGCAGAACGTCGCACGCGTCATCGCTGAACTGTGGGGCGGGTTTCATGCGCCGTTCCCGTCGTTTCCCGACTCGTGGATGGCGATCGCGGAAGACGATCGCGGCACGATCATCGAGACATATCCGAGTGATCGCGTGATTTGCCCCGGCAGCGACGGGAGTTCGTTCGTTCCTGGCACGAGCGCGGGCGCGCAGTACAGCGCGTTCCATATCGCTGTAGCGAGCAGGCTCACGCCCGACGAGGTGTATGCGATCGGCGAGCGCGAAGGCTGGCGTGCAGTCCGATGCACGCGCGGGCAGAACTTCTTCGACGTGATGGAATTGTGGATCGAAGGGACGACGATGATCGAAGTTCTGACCGACGAGATGCAGAAGCAGTATCTCGCCTTCGCGACGCCTGCGAACTTCCGCGCCTTTGCAACTGCGGCGGCAGCGCAAGCGTGAGGTTGCGCGGCGGCAGGCTTAAGCGCACTGCTGCCGCTTAGTTCGCTTGAAGATCTTGCTTCCCCGCGCAACACCATTCGCTTCGACCCGTTCACTAGCGAAGTCATCAGTGTCACTGGCCGCCGGCCGCCGGATATACGTTGGCGGTCACCCGGCGCTTTAACATTTAATTGCCGCGCTCATAAAACCAAAAGAATGCTCGTTCGGTTTAAATTACCGCGCGAATTATTTACCGTTGTTCTTTGCCCACCGGTCAAATAAATAGTTCATACGTATTGATACGCTTAAAAATCCTCTCTACTATCTCAATATTCGCTGTAACCCACTGTTTTAACGGTGGTTTTCAGAAGACAACAACTAACGCGATAGTTTGATCTAAACGGCAAAAGATACCGGCAATAATTACGGTCGCGTTCGGGGTTTTAAAGCTGAGACTTATGAATCATCTCGACACGCTGGAATCCATCCGTGAAATCAACCTGTCGTACATCATGCTCGCACAACGCATGCTGCGCGAAGACAAAGCCATCGGCATGTTCCGCCTTGGGCTTTCAGCCGAACTCGCGGGACTGCTCGCCGGCTTGACGCTTCCGCAAATCGTGAAGCTCGCGTCGTCCGACCAGTTGCTGTGCTTCTTCCGCTTCAACGATTACACGATGCTTTCGGCATTGACGCAGCCCGCGAAGCACGCGGACATTGCGTCGACGCACGCGGCAATCCTGCTGGCTGGCCAGCCAGCCGCACAGTTCGCTTGAGACGACGAGTCATGACCACGTTGCTGAAAAAAAGCCTGACCGAAGACGCCCAGGAAGTGTTCCGCGCAATCGCCCTGATCAAGCTCGGCGCTCGGATGCAGGTCCTGGAGAGCGAGCTGACGCTGTCGCGTGATCGCATGATCCGTCTTTATCGCGAAGTGAAGGGTGTATCGCCGCCGAAGGGGATGCTGCCCTTCTCCGCCGACTGGTACATGACGTGGCTCGCGAACATCCACGCGTCGCTGTTCTACAACACGTATGTATTTCTGAAGCACGAAGCCGGCTGCTCGCACCTCGATGCGTTGACCAAGGGGTATCAGCTGTATTTAGAACATTGCGACCATAGCGGTGTCGAAGCGGTACTCGATTTGACGCGAGCCTGGACGCTGGTGCGCTTTTTCGACGCCGGCATGTTGCAGATGACGCGCTGCTGCCGCTGCACCGGGAAGTTCATCGCGCACAAACATGATTTGCAGAACAACGTGGTGTGCGGGGCCTGCCAGCCGCCGTCGCGCGCGGGGAAGACCAAGAAAGCGGCGGCGCTCGCGGCCGCACTGGCCGTCGATTCGCAAGCAGATGTGGAGAGCAGCGATTTCAATTCGCACGCAGCCTAGGCGGTATCTGTCATGCAGATGCCTTGGCAGCGGGTCCGGGCGGCGCCGCTTCCCCAATCGCAATATTTCCGCCTGAGCCAACTCGAGCCGATGCGTCGCGCCCGTTGAGCGATTTCGCCAAGCGCTCGAACGCATGATTCGCGATGGCGTGAGCATCACGCTTCTTCAACGTGGCGTATGCGATTCTCTTCATGCCGCTCGCGCTCGTGAGCGTGCGCGCCGCGCTTACGCAGGCGCAGCCACGCCTCGAGGAAACCGCGCGCTCGCTCGGCCTCGGCTGGAGCGAGACCGCGCGACGCATCGTCCTGCCGCTTGCTGGCCCCGGTTTCGGCGCTGCTGCGACGATGGTCTTCATCGCCGTCGTCACCGAACTCAATTCGACCCTGCTGCTCTCGCCGATCGGCACGCGCACGCTCGCAACGCAAGTGTGGAGCGATACGTCCACTCTCGCCTTCGCCGCCGCCGCGCCGTATGCGGCGCTGCTCGTCGGCATCTCGCTCGGGGCATCGGCGGCGCTGTTCGCATTGCTCGGAAAATCCGCCGTGCTCGGACGGAGCGCATCGACGTGAGCGATCTTCGCATGAGCGGTCTCACGAAATCGTTCGATGGACATGCGGTATTGCACGGCATCGATCTGTCTGTTGCGGCCGGGACATTGCTTGCGCTGCTCGGACCATCGGGCAGCGGCAAGACGACGCTTCTGCGCGTGCTCTGCGGCTTCGAACGCGCCGATGGCGGCACGGTCGAGATCGATGGACGGCTCGTCGCGGGCGATGGCGTGCACGTGCCGTCGGAGGCACGGCGAATCGGCTACGTGCCGCAGGAGGGCGCGGTGTTTCCGCACTTGTCGGTGGCGCAGAACATCGTGTTCGGTTTGCCGCGTGCCCAGCGTCGCGCGCGGCATCGCGTGGATGAACTGCTGGAACTCGTCGGCTTGCCTGGTTCCTACGGTGAGCGTCCGCCGCAGGCGCTCTCCGGCGGCCAGCAGCAACGCGTGGCACTCGCCCGGGCGCTTGCGCCTGCTCCTTCGCTCGTGATGCTCGACGAGCCTTTTTCGTCGCTCGATACCGCGTTGCGCATCGAGACGCGCGAAGCCGTGACGAACGCGCTGGCGGCGGGCGCCACGGCGGTGCTCGTCACGCATGACCAGTCGGAGGCGCTTTCGCTCGGTCACGCCGTGGCCGTGCTATCGAATGGCAGACTCGTGCAGACGGATACGCCCGAAGCGCTCTACCGCCGGCCTGCCACGCCCGAACTCGCGACATTCATCGGCGATGCCGTGCTGCTGCCAGGCGTGGTGCATGGTGATCGGGTGGAATGCGAGATGGGGCGGCTGATGCTCGGCCGAGCCGCGAACGCCGGCCTCGTCGACGTCATGATCCGGCCGTTGCAGATCCGCTTTTGCAGCGACACCGACACCGATCAAGGACACGAGGCGACCGTCGAAAGCCTCACGTTCTATGGGCACGATGCGACCGTCGGCCTGCGTCTCGTGAACAGCGCCAGCGTCGTGTCGGCGCGGGTGGCGGGACATTTGAGTCCGAGGATCGGTGAGCGGGTGAGAGTGCGGGTCGAGGGCGAGGTCATTGCGTACTCACGCGCGCAGGAGTGACCCGGCGCATCAGCTATCGAGCGAATCCTTGTGCGCTGCGCGTCGGTGCAAGCGGTTGCGCAGACGCCCCGCCAGAAAAGCGCCGATGACCGCCGACAGATAGACAGTCACGAGGTTGTTACGCCACGCATCCAAAGTGGCACGGTGCTCCACGAGCGTCGGATCGGATGTCAGATGAAGCGCATTCGTTGCCACAACGGCGCTCGACATCCGCGCAAAGCCGATTGCGGAAAGTAGCGGAAGAACGATGAGCACGGCGACCAGCACGGGCTTCGCGCGGCGCACGAAATCATAGTGGCGAAAACGGAGCCACAAACCGAGGCAACCGTGCACCCAGCCGGGGGCGAGCAACGCAAGCTGCAAGCCTTGCGTGCCGCTGTTGATGAGCGACACGACGATCTTTTCATAGTCCGGTTCGAACGAATACAGCGACGCGGCGAGGCGTGTGCCCACTGCATGGCGGATGAGAAGCAGAGGAAGACTGAGGCCAGCCCACAGGCGAATCCATTCGGTCGCCGGAAGCGTCCAGTGGCGGCGCTCGTAGATCGTGCGCAGCGCCATCACGAAATGCACGCCCGCCGCGCCGTACAGCAGGATCGTGCCGGGCGTGCCGTACCACAGTCGAACGGCAAGCGTCAGCCCGTGCTCGGCAAGATCCAGCGACCAGATGCCTAGCGCGTGATTGATCAGATGAAGGGAAAGATAGGTCAGCAGGACCACGCCCGACGCAAGCTGCAGGTTACGCAGGATTGTATGCACTTCGGTTCCCCTTCGTCTGACTGAAGTACCGGCGACGGTGCGATTTTATTCCCAGTCCCCTCAGGCTGAATTATCACCTCGTTTCTTATCAATCCGTCGGCACCGGGCGCTACAGCAGTGCTGCTGCACCGCCCAACGATCACCCCTCGCCTATTTGCCGACCGACAACGTCGAACTCAACGTGAGATTGTCCGAAGCGTTGCCGACCATCACCTGATACTGCCCGCCAGCCGTCTTCCATTGTTGCGCGGTCGTATCCCACGTGCCGAGCGGATGGCTCGCCGCGTTCGGATCGATGACGATCTGCACCGTCTTCTTCTCCCCCGCCGCGAGCAGCACCTTCTGAAATCCGACCAGGCGCTTGGGAGGCTGTCCGAGGCCGGCAGGCAACGACAGATAAACCTGCGGAACTTCGGCACCGGCGACCTTGCCGCTATTCTCGACATCGACCTGCACCGTAATCGGCTTCGTGCCGTCGGAGGCTTGCGGCGTCACCTGCAATGCCGACAGCTTGAAACTCGTGTACGACAATCCGTGACCGAATGCGAACAGCGGCTTGACGTTCTGCGCGTCATACCAGCGATAACCGATCTGCAGTCCCTCCGAGTACGTGACGGTCGGAACGCCGTTGAGATTCACGCCGGGATACTGCGCGGGCGTATTCGCCGGCCAGTCGCCCGCGTTCTTCGGGAACGTCACGGGCAACTTGCCCGACGGATTCGCGATGCCGAACACGAGACCCGCCACGATATTGCCGTCCTCCTGACCCGGGAACCACGTTTCCAGAACGGCCGGAACCTGGTCGATCCACGGCATCAGCGCGGACGCGTTGTCCTTCATCACGACCGCTGCGTGCGGATTCGCGGCGGCGACGGCGGTGATGACCTGATCCTGGTTATTCGACAGCTCGATGCTCGGACGGTCGGCACCCTCCTCGGCAATCGTGCCGGCCAGCACGATGACCACGTCGGCCTTCTTTGCGGCGGCGACGGCGTCGGCGAGATTGCTGTTATCGTCGGCGACAATGGTGAGGTTTGCGGTCGCGCTCGATCCGAGTTGTTTCAGCGCATTCTGCACGCCTTCGAGCGGTGTGACCGTATAAAGAGGAATCACGTCGGAGCTGCCGCCGCAGCAGCCAGCGACGGCTTTGTTCGCATACGCCGCCTGCCCGATCAGCGCCACGGAATGCACGGTCTTGCTGTCGAAGGGCAGCACGTTATTCGTGTTCTTCAGCAAGACCGCCGACTGCTCGCCAATCGCGCGCGCGATGGCGCCGTCGCCGGTTGCGTCGATGGCCGTCTGCGTCACCGGCCGGTCGAAGATGCCCAGCTTGAACATCTGTGTATAACGGCGGCCGAGCGCGGTATCGATATCGGACTGTTTGATCTGCCCCGCTGTCAGCGCCGCGTTGATTTTCGGGGGCGTCCACCAGGTCGAGAGCGGCGGGACGTCGATGCCGGGCATTTCGTTGTCGAGACCGGCGAGCATCGTGTTGGCCGTGCTGTGCGCCGCGAAGAAGTCCGACTGCACGTAGCCGGTGAAGCCCCATTGACCGCGCAGCACGTCGGTGAGGATGTGCTTGTTCTCGCACATCGACGCACCGTTCACCGAATTGTACGAGCACATGACCGAGGCCACGCCGCTGTCCTTCACGGCCATCTCGAACGGCACCATATACAGTTCGTGCAAGGTTTTGTCGTCAATGTTCTCGTTGATTGTCATGCGATTCGTTTCCTGCTCGTTCGCAACGAGATGCTTCGCCATCGCGATCACGCCGTGCGACTGTATCGCCTTGATCTCGGCCACGCCCATCATGCCGCTCAGGATCGGGTCTTCGCCAAAGTATTCGAAGTTGCGGCCGAGCGTCGGATTGCGGGCCAGGTTCATGCCGGGACCTTCGAGGACATGCAGCGCGAGATTGCGCGACTCGCGCCCGATCACATCGCCGAACTGGCTCGCGACGGCAGTATCGAACGATGCCGCCACCGCCATGCCGGACGGAAGCGCGGTCGCCTTCGCCGAAGCAGGGCTCGACAGCGACGCGAGTGGCAGCCCCGGCAGATCAGGCGACACGCAATCGTTTTGCCCGACGCCGACAGGCCCGTTGGTCACGCGCAACGTCGGAATCTGCAGGTCGGGGATACCCGTGATGTGCCGGCTACCGTAGCAGGACGGAATCTCCGGCACCACGCCCGGCGATCCAGTGAGTTGCGCGATCTTTTGCTGCGGTGACATGGCCGCCAGAAGCAACGCCGTGCGCTGCTGGGGCGGCAACGATGTGTTCATCCACGCGTGCGCGTTCGCAGCCGTCGGCGTGCCTGCGTCGTTATGTCCGCCGCAACCGGCCGTGACGATCATCGCAACTACCGCGCTCAACAACGTTCGCTTCATCATCATTGCTCTCTCCTTTTAGTCATATAAAATGCTTGAATCGTCATCCTAATTAATCTGCCTTCATCGATCCGATTCTCGACTGAACAGCTTCTTTTACTTATGGCGATGCCACGTAACGTCGTACACTCGAACTATTCGCGCGGCGCGCCGCGCATCCGATCGTGTTGAACGTTTCCCCTATGAAAAAAACTTCGGCGACCATTCGCGATGTCGCGGCACTGTCAGGCGTCTCCGTTGCAACCGTGTCGAAATACATCAACGGCACCAAGCGTTTCACCGAGCCGGTCGAAGCGAAGCTCAAGGCGGCCATCGAGCAACTCGGCTACCAGTCGAATCCGCTCGCGCGCTCGATGGTCACGAAGCAGACGCGCACCATCGGCCTCACCATTCTCGACATCAGCAATCCGCACTTCACCAACGTCGTCAAGGGCGCGAACCGCGTGGCGCTCAAGCACGACTACACGCTGCTGCTCGTCGACGTCGATGAGAACCAGGCGCGCGAGCGGCCGCTCGTCGAGGCGCTCGCGCGCCGGGTCGACGGACTGATCCTCAGTTCGCGGCTGCCCGAAGAAGCATCGGACTGGCTGCTCGATCTCGACAAGCCTGTCGTGCTGCTCAGGCGCAGCGAGACGCTGCCCATCGCGAGCGTCGGCATCGACAATCGGCTTGCCACCTTCATGCTGACCCGGCATCTGCTCGATCTCGGCCATCGCGATTTTGCGTATCTCGGCTTCGGGCAGGCGCGCATCAACGACGAGCGGATCGCCGGCGTGCGCGATTGTCTCGCTCAGGCTGGCCTCGAACTCGACGTGCACGATGTTCATGCGCCGACTACCCGCGCGGGCGAGCAAGCCTGTTCGCGCGTGATGCTGGGGCCGCGCCGCCCTCAGGCGGTCATTTGCTACAACGATCTCATTGCATTCGGCTTCATCAAGGCGGCCACCGCGCTCGGCATCAACGTGCCTCGCGACGTGTCGGTGACCGGCATCGACAACGTTCCATACGGCGAGATTTCGGCACCGACTCTGACGAGCGTGGACACGCAAAGCGAAATGATGGGCGAGATCGCCATGCAGAAACTGATCGATGCGCTCGCGGGCAAGGAAGCGATCGAGCATGTGACCATCGAGCCGTGCCTCGTCGTGCGCGAATCGACCGCGCTCGCTGCCAAGCCCGCGAAAAAGACGCTTTGATATCGCGGAGCCAGCAGACGTGCGTCGAGTCGTGCGACGAGCTCGACGATCGCGGCAATGAAAAGCAGCGCGTGGGCGGCCAAGCGGCGCCGGTTCGCGATTCTTTGCATGAGGGTCTCCGCACGCCTTGCGCAATCACGAGGCGTGCATCTGGGAATAAGAGGATTTTTCCCAATATGTGTTTGGGAAAACGGTTACCCAGATTAACGAGTTTCGAGCAGGCTTACCAACGCTTTCGCCTAAGTGGTTTCCCTGAGTGAGTTCATCCCTTCGATCTGCCCGGTCCGCAAGTGAGTTTTTTCACTAAAGCGAGACCACCGCCAACGCGATGTCGGCCGCGTTATCGCGATATCCACATGCCAGCGCATGTCGATCGACGAGATTCACACCGCCGATGCGCCAGCCTCACTTTCACCCGTCGAATCAAGAACAGGCGGCGCAGTAACGATCGACTTGAGCGATGGCGTCGGTTGCGTGAGCTTCGAAAGATCCGGACGCGGGCGACGCAGCGCAGGCACGGCATCGAACGCCTGTTCGAACGCATGCGACACGGCGAGCGTCTTTCGGTCGCCACGGAACGGCCCGACGATCTGCAAGCCGAACGGCATGCCCGCATGATCGACGCCGCAGGGCAGCGAGAGCGCCGGATGCGTCGTGAGCGTGACCACGTACGTGAGTGCGAGCCAGCGGTAGTAGTTCTCCTGCGCGCGACCGTTGATCTGCGCCGCATACAGTTCCTGCCACGGGAACGGGGTAACCGGCGTCGTCGGCGAAAGGATCACGTCGTAACGCTCGAACGCGCTTTGGAAACGCCGGAAGATGCGCGTCTGCTCGGCTTGCGCCCACGCGCTGTCCGCGAGCGACATCGTCGCGCCCATCTCGTAGTTGGCGCGCGTGTTCGGCCCGAGCGCATTCGGATCGCGCGCATAGGCATCGCGCAGGCTCGCGACGAAGCTCTCCGCGCGAATCACGTCGAACGAGCGATGGACATCGCCCAGATCGAAGGTGACTTCCTCGCAACTTCGCACCATCGGCGCGATGGCGGCGATGCGCGAGCGGAATGTGGCGCGGATCGCATCGTCAACGTCGCAACTGCCGAAATCTTCGGTGTAGCCCACGCGCAGCGACGACAGATCGAGCGGTTCGAGCATCGCGAACGATAGAGAATCGACGGCGTAACTCAGCGGATCACTGGTCGAGAAGCCGGCGGTCGCGGCGAGTTGCAGCGCAGTTTCGGCGACCGTGCGTCCCATCGGACCGACGACCGAGAGCGGCGTCCAGCCGAGCAGCCGTCGCGAATTGGGCACGAGTCCCGGCGACGGCCGGAAGCCGACCACACCGCATTTCGACGCTGGAATGCGCAGCGACCCGCCCGTGTCCGATCCGGTGCAGACCGGCAGCATGTCGCAGGCCAGCGCCGCCGCCGATCCGCCCGACGAGCCGCCCGCGTTCAGTTGCGGATTGAAGGGATTGCCGGTCGCGCCCCATACCGCGTTGCGCGTGTTCGCACCCGCGCCGAGTTCGGGCACGTTCGTCTTCGCCACCAGGATCGCACCGGCGGCGCGCAGGCGTTCGACCAGCACGACGTCACGCGAAGGCACGTTGCCGCGCGACATCGGCGAGCCGTAGGTGGTGAGAAGTCCAGCCGTATCTTCGAGATCCTTCACGCCGAGCGGGAGGCCGTGCAGCAATCCGAGCGGCTCGCCATTCGATACCGCGCGCTCCGCGGCCTTCGCGGCTTCGCGCGCCGCTTCGAAGCAGGTTGCCGTCACGGCGTTCACGGCCGGGTTGATCGCTTCGATGCGCGCGATGCAGGCGTCGAGCAGTTCAACCGGCGAGAGCTCCCGCGCTCCGATCATGCGGCGGAGTTCGACGGCCGTGCGGCTCACGAGATCGGCGATGTCATTCATGGCTGGCTGTCATGGTGGATGGCGAATGGAAGGGAGCCGCAGAGCCGGAACCGCTCGCCAAGGTGCAATCGAGCGAAAGGCTCGCTACGCAGATGAAAATCATTGATTAATTAAATCGCCCACTCCATCGCACCGCGTGGAATGCAGTCACAAAAATGCAGTGGGCTCGAACATCAATGTCCCGCTTCCTCGACGGTCAAATTGTTCTTGACCGACGACACGCCCGGAACCCCCTCAGCAACTTTCGCTGCAAGATCTATCTGCGTCTGATCGGGAGCCATTCCCACCAACGTTACCTTGCCGCCACGAGCGACGGCGTGAACGTCGGCAGATTCCAGACCCTTTTGCTTGTACAACGTCGTCTGAACTTTCTTCGCCAGTTGCCGATCCGCTGCCCTAACTGACGATTTGGTTGCGCCGGCCTCTTGCGCACCAACAACGGGAACAGTAGCGACGATAGCGCTGACGGCTACCAGAGCGGCAAGGTAGGTGTTGATTGATTTCATCTCTTCTCCTTAAGAAGGAAGTAGCAAAACTGCTTGGGAACGACGCAAAAGATCACAGGTCATGACACGCTGTGTGACGAAAAGTGCGCAAACTGGCGTTGATGACCTGCAGCCACGACATTCGGGCAAACGAATTGTAAGCTCTTATTGTGGGTTGTACAGTGACGCGGGCTGGTCGTGGGGTAAGGCCAACGTACTTCCGATGAGCGTAAGCACGGTTTGAGGCGTGTCGCGCTGTGGCGTTGCATCTGGCAACAGCGTTGCTCCACGATGCAACAACGCGCCGGCTTTTCGCTTCGGCACTTCAACGCAATGCGCGAGCAATGCAATGATCTTCAGCGCTCGGCACAGAGTTTGCGTCGAGAGACCGGCCGTGCCTCTTGCACGGACTTCGACGCAAACTTTTTAATCCAGGGAGACAACCATGCAGTGGACCACACCCGCCTTCACCGACTTGCGCTTCGGCTTTGAAATCACGATGTATATCGCCGTTCGCTAACGCGTTCAACAGCCGCTTGCGCATCCACCTCAGGCATGCGCGGCGGCACCACCGATACGATTCAGTAATTGAAAAACCCCGCTGCCAACATCGGCTAGCGGGGTTGTCTAACGCCTACGGCGTCTATTGCGAGTTACCGGCGTTAAGCGGTGTCGCGGAAGCGCGCGCGGCGTCGGCCGTGAGCTTGGAGCCGCCCGCGCTATAGCCGTTCGAGAACAACAGAAACGCCATGATGTCCGCGTATTCCTCGTCCTTCATCTTGCCCGGCCGGTCCGCGGGCATGTTCGTCGCCATGTAGCCATAGATGCCGCCGATCGTCAGATGGGCGTCCTTCGCCGGCGCGAACGATGGGCCCCGCAGCGCAGGCGCATTGACGCCGCCGAGATCGGCCCCATGACACTTCGCGCACGCGCTTGAGTACAACTTCTTGCCATGCGCGACCTGGCCCTTGTCGAAGGAAGGAACATCGCCACCCGCGGCAGCGACCTTCACGAAACCTCCGGTTTCCAAAGACGTAGCGCTCGCCAGAACGCCCGATCGGCGGATGCCAGTCGAACGCACCGGGCCGTCGAGATACGCGTATTTCGTCGATGATGCCTGCGCTGTACGCGCGCTATCGGGCAAGGCCCACGCATCGGTCAACGCAGTCAGCCGGCCGTCCGCGGCCATTTTCGTGAGCGCCGCATCGATGCGCGGCTGAAGTGCGGCGTTCTTCGCACCGAATGCGAAGACGAGCCGCCACTCCGCATACGGAGACGTCGTCGCCGACACGTTGAAGCGCTGTTTCGGATGGTCGAGCGTATAGGCGACCACAGCCGGATACCAGACTATCGCGCGTGTTGCATGCCCCGTCGCGACCGCCTCCACCGTTCGCTCGGGCGTATTTTCCAGGTCCAGCTTGACGTCTTGTTCCTGGACCGCGATGAGCTGCGCAGGGCTCGCATACGTGGCGGCAACCACGTTTGCGCGCCCTCGCTGCGCGACCGGATCGACCGTTGTCACGCTGACATAGCCTGAGCGCAGATAATCCCGGGACAAGACCATCGCGTCGCCCGAGCCATCGGCGACCGACGACTGCGGGAAGCCGGCAATCGCATCGCAACTGCGCCCGAGCGTCTTGTGGAGTTCCTTGAGGGAAACGCCGTCATCGTCGCCCTCCCCGATTCCATCTTCGATGATCGATGCGGCGATGCCCGCGGTCTTGAACGCCTCCCGTGCGACCGCACGGTCCAGCGCCGCCGAAGGGCTTCCGGGAAACGTACACACGCGTACGCCGGCAATGGACGTCGTTGGCACGAGCGCAGCGCCGGCCACGAGCAGGCTGGCGGCTGCGGCCTGATGCAGATAAGTTTTCATGATGGGACTTCCGAAATAGGCTTGAGACATGAGGCTTGAGGCGTCATGCTGGCTCGCCCGCGTTGCACGGGCAAGCCAGCGCGCGATGTCGCGAATCAGCTGTGGTTAAGCGCGAACACGTACAGCGTTCCGCCGACCGGGATCTTCTCGGCGGCCTTCGCCATCGGGCCGCCCCAGATCGGGTTGGCGCCGCCGTAACCGGCCAGAATGGCCACGTATTGCTTGCCCCCGATCTCGAACACCGAAGGCTGCGCAATGATGCCGCTCGCGAGTTTCGGGCTTTGCCAGAGCACCTTGCCGGTCGCTTCATCGAAGGCCAACAGGTGCCCGTCCAGCGAGCCGCTGAACGCAAGACCCCCGGCCGTCGTCGCGACACCGCCGTTCCATGGCAACTTCGACCAGTGGCTCCAGACCTTCTTGCCCGTATTGACGTCGATTGCCTGCAGCTCACCGTATCCCTGGCTGCCCGGTTCGGGCTTGATCTCGAATCCTTCGCCCAGGTAGGGAAGTCCCTTCATGTACGTGACCGATTTGCCGGACAGCGTCATGCACGCGTGCAGCGAAGGAACGATGGCAAGGTGTTTTTCCGGATCGTACGACGTGGACCACCAGTTCTTGCCGCCGAGGAAGCTCGGGCACGTCTCGATCGTCGTGCCCACTTTCGGGTACTTCGTTTCGTCCTGGATCGGCGCGCCTTCCGCCGTGTAGCCCGTGACCGAAGTCGCTCTGACGAACGGCTTCGCGTAGATCAGCTTGCCATTGCTTCGGTCGATCGCATGGAAGTATCCGTTGCGGTCCGCGTGAATGACGGCATCGTAGTCCTTGTTCTCGTAGTTGATCTTGGCCAGCACCGGCGTATTGACGCCGTCGTAATCCCACGTGTCGTGCCGCGTGTATTGATAGTGCCACTTGATATCGCCGGATTTCGGGTCCATCGCCAGCAGCGAATTCGAGTAAAGGTTGTCACCGGGCCGCAGATCCGCGAGCCACGGTCCGGGGTTGCCGACGCCCCAGAACAAGGTCTTCGATGCCGGATCGTAGGTCCCCGTCAACCACGCCGGGGCGCCGCCGTGTTCCTGCGTGCCGTCAGGCCACGTATCGCCATGCTTTTCGCCCGCGCCCGGCACGGTATAGCGTTTCCACAGGACGTTGCCATCGTCGGGATTGAGCGCCGCGATGAAACCCCGCGCGCCGTACTCACCCCCCGCGCTGCCGACCACGAGCGCACCGTCGAGCGCAAGCGGAGCCAGCGAGAACGCGTAGCCGACGCCCGGCTCGAACATCTGCTTCTTCCACACGACCGCACCCGTCTGCGCATCCAGCGCGGCGACCTCGCCACTGAGCATCGCGACGTAGACGTTCTTGCCGTAGAGCGCGACGCCCCGGTTGATCACGTCGCAACACGCGGTCTTGAAGGATTCGGCGCCCAGCTTGGGTTCGTATTTCCAGAGTTGCTTGCCCGTCGCGGCATCGAATGCATAGACGTTGTCCTTGGGCGTCGTGACGAACATGAGCCGTCCGTTGACGAGCGGCGTCGCCTCGAAGCCCTGCTTGAGCTCGGCGGGAAACTTGTAGCTCCACACCTGCTTGAGGTTCTTGACGTTCGACGTCGTGATCTGCTTGAGCGGCGAATGGGCGTGGCCGTCATAGGTACGGTAGTAGGTGAGCCATCCCGGATCGCTCTGTGCCTGCGTGAGGCGGTCATAAGTGACCGGCGGATAATCGTCGGCCGCGCCTGCCGCCGCACTGAACGTCAGACCGACGGCCACAGCAATGCCGATCGCAGACGCCGCTGCCAGCGTAATGGAACCTACACGTGTTTTCATCCCTGTCTCCTGGTGAACAGTCGACGCGATGCTGGTCGCGTCTTTTGTGTCTTGTGGGTATGGATGTGCTGCGCGACGAATAAGGCAAATCGCATGCCATCGCTTTGAACACGGCCTCGCCGGGCGGCGCGCTATGCGTGGCGCGCCAACGAATACGCGTTAGTCAGCGTTGCTGGCCGCGTGACAGTGGGCGTGAGGTGTTGTGTCTTGGTACAGTGAACGAGAGAGGTGTTACTCGATGGCGCAGCTTCGATTTGCCTTGCAGGCACGGCTGTACTGCGGAGAGGTCTCGACGAGGCGCATGCGCCCGAGAATGCGACAGCGCCTTTCGCCGCCGCTAGGGAGCCGATCCAGCAGGAGCGGCCGACGCTTTCTTTTGTTCGATCTTGCGCTGCGCGTTCTGTATGTTCTGCGGATAGTCGCGGTCTTTGAGGGTCGACCGGTACCCGTTCGCTCGCAATTCGGTCAGTTCAGCGTCCCGCCGCGCCCGGCGCGCGTCGCGGTCCTCCTGCTGTGATTGCGCTGCACCCGGAATCCACAGAGCCGCGAGCAATACACATGTGATGCGTGCCGCCGGTTTCGCGCACGACTCATTCATCATGACCTCCTCGACGCATGCCTTCATCGCTGCGGTTGCGCGATTCGGCCATATCGGTGGCCTCGCCGTTCGGCAGCACTGACATGCACGATACCATCACGACGGGGGCAACCGTTGGCTGCGCGGTCCGGTGGAACAGGAAAATGACACCCTCGTCGAGACTATGTCCAGCGTCTCATTCAAGCGCGCCCAGATAGGCGTTCTGAAGCACGTCCTGATCATGGAACCGGTTATGCCTAGCGATTGGTCTCAGGAGAAAGCTGAATGATGTAACGCGACGGAATTGCGCTTGCACGGCAGCGCTTTTACGTCGAGCACGATGTCGGTACTGGCTGCGTCGTCACTATTACGCCGATCCGGAAAGCGCGTATCGACTTCGCGGCCGACCATGAGACGAATCAGCGACGCGCGGTCGAGGTCCGCCACCTTGCGCGTGCAGACCGATCGACCGTCTTTCAAGATCGTGCAGGTGTCGCAGAGGTCGAAGATTTCATCCATCCGATGCGACACATAGAGGATCGTCACGCCGTTGCGTGAGAGCGTCCGCACGACGTTGTAGAGCAGCGTCATCTCGTGATCGGATAGCGTCGCGGACGGTTCGTCCATGATCAGCACGCGCGCCGAAACCGCAAGCGCCCTGGCGATCCCGACGAGTTGTTGCTCGGCCACCGACAGCGTGCTGACACCCCTGCGCACGTCGGTCGGTGCGCCGATGCGCGCGAGCAGCGCCTTCGTTTCGCTGCGCATGGATGCGCCATCGAGGAACCCGCGCGTGATCCGTTCGCGGCCCAGAAAGATGTTCTCGGCGACGCTCAACGCGGGAATCAGGTTGAATTCCTGATAGATCGTCGATACGCCTGCAGCGACCGCCTCGCTCGGCGATGCCGGTGCGTAGGCCGCGCCATCGAGTACGAGTTCGCCTCCGTCGGGAGCGGTCGCGCCGTTCAGGACCTTGATCAACGTCGATTTACCAGCCCCGTTTTCGCCGACGAGCGCATGCACCGATCCCTTGCTGCATGAGAATTCCACGCGATGCAACGCCCGTACGCCGGGGTACGTCTTGCTGATTCCCTTCACTTCCGGAGCGTTCATGGACGGCCTCTTCTGCGCGTTGGTGACGATGGATTGGCTCAGGCGATCTGCAACTGAACCTTCAGGACACTCTTGTCTTCAGCCAGTCGCTTGAACGCGGCCTGAACGTCATCGAGCCGATAGATCGTGGTGAGGAACGGCGCGACATCCACGCGTCGATAGCCGAGCAACGTGGCCGCTCCGTGCATGTCGTCGCCCATGCCGGCGACACTGCCTTGCACGCCCTGTTCGCGCAGCACAAAGTCGAGCGCGGTGATCCTGAACGTGTGGCCCGGTTTGGCGAGACCGAACGCAATCACGCGGCCTCCGGGACGGATCAGCGTGAACGCCTGCTCATAAAGTTCGGTCGAATCGACGCTTTCGATCGCGACATCAACGCCACTGCCATCTGTCGCCGCGCGCACGGTGGCATCGATCTGCGCGGGATCGGTCACGACGAAATCCGCGCCCAGTTCTTTCGCGAGGGCCGCGCGCTGCGCATTCGGCTCGACGACGATCACGGGTGCCGCGTCCGCGCGCACCGCCAATTGCATGTGCATCTGGCCGATGGGACCGGCGCCGATCACCAGCACGAGCAAGCATGGAGAAACCCTGCGATTCGGTTTGCAAGTGCAGGGAGTCGGAAAGAGCTCGATCAAAATGCGCCTGACGGCGCGCGTCGGTGCGGAATTGCGCGCGAAGATCGATCAGACGGTGGTACTGTTTTCGCTTGAGAATCGATGCAAGGTCGAGGTGCCCGCGGAGCTTAAACAAAAGATGCTGCGGTTCGCGCCCGAAGAGTAAGCACCCTTACCAACTGACGACGTCATTCACCGCCGCTCCGCCCGATGCCGGTACATGCACCATTCGATTGCCCCCACCCGCCACGTTTTCCCACGTCACGCTGCCATCGGAATTCTTGCGGTAGTACTTGTATTGAACGCTCGTCGCCGCCGCGAGATTCAACGCGTTGTTCCAGACCGGGTAGCCTGCCGGATCGAGCGGCAAGCCAAGGTCGGTGTTCCAGTCCCCGAGCGCTGCCGCATCGCCGGTAACGTAGACGTATTGCCCCGGCTGTGTAGTGGCATTCACGCCAAACGTGACGCCCGTCTCGCCGCTCGACGGCGGCACCAAGCAATTGGCGTAGCGCGCACACACGATCACCGGGATATCGACCACCCTGCCCGCGCGGATCGATGCCAGCAAGCTGATGTATTCGCCCATCGCCCAGTTGAGCGGCGCCATCGATCCGGTCGGCGCGCCGACTGTCACGCCCGTCGGCGTCACCACTTGCCAGTTGTCGGGCAGCGTCGTGGTCTTCGTCCAGATCTGCTCGGGGATGAAGCCCTCGGGCGTAGCATAGGTCCTGATCGCTTCGAGATACGGCGCGCCGCTGCTGCCGGTTCCACTTCTCGCGATGCTGTACATGCCGCGCTCGGCGGTAAAGATGGGCCACGCGCGTCCGACACCGGTCCCGTCAAAGTTGCTGCCGTCGTTGTGCTCGCCGTAGCCGTCGAAGTTGTAGCGGAACCACGCCTGGTTCGCGTCCTTGATCGTTGTCGCGAGCACAGCGTCGTAGACCGCGAGCGTGCTTACGATCGTCGGATCGTCGGCGCGCTTGACGCCCATGCGGACCAGTTCGAGAAAGCCGCCATCGACGACCGCGCGCTCGTCCCGCGTGCCGCCGCCGTTCTTGACGAGGTAGTTCTGCCCCGAGTCGGGATAGCTCGCCGGCTCGAAAACCCGCGGGCCGCTGCCCGATCGGCCCATGCTCGCCGGATTGATGCGGACGTAGTATCGGCCGCTGCCGTAGAAGCCATTGCTCGTGAAGGTCCAGCGCGTCACGTTCTGCTGCCAGTAATCGGCGGCGCTGAGATATTTGCCGGCACGCGCGACGTCGCCGTTCTCCCCGGCGATGCGCGCGGCGGCGACTAGCCCCGCGACTTCGGCGGCGATCGTCGAAGGCGAATAGCCGGCGTTCTCTTCCCAGCGATCCTGATACGTCCACGGCCCCGTACCGAGAATGTAGTCGGCGGTCAGCCGGATCTGCGGCCACAACGCGTTATACACGCCCGGACCCAGCCGCCACGCGAGGAGGATCGGCATCGCCTGCTCGTCCATCTGCGTGCCCTGCCAGTACGGCCAGCCGCTGACCCACGAATTCTGCGGAAAGCGGCCGGTCCGGCTGAATCCTTGAGAACAGCCGTCCGCATCGTATTCGGCCTTGCCGCAGTCGGTTTTTTGCTGCTGCGTGTCGAAGAGATAATGGACGACGGTAGCCGGTGTCGCCGTATCGCCCGCCGTGATCAGCGCATTGGCGAACTTGAATAGATCGCGCGACCACACGAGGTGATAGCCGCCGATGTTGCCCTCGCCCTGCGTCTCGCCCCAAGGCGTGCCGATGCCCGCGATCATCGCGCCGTTGCTCTTGTCCTGCATGGTCTTGAGCGTCATCGCGGCGAGGTAATACTCATCGTCGGCGCTGCCGCCCTGCGTCGAGAGGCCCGCAGTGTATGTATGCCACGCGGTGTCGTATTGGCTGCGCAGGCTGTCGAGGTCGTCGCCGAGCGTGCCGGAGGCGGTCTGCATCGCGCCGTTCGCTGACGCGCTGTCGAACGACAGCACCACGTTGAACGAAATGCTGCTCGAGTTGGCGTCGCCCGTGTCGAGCCAGCCCATCTGCGCGACGTTGCCGCCCGTCGCCGATGAATAAGTCCAGTCCATCTTCCTGTCCGGCACCGCGCTGCCGAGAAGATCGGTCCAGCCATCACTTTGCGCGACGAAGCCGTTCGATACCATCATCGTTCCGCCCTGCACTTTCCACGGCAACGACACTGCGAGCGCCGAATAGCGCGCGTTACGGTGGCCGACGAGCATCGTCCAGCCATTGGCGGCGGTCGCGGTCCATGCGGTGTTGCCCGAGCCGGAATTGTCGAGATGCGGCTTGAACAGCAGATACAGATTGTGGTCGGAGAGACGCGTGCCGTTCAGTGCGTGGAACGTCACGCGCTCGATCAGTGAATGGCGCCTGGGATCGCTGTAGACGGTCTTGTCGATCGCCCAGTTGTGCGCGCTGTTGCCCGTCGTCACTTGCCAGCTCATCGTGCGCGAATCGGTTTGCGCAGCCTTGTACGACTGAAGCTTTTCCTCATCGACGGATGCGCTGCCTGCATCGCCGACAAGGAACTGCAGATCGACCGATTCCGTCGTGTCGAGGACCGGGTAATAGACCTCCGAAACGATGCCACGATACCCGGTGAAATACACTTGCGAAGCCGATGTCAGCGCCGTCCCGAGAAACGACTTGCGCGCCGGACCATGCAGCGCCGTTGCGCCCGGACTGCCGAATGCTTCACCGGTCGTTTGCGCGTACACCGCGCCGAACACCGATGCGGCCAGCACCGCGAAACCCCACCGAAGCATGCGTCCGAGCTTCATCGTGTGCCTCCGTGTGTTGCTCGTCCCCGACCTATCGACCGATGCCCGGTGAGCCTATCGACAGCTTCAGTTGTCGCGCCTGGTCGAGATGAAAAATGAAGGACGGGCGGGAGCGGATCAGGAGCATCCTGAGGTCCGCGCTGGTTGTCGATCGGATGAAGGCGTCGGTGGAGTTGACCAGCCGACCAAGACTGTCGACCTCACGATCGAGATACGCTTCGTTGAATCCGCGCGAGTCGACTTCGTTGAGCCTCGCGAGATCGTCGTTGGCTTCTTTAGTCAATGCGTCGCTCGTTGCGCTTCGTTGAAGAGTGGCCGCGAGTCTCTGCGTCAACGCGGCGATTTCCTGATTGACCTGTCCATGCTCGGCGACGATCCGCCTTGCGAAGGCCTGCACGCTTCTGGACTGAGTCCTCTGCAATGCCAGTTCTCCCGCGGCGATCTCCGCCTGATTCGCCACGAAGACGACGCCAGCCATTTGGGCGTCTGTCAGACGCTCGCCTTGTGCACACGCCTGAGTCATCCACGCGAGAACGAAGAGCGAGATTGCGGCGATGCATGTGGCTTTCATCTCGACTCCGCCGTATATGCGTTACGCAGCGGTCGCCGCGCGCTCGATCCCGGCTATATCGATCTTCTTCATCGTCATCATCGCCTCCATCGCGCGCCTGCCGACATCCTGATCAGCGCTGTTGACGAGTTCGAGCAACCGCTTCGGCGTGATCTGCCACGAGAAGCCCCAGCGGTCCTTGCACCATCCACAAGGCGCTTCTGCTCCGCCATTGCCAATGACCGCATTCCAGTACCGGTCGGTCTCTTTCTGATCATCCGTCAGGACCATGAAACTGATCGCCTCGTTCGGCTTGTAATTGGGCCCGCCGTTAAGTCCCACGAAGCGCCGGCCGAGCACGGTGAACTCGACCGTCAATTCCGGACCTTGCCCAATGCCCGGTATAGGCGATACATGCCCTGCATCGACATGGCTGTCAGGAAAGGTGGCCGCGTAAAACTCCGCCGCCTCGCGCGCTCGACCTTCATCGAACCACACGCATGTGACGAGTTCAGGCATTGCAATCTCCTTTTCGGTTGGCAACGACTTTCGATAATAGTCTGCAAAGGGCGCATCACAACGCGAACTCCATGAGGCTGCCCGCTCTCGGGTAAACGATTAACTTCTCTTTTCGAGCGTGCCGAGCGCACTGAAAAAAGCGATGCTATATTGCGCCAGAGCGTTACGCACGTTGGCACAAACGGCGACCGCACCGGGCAGACAAGCCCGCCATCCGTACAGACAAACCACGGAGGAGACGTGAAAATCAAGAAAGCGATTGACCGCATTCCAGGCGGCCTCATGCTGGTGCCCTTGCTGCTCGGCGCCTGCGTTCATACGTTCGCGCCGGGCGCGGGCAAGTACTTCGGATCGTTCACTAACGGCCTGATCAGCGGCACCGTGCCGATCCTCGCGGTCTGGTTCTTCTGCATGGGCGCGACCATCGATCTTCGCGCGACCGGAACCGTGTTGCGCAAATCGGGCACGTTGCTCGTCACGAAGATGCTCGTCGCTTGGGTCGCGACGATCATTGCGGCGCACTTCATCCCAATCGATGGGATCAAGAGCGGTCTCTTTGCGGGGCTGTCCGTGCTGGCCATCACGACGTCGATGGACATGACCAACGGCGGTCTCTACGCCGCCGTCATGCAGCAATACGGCAGTCGCGAAGAGGCGGGCGCGTTCGTGCTGATGTCGGTGGAATCCGGGCCGCTCGTCAGCATGCTCATTCTCGGCGCGACGGGCGTCGCGGTCTTCGAGCCGCGGCTTTTCGTCGGCGCGGTGCTGCCGTTCCTGGTCGGCTTCACGCTCGGTAACCTCGACGCCGACCTGCGCGAACTCTTCGGCCGCTGCGTCCATCCGCTGATTCCGTTCTTCGGCTTTGCGCTCGGCAACGGCATCGACCTGCACGTGATCGTGACGAGCGGATTGCCGGGCATCATCCTCGGGCTGGGGGTCATCGTCGTGACGGGCATCCCGTTGATCTTCGCGGACCGCTGGATTGCCGGCGGCAATGGCGCGGCGGGACTGGCGGCGTCGTCGACGGCGGGGGCGGCGGTAGCGAATCCGGCGATCATCGGCGAGATGATTCCGCGCTTCAAGCCGCTCGTACCGGCGGCGACGGCGATGGTCGCAACCGCGTGTCTGGTGACCGCCATCCTCGTGCCGATTCTGACCGCGCTGTGGGTTCGCCGATATCGTGCTCGCCACGGGGTGGAGGAGATGCAGGCGGAAGAAGCCGTGCGACCGATCGGCGAGCGGGACGTGCACGCTTGATTCATCGGGTGTCAACTATTTGACGCACCCGATTCCCGCAGCCATGCACGGGGAACGGGTGCGGATCATCAAAGGCTCGGCCTACGATCACCCAAACCACCGCGACGTTCGAGCATCGCGCCCAATCGCAGGATGGTGGCTTCATCGAGCCACTTGGCGACGAGCTGAATACCGATCGGCAGGCTTTCCGAACTGAAGCCGTAGGGCACCGAAAGCGCGGGCAACCCGGTGAGATTGAACGGCGAGGTCGCGCTCATGACGTGCGTCCAGGGCACCGTGACGCCATCGACGACGAGTTCCTGCGCACCGTGCAGCGTGGCGGTCATCGGATTGACCGGAGTCAGCAACACGTCGTACTTCTGGAAGAAACCGGCAAAGCCGGACCTCAGGGCTTCGGCTTTCGTCTCCGCAGCAAGGTAATCCGCGAACGACGGGTCCGGCATCTCCACGATCCCTCGCCCGACCGCGTGCAGTTCCTCCGCGCGCCCGGCGGCAAGCGCTTTCACGTAAGGCACGATCTCGCCGTAGACGACGGTCATCAGCGCGCCGAGCGGGTTGTCGAGAAAGGGCAGCCGAACCTCTTCGACATCGCATCCCAGTTCCGCGAGTTGCGCCGCAGCGGCCTTGACCGCTGCGCTGATCTCGGGATCCACGGGGCCGAACGCCGCATCGGAGACCCAGCCGACCCGGATCGGCTGGCCGGCGATCCGGGTGCTGGATTCAGCGTCGCGGGCGTGGATCGCGTATCCATCGACGCCGTCCGGTCCCTTGAGAATCGAATAGCCCAGTGCGACGTCGCCGACCGAGCGGGCCATCGCGCCGACATGCCACCATCGCGCGATGACGCTCGGATAGTGACCCGTGTAGGGCACGCGACCGTGCGTGGCCTTCAGCGCCGCGATGCCGGTGAACGCGGCGGGACCGCGCACCGAGATCGCGACGTCGCTGCCGATGCCGATCGGCGACATGCCGGCCGCAATTGCCGCCGACTCGCCTCCCGACGAACCACCGGGCGTGCGCTCCAGATTCCACGGATTATTGCTGCGGCCGGTGACAAGATTGTCGGTCTCGGTCCATGCCGAGAATTCGGGCAGATTGGTCTTCATCAGCGGGATGCCGCCAGCCGCCTTGAAGCGCGCGACCGCCGTAGCGTCCTTGTCGGGGATATTGCCGGCGAAGAGCTTCGAGCCGCGCTGCGTCAGGACGCCGGCCGTATCCAGCGCGTCCTTGATGGAAAACGGCACGCCGTGCAGAGGGCCGAGCGTATCGCCGTTCAACACGGCTGTCTCGGCTGCCTTCGCGGCCTTGCGCGCATCGTCGCGCATCAGCGTGACCACCGCATTGACCTTCGGATTGACAGCTTCGATCCGATGCAGATGCGCTTCGACGACTTCGACCGGCGAAAGCTCACGGGTGCGGATGAGGCGCGCCAAGTCGGTTGCGCTGGCGTAGAAGATTCGGGACAGATCGCTGGCGTTCATACGTTCACTCCTTCGTTTGCCCATCGACGAATTGCGATGCGCTTGCAAGTCGCCAGAATATATTGATCCGCCACGTCGATTAACCTAATCTTCGAGGATATGAATCATCGAGAAAACGCATGAATACAATGGGCCTGTTCGAGGCGGAAACGTTTTTGATGGTCGCGGAATGCGGCGGCTTCGGCGCAGCCGCGCGCGAGCTGGGCGTGACGCAGTCCACCATCAGCCGGCGAGTGTCGATTCTGGAAGGCCGGCTCGGCGTCCGGCTGATCGAACGCACGACCCGGCACGTCGCATTGACCGATGCCGGCCTCTCTTACGCCGACGAGTTGCGCGACATCCTGCTGCGCCTGAGACAAGCCGACGAGCGCGCGCAGCGCCGCACGGCGGAGCCCGAAGGCCTGCTGCGCATCACGATGCCGACCGCGTTCGGGCGTGCGTGCGTCGTGCCCTGCCTTGCGCGGCTTGCCACGCGCTACTCACGCTTGCGCTTCGAAGTCGATCTGTCGGACCGGTATGCGGATTTGCTCGAAGGAAACCATGACGTCGCCGTGCGCCTCGCGACGACCGCGCAGTCGGGGATCAGCGAGCAGCGCATCGCTTCGGTTGCGTTGTGCCTGTGCGCATCGCCCGCGTATCTCGCCTTGCGCGGGCCGGTGTCCGAGCCTGCGCAAATCGTCGATCACGACTGCCTTGCGCTGCGAACCTACGCGCCGCGCACGAGCTGGCATGTGATCTGGCAGGACAGGGCCGCTGAGGTCAATTTCGTGCCAAAGATGGTGGTAAGCGATTTGTTTGCGCTGGCGGACCTGTGTCGCGCGGGGCTCGGCGTGGCGGTCCTGCCGATGTATGCCGCGGCGTCCGCACTGGAGGACGGCAGCCTGATTGACGCGGCGCCCGCGCTCAGGTTTCCCGATCTCGATGTCTTTGCGGCCTACGCACGCGATCGGGAGAAGTTGCCCAAGATCGCCGCGCTGATCGAAGAGTTGAAGCAGATTGGAGATCTCGCGGCTCCATCGCGATAGCGAGATGCTCACAGCAATTTCCAGTGCTCCAGTTCCTTCGAGAGCGCATCGGCGTCGACGAAACGATGCCCATGCAGCCCTGCATCGATTGCGCCGGCGACGTTGGCGTCCGTATCGTCGATGAAAAGCGTCTCGCTCGCGCCGATGCCGAGTTGCTCCACGCAGCGCAAATACGCCTCGGCCGCCGGTTTCGACGCGCCGAATGAAGCGGATGCATACACATGCGGGCCGAACACACGCGCGACTCCAGGATTGAGATAGCCGATATGGTCGGTGACGAGACGGCAGTTGTTGGTCAGCACCGCGATTTTGTGCCGCTGGGCCACGCGCTCGGCAAGCTTGAGCGACTGCGCGTTGGGTGTGATCGACGCGTGGCGCGCCGCCAGCCATTTCTCGCGATCGACCCGGCAACCGAGCATTTCACCCAAGGCGCTCAGATATTCATCGTCGGTGATCTGACCAGCGTCGGCGCGCGCTTCGAGACCGGAACCCCAGATGGCGTGGCGCACCATGTCAGGCGGCTGGCCCGTCGTCGCCGACAGATGATCGACTCGCGCGGAGCGGTCGTAGTGGGTCAGCACGCCTTCCATATCGAACAGCACGAGAGATATCGGTGATGGCATGACCTACCTCGCTGTCGACCAGAGTTGGCCCTTCAGGGCCTTACTCTGGTCCCATGCAACGCTGTCGACCAGAGTTGGCCCTTCAGGCCATGCAACGCTGTCGAAGAGCCTCCATTGTGCATGGAAGAAAATAGCGGAGCGGTACGCCATCATTCTTTGCGCGTCTTCGGTTGTTCGGGCTGCGGGTCGCGTCCACGTTGCGTGGGTGCTCGCGTACATGCATCCGGTGGGGCCACATAGGCCGTGTCGTCGCAGCAGCACGCGTAGACCGGAAACCCGTACGCATTCGTGCCGATGATTTTCGTTGGCCCGTGCAGCGGGCACACCGCGTTCATGTCGTCTCCTTGAAGTCGCCGCAAAAGCAATTCAAATCGATATTCTACGACCGTCTTTACGTCGTATCGTCGGCAATCTCGCCGCAGCGCACCTTCAGATCCGCAGTCTTCGAGCCACTGAAAAGACCTACACTTCAATCATCGTTTTGGTCGCGGACGACACCCGCGAAGGAGCGACACCATGAACACCGAAGGCACCGGCTGGACCGACCAGCCCGACGATGCGAACACGATCGCCATGCTCGTCGAGCGCGTTCGCGCGCAGCAGCAAGCGATCGCTGCGAGCGCCCATACGAACCTCGGCGGCCGTATCGACCGCGCGCAGCACCAGAAGCAACTGCTCGGCGCATTCGGCGTCCTGCGCCTCGCCGAGACGATCCCCGCCGCCGTTCGAGCCGGCCCGTTCATCGAGCGCGATGCAGCCGGGCAGCCAGTGGAATATCGCGTGGCGTGCCGCTTCTCGAACGGCCAGCCGTGCCCTTTCGCCGATACCAAATCCGACGTGCGCGGTATAGCGCTGAAGTTCTTCACCGCTGACGGAATCGAAACCGATCTGCTGATGACGAACGAAGGCGGCCGCTCGCATTCGCGCAACGCGACGCAGTTCATGGCGGTGGCCGACATCATCGTGGCGAAGCTCGCCGGCGGCCTGGCCGATGCGTCCGGCAAGATAGTGCACGAATTGTCGTCGGGCGAACTCAAAGCAGGCGACGGGATTCACGCTCTCGAGATCCTTGCCAGGGAGATCAAGTTTCACGAGGTGGCGAGCCTCGCGACCGAGCGTTACTGGGGATCGGTCGTGCAACTGGGCGATACCGCGATCAAATACGTGCTGTCGCCGCACGATTCGAGCGTCGCGGGCACAGTCGGGGACAGGCACGCGGACGACTATCTCCGCGAGGACATCATCAGCCGGCTTGCGAACGGTCCGGTCAGATGGAAACTCGATGTGCAGCTTTTCCTCGACGAAGAACGCACGCCTGTGAACGACGCTTCGGTGGCGTGGGACGCGCCGCTCGTTCAAGTCGGCGTGCTGGAGATATCGTCGCCGCCTTCGGACGCCGACGAGACGATCGTCAATCAGATGGCGTTCAATCCGGCCAACGGCTTTCGGCCGCTCGGCATCACACATGCACGTAAGGACGTTTATGCTGCGAGCGCTGCGAACCGCAAGGATCGCGGGTTGCTCGCAAGCGACGAGGCACGCGAAGTCCTTGGCAACAAACCGATTGCCTGAGCGAGCGTCGCGAGGCGTCAGCGGGCATCGAGCCCAAGAAATCGAAACGGAGGAGCGGGCTCAAATTTCCCCGACACTTGCATTCCCGCCCATCATTCACATCGGATGCGCGCGACCCGCCGTCGTCAGCAAGGCGACGGCGGCCGGATCGGGCATACCGTTGGCATCGATGGCGCCTGCTTTCGCCAGCGTGTCGAGATCACTGTCGACGCCTGCTTGCCCGACGATGAACGGTGTCGTCAGAAACGCCGGCGTCGACAGTGTGACCGAATAGCCCTGCTGCAAATTTGCGACGACCGCCGACTGGGCAGCCATCACATTGCTCTCGTTCGCGAGTACTTGCTGGTAGCGCGCGTTGTTGGGAAAACCCGCGATGAGGTTGCTTTCGGTCGTATCGAGTTGCGAAGCGAGGTAGACGAGCATCAACTCGGTCTCGGGCGTCGTATTGAACGTGCCGCCGGCGATCGCCAGCGAATGCAGGGTCGCGCCACCGGAAGTTACCGTGAGAATGCAAGGAAGCGCGGCGTTGAGCGTGATGCTGTAGTGCCCGCCGCCATCGGACAACGTGGAACCTGAGCCTTGCGCGCAAGTGACGCCGACCGTCGCGCTGGCGAGCGCCTTGCCGGTCGCGGCGGTTCCGGATAGTGCGACGCTCGGAATCACGTATGCGCCGCTACAGGCGTCAAAGCCGATGCAGGAGTTTGCCCCGCACGCGGCGAGCGTCGCGAGCGAAGCCACGCATAGCGCAGCGAGCGCCGGTCGAACGCAACGTGTGTCGTGAGTGTTCATGACGGCCCGCCATCGATGGAAGGACATCAGCCGATTTTATGCTCGACACGACGGTTGCGCGCGGAACGCTTACTGCGCCCCTGCGCCCTGCTTCACCGTCCCATCTGGCTGCGGCACTTCGATCGGTTTGACCTCGACGCGCGCAGTACCGTTTTCCTTCAACCCGAGTTTGTCGGCCGTTTTCGGTGACACGTCGACGATTCGATCCTTGACATAGGGACCGCGATCCCTGATTTCGACCACCTCGCTGTTGCCGTTCTCCAGATTCGTGACCCGGGCCTTGGTGCCTAGCGGGAGAGTCTTGCTCGCGGCGGCATTGGATTGCGGATTCATCTTCGTACCGTCGGCCATTTTCTTCTTGTAGAACTCCCGGCCATAGTAGGAGGCCTTGCCTTTACTAGGCTTGCCGGAGTGATCGAGGCCGGCGTGGCGCGATGTCTTCTTGCTCGCGTGACTGGCATCCGTGGACGTCGGTTTCTGCGCCGGAAGCGCCGTGCTCACAACGCACGGCACAGCCAGAAACAGCAGCGCTCGAAGCGCGGCTCGCAGCCGATTCCCGGTGGTATGAAGATTACGTCCCATCTGCCTCTCCTTTGCAGCCTTTGGAGGCAGCGGGCGCCCGGTCCGCGGGCTGAGGAGTGTCTATGGTATCGGTCGAACGTTCGTCAGTTCAATACACGATGCGCTGTCGCTGCCGAAGCATGTCGACGTGAGCCCTCGGCGCCCCCCGACGAACTAAAATGACATTGACGGGACTGCTGGAGAAAATCATGGATACGGCGGACAGGCAAGCTCTCAGAACGCGTCGCGATGCCGTCGTGAACGCTCACATCGAAGCGGAAGCCGTGCGCCATGACGTCGCCGCCGCACTGGCCACCTTCCGCAATCCGCGATACGAAGTGCCGGCCGTGGGTCTGATTGCCGACGGGGCGGATGCCGTCGAAGGGCTTCTCAACCAGTTGCTCGCCGCATTTCCCGACTTCTGGCTCACGAAAGACGCAGTGCATCATGGCGATGACGTCGTCGTCGTGGAGGCCAGATTCGGAGGCACGCATCGCGGCGTATGGGCTGGCATGGCCGCGACAAACAAGCCGATGGAAGTCCAGAGCGCGTTGATTTTTGTCTTCGACGACGCCGATCTCATCTGCGAAAAAGTCTACTTCGATCACGCGACCGTTCTGCGTCAACTCGGCGCGCCTGCCTGACGCGTCGAGCAAGCGGCAACCCGCTGAACGCATGGCATAATCGCCCGAAATCGACGGGTACTCTCAACCATCCAGCCCGATATGCGCAGCCGCTTTCACCGGAAGATCGGCGTCATGCTCGGATTGCTTGCAATCCTGCTCGCGACGTTCGCGCCCGTCGTCTCGCAAACGCTCGCGCAAAGCGGCCACAATGCGCATTCCCACTCCTTCTGCTCGGCACAACCGTCGCCCGACGAGGACGCCAGCCACCATTCATCTCTGCACGACGGGCAGGCCTGTGCCTACTGCCACCTCCTCACCCACGTACCCGCACTGCCCAGCGCGCTCGCGGTATTTGCGTTCACGGTCTGGGCCATCCAGCATCGCATCGCCACGCGCTTCGAGAACTTGCGGCGTGTCGTCACGCTAACCGTCGCGCAACCGCGCGCGCCACCTTTCGCATCCTGATCCGAGTCGCATAGAAATTCAGTGCCTTCGCGCGTCCGCTCCCGGCTGCGCGCGCACCAATACGACCGTCTTCAAGGATGAGCCCATGCAAACCACGTCAACACGTGGCGGCGTGTCGCTGCTCACGGCTTCGCTCGCCGTGACGGCTGCCGCTGCCTCGCTTCTATACAACGCGCCCGCGAGCGCACACGCAATCGCCGGTGACCGCGTTTTCCCGGCGACGATGTCAGTCGACGATCCCGGCGTCGGCGATGAAGTCAACTTCCAGTTCGGCCATATCAAGGCGCCGAACGACGACGGCAACGACGCGAACTTCAACTCGACGTCGTTCGAATGGGACAAGCTGATCACCTCGAACCTCGCGCTGAGTGTCGGGGGCGCTTATCTCAGTCAGAACGCGCCGGAGAACGGTTCTGCCAAAGGCTTCGACAACGTCGAACTCGGGCTCAAGTATCTGGCATACGTGAACGCGAAGCACGAGTTCATGGTGTCGGTAGGCGTGAGTGCGGCGCTCGGAGGCACTGGAGCGAAATCGGTCAGCGACTCGTTCTCGACGATCGCCCCGGCGCTCTTCTTCGGCAAGGGCTTCGGAGACTTGCCCGATAGCCTGAGTTATCTGCGACCGCTCGCCATTACCGGTGAAATCGCGCCGAACTACACGACGAATGCGTCGGCGCCGAATTCGCTCGATTGGGGCGTCACGATTCAGTACAGCATTCCCTATCTGCAATCGCAGGTCAAAAACCTGGGTCTCGGAGCGCCGTTCAACAACTTCATTCCGGTGGTCGAATTCCCGATGAACACATGCACTCAAGGACCGTGTTCGGGCCATACGACCGGCACGATCAATCCCGGGGTCATCTGGCTCACTCGCTGGGGACAACTCGGCATCGAGGCGCAGTTGCCGGTCAATCGGGCGTCCGGCAGACACACGGGCGTGCTGCTGCAAGCGCATTTCTATCTTGACGACATCTTCCCGAACTCAGTCGGCAAACCACTCCTCCATCCATGAACACGACCACTCTCATGCGCGGCCTCGTTGCCGCTTCAGCCCTCGTGCTCGCGCAGCTTGCTTGCGCGCACGCGTATCCGACGCATCAATCGCCCGAGGCGGGCGCGACCGTCTCGCCGGCGCCGCACGAGGTATCGATCGAATTCGACGATGCGCTCGAGCCTGCCTTCAGTTCGATCACGGTAACGGACACGCAGGGAAAGTCCGTGACCAGTGGCAAATCGACAGTGGACGCAGGCAACAAAAAGCTAATGAAGGTGGCGCTGGCGAGTCTTGCGCCGGGGAGTTGCTCCGTTGCGTGGGTGGCCGTTGCCGATGACGGCCACCGGACGCAAGGGCATTACAAATTCGTCATCAAGTAGTGTTCGATTGCGTTGTCGCGGCGCAAAGCCGGCGTCGGTATCCTTGAGGAAGTGGGCCTTGCACCAGCGGCAAGGTCTCAAGCTTCCGACACCGCGCAGCGCATTGAACGCGCAGCGCTCCGCTGCCAAAAGCCCGGCATTCAAGTCACGATCGACCTTGCCGTTAACTGAACCAGGTGAGCCATCGTTTCGCCCGCGGTCGTTTCCCTGGCGACCGCAACGCTCCAACTTCGTCTTCTCTCCGATATGAACCGCCCGCTGTCAAAACAACAATCGGTCATCAAACCAAGCGTCGTCACGCTTGTCACCCTGGCCGCTCTTCTGCTGATCGGCCTACCGTCGGCGCGCGCCGGCACGCAAGTAGGGGAAGTCCGCGTGTCGCTGACCGTCCTCGATCGCTGCACCATGAATACAGACGATCGTCGCACCACCGTCGCATGCATCGCGGGCGGCCAGTACAGCATCCTCACAGACAAGCCGTTTGCAACGTCGGTCATTTCGACCGATAACACTCCTCCTGCCAGGGGTGAAAAATACATAGAAATTGCTTTTTGAATCAAGCGTCTAGCCTTTGTCTGTGTCATGACGTACACAAGTTACAAACCGTTACCGTTCTCGTACGAGGAATCGACATAATTTCGCTCGCCTGCCCAAAAAACGCGCGACTTCAGCGCAAAGGGTCCACGAGTGAGGTTGAGAGATGCGTCGTCGTTCCATTCCCGTTTCGTTGTTGTCGTTCGCCCTGGCAGCCGCGCCGTTGTTGCCGTTCGGCGCATTGGCCGCTACCCGCACCACCACGTTCAGCGTCACGCTGACGCTGCAAAACGACTGCCAGATTGCCGCGAACACGTTGAATTTCGGTAATTCCGGCGTCATCGCGACGAACATCGATCAAACGACCACGCTCTCGGTCACCTGCACCAATGGCGCGCCCTACAACGTCGGGCTCGACGCTGGCTCGGTAGGCGGTTCGACGGTGGCCAACCGGCTCCTCGGCGGCACGGGCACGCCGGCGCCGACAGTCGCCTATCAGCTCTACCGTGATGCGGCGCGCTCGCTCATCTGGGGCCAGACGGTCGGCACCGATACCCAATCGGGCACGGGCACGGGCGCTGCGCAGACCCTGACGGTCTACGGCCGCGTCGCGCCGCAGAACACCCCCGCCGCCGGCACCTACTCGTCGACTGTCACCGCGACCGTCACGTTCTGATGCGGCGTGCGCAGTTCCAACGGGCCGCTCGACGGCTCGCCGGCTGGCTTTTTCCTCGCGCCGCTGTCTTGCTCGGCGCGGGGCTGATCGCGTTCGTGCCTACGCAATTCGCCGATGCCGCCGCCCTGCAGGTCTCCCCGATTCGTCTCGATCTCTCCGCCGATCGCCCTGCGGCCGCGCTGACCTTGCACAACGACGGCACGACGCCGATCAACGCGCAGGTCCGCGTGTTCGGCTGGACCCAGGCGCTCGACGAAGACCGCCTCGAACGCAGCGACCGGGTGGTCGCCAGTCCGCCGATCGTGCAGATCGCGCCCGGTGCCGATCAGACGGTGCGCATTCTGCGCGTCGGCAATACGCCGGTAAGCGAGGAAGAGACATATCGCCTGCTGATCGACGAAATTCCGAACGACCAGACCGCGCAGACCACGGGCGTGCGCGTCCAGTTGCGTTATTCCGTGCCGGTGTTCGTCGGCGCGCCCGAGGGCAAGCCGCCGGTCGTCGATTTCGCGCTGGAGCACGCTGCGCCGCCCGCTTCGGCTGCATCGGGCGCAGCGCTGATGCTGCGCGCCGCGAACCACGCGACGGGCCACGCCCAACTCAGCCAGGTCCGGCTTGAATGGCCGAATGGTCAATCGACGCAAGTCTCCTCAGGCCTCCTCGGCTACGCCCTGCCACACGCCACGCGACGCTGGCCGATCGCGGGTGCGCCTGCGGGCGCGGCGTCGGCGACCTTGCATGCCGTCGTCAACGGCGAGGCGTTCACGACCCGGATCGCCGTCGAGCCGGCTAGCGGGGCAGCGGTGTCGGCTGTACCCGCGCGTTGACCCGTGCGGAGGCGCTCGCCGCGTCCCTCCTCCCCTGGCGCGCTGTGCTGGACCTGGACCGTCTGCGCACTGGCGGCCGGAGCGGCGCATGCGCAAGAGGTTGAACAGCACGCCGTGCTGGACGCGCAGTTGCTCGCGCAAGTGACGCCGCCGTCGCTCGCGATCCCGCCTTCCGCGCCGATCCCCGCCACTGCGCCTGCTCGCGGCGAGCTGTATCTCGAAGTCACGATCAACGGCGCGTCGACGCAGCAAATCGCGCAATTTTTCGCGACCGACCAGATGATCTACACGACGCCGGGCGAGTTGCGCGTCCTCGGCATCCGCACCGACGACCTGAGCGCCGATGCCAACGGCCGCGTGGCGCTCGGCCTGATCCCGGGATTGCGCTACACGTTTCGTCCGGAGCGTCAGCGTATCGACCTGCAGGTGACCGACGAGCGACGCGTGCCGGCGGCGCTGCGCAATGCGTCGCCGCGCCCGCCTGTGTCGGCAAGCGGCACGGGCCTCGTCTTCAACTACGAGGCGAGCGTGCAAACCAACTCGCCGACGCAGTACGGCCTCTACAGCGAGCAACGCTTCTTCTATCCGGGCGGCATTCTCGACAACACCGGCACCGCCTACTGGTACACAAACCAGCATCGCTACGTGCGGCTCGACACCTCGTGGAGCCATTCCGATCCCGATTCGATGGTGACGACGCGTGTCGGCGACACGATCTCCTCATCGCTCGCCTGGACGCGGCCGGTGCGCATGGGCGGCGCGCAAGTCTCGCGCGACTTCGGGCTGCGGCCCGACCTGATCACCTATCCGGTGCCGACGCTCGCCGGTTCGGCGGCTGTGCCAAGCGCCGTCGACCTCTACGTGAACAACGTGCGCCAGTTCAGCGGTGCGACGCCGTCCGGGCCCTTCGTCATCAATGCCGTGCCGACGATCAACGGCGCGGGTGAGGCCGTGATCGTCACGCGCGACGTGCTCGGCCGCAGCGTGATGACGACGGTGTCGCTCTACATCGATTCGCGCCTGCTGTCGCCGGGCCTGACCGACTTCTCGGTCGAAGCGGGGTTCGTGAGGCGCAACTACGCGCTGAATTCCTTCGACTACGCGGGCGAGCCGTCGCTGTCGGCATCACTACGCCGGGGTCTCACCGATCATCTGACGCTCGAAGCCCACGGCGAGGCGACCCGCGGCGTCTATAACGGCGGCATGGGCGTACTGGTCGAAGTCGGGCGCGCGGGCGTTTTCAACTTCTCCGTCGCGGGCAGCGCGGGCAACGGCGGGAACAACGCGCCGCCGCCCAATTACTACGGGAGCGGGTTTGTCGGCGGCGGCTTCGTGCCGATCGGTGTGAACACAGGCATCGTCAACAACGGCAACCCGACCGGCGCCACCCCGACTCCCGGCGGCAGCGGCGTGCAAGTGGCGGCCGGCTGGCAGTGGCGCTTGCCGGAAGTGTCAGTCGATCTTCAGGCGCAGAAGGCGTCGCCCCACTACAGCGACCTCGCCTCCGCCGAGGGCACGCCCGTGCCGCGAGCGACCTATCGCGCGACGGTGGCCGCGCCGTTCCGCGTCTTCGATTTGTCGAGCACCGCGAGCGCGAGCTGGGTCGGCCTGAACGATCCGTACTACGGCAACTCGAAGATCGGCTCGCTCGCCTACACCGTGACGTTGCCGCGCAGCATGTCCCTGTCGGCGAGCGTCTATCACGACTTCGGCGATACCAAGAACACCGGTTTATTCGTCGCGCTGAGCTTCCCGCTCGGCGGCGAGATCAACGCGAGCGTCGATGTCGGTTCCGATCACGGCAAGCCGCTCTTCGGCGCCGCCGTCACGAAAACCGCCGATTACGGCGGCGGCTTCGGCTGGCAGGTCCAGACGTCGCGGCAGAACGACGTGCAGCAGTCGCTCGCGCAGGGTGGCTATCGCGGCAAGTACGGCGACCTGCTCGCGACCGTCGCCAACGTCCAGTCGCGCGTGTACGGCGAGCTGGACGCGTCGGGCTCCTTTGTGGTGATGGCCGGCGATGTGCTGGCCGGACGCCGCATCGACGACGCGTTCGCGCTGATCTCGACCGATGGCGTGCCGAACGTGCCGGTGCTGCACGAGAACCGCGTGATCGGCGAGACGAACGGCGCGGGTCACCTGCTGGTGCCTGATCTCATCGCCTACGAGCCGAACCATCTGGCGATCGATCCGCTCGGCCTGCCCGCCGATACCACCGTCGCCACGACGCAGCTCAACCTCGCGCCGCAATCCCGCGCCGGCGTGCTCGCGCGCTTTCCCCTGCACGGCTTCTCGGGTGCACAACTGCTGCTGGTCGATACTGCCGGCAAGCCGCTGCCGCCGGGCACCGTGCTCGCGCATCAGGGAACGGGCAAGCGCTACGTGGTCGGCTACGACGGCCTCGCATTCGTCGACGACTTGCGCGACGCCAACACGCTTCAGGCGACGCTGCCGGACACATCCTGCGAAATCGTCGTGCCGTTCGCCGCCAAGCGCAACACGCTGCCGACGATCGGGCCCTTGACCTGCAAACCGGAGGCCCGATGAAACGGTGCATGTTCGTGCTTTTCATCGTGCTCGCCGTGCTCTGCCCCATCAGCGGGCACGCGCAAAGCTGCACGGGCAGCGCGTCGAACCTGAATTTCGGGTCGATCAGCCCGGTGGCGGGCACGACGACCGGCGCCTCCTCGACGATCACCATCCGTTGCACCGGCTTTCCGCTCGCGCTGCCGGTGCGCGCCTGCGTGAACCTCGGCGTCGGCAGCGGCGGCACGACCTACGCGCCGCGGATCGCGCTGAACGGCTCGTCGCAGCTTCAGTACAACCTGTACGCGGATTCGGCCGGTGGCATCGTATGGGGGTCGCGCCGCACGACGAGCTACAGCCCGGTCGCGGTCAATATCCCGCTGACGTCCAGCGGCGGCACTGCTTCAGGGAGCGCGACGCTGACCGTGTACGGCCGCGTGCCCGCATCGCAGCCGGACCTCGTCGCCGGCACGTACACATCGTCTTTTGCAGGCACCGCGCAGGCGGAACTGGATTATCAGCAATACGTCATTGCCGCGCCGTCGTGCGCCACCATGTCCACGCCTGCGCTCGCGCTGCCCTTCACCGTCAGCGCGGCGGTGATCAACGACTGCACGATCTCCGCGACCAATATCAACTTCGGGACGGCGGGCGTGCTGAGCACGACGCTCACGGCCACCGGAACGCTCACCGTGGCCTGCACGAACGACGACGTGTATTCGATCGCGTTGTCACCCGGTACCGGCAGCGGGGCGACGGTCGCGGACCGGCGCATGACCAAATCCGGCGGCAACGAGCAAGTGCGCTACCAGTTGTATCGGAACGCGGCCGGCACGATCGCGTGGGGCGACGGCACCAACGGCACGAGTACCGCGACGGGCGAAGGCACTGGCACGAGCCAGTCGTTCACTGTCTACGCGCGCGTCCTGCCCCAGACGACGCCGAGCGCCGGCACCTACGTCGACACGATCATCGCGACAATTACGTATTGAATCGCCGATTTCGCGCTCCGGCCGGCGGGTCGAACGGTCAAGCTGAAAGGAATATGCCCTCCTGTTCGGCAGATCGGCTGGACGCAACGATCGTTATCCTTCACGAGTGCGCAAAAGCGCCTCGACGGGGATTCGGAAAGAATTACGTCGATCGAAAGTCGAACGTCGAGCCGCAGTGAGCCGACGGCGCCAGAACCAACCGCAGGAGATGTGTACTTGTCGATTCGCCAGTCTCTTACCTTCCGCATAGGCGCGTTCATCGTCTTCGTCTGTCTCGTGCTGTTCGCGATGGACGCCTGGCGCAGCCTGGCGTCGCGCCGCGTGCAACTGGCCGAAATGACGTCCGCGACCGCGAATCTCGCGCGCGCGATGGCACAGCACGCGAACGACACGATCAAGGAAGCGGATACGACGCTGATCGGCATCGTGGAGAGGGTCGAGCAGGATGGCACGAGCCCGGCCGCGCTCGACCGGCTCCATCGTTCGATGGTCTCGCGCGTCAAGGAGCTGCCGCAGCTCAACGGCCTCTTCATCTACGACAGCGACGGTGACTGGATCGTCAACTCGCAAGCGGAACTGAATCCGAAGCTCAACAACTCGGATCGCGAGTACTTCATCTTTCATCGCACGCATACGGACAAAAGCGTGCACATCGGCCTGCCGGTGCGCAGCCGATCAACCGGAAAATGGGTGCTTCCCGTGTCGCGCCGGCTCGACGGACCGGGCGGCGAATTCGCGGGTGTCGCGCTCGCAACCCTCGACATCGATTTCTTCTCGCGGTTCTACGACAGCCTCGATGTCGGCGAAGCCGGCGCGACCGCCTTCGTGACCGATGGCGGCATCATGGTCGTGCGCCGCCCGTTCGAGGAGCGCTTCATCGGCAAGAACGTCACGGATACGGTGCTCTTCCGCAGCCATCAATCGATGGGAACCTCGGGCTCGTTCATCTCGAAGTCGTCACAGGATGGCGTCACGCGCCTCAACAGCTTCCGTAGCCTCGAAGACTATCCGCTCTTCGTTTCCGCCGCGCTGTCCCGCGACGAAATCCTTGCCTCCTGGTGGCACGACACGCTCTGGCACGCCATCGGCACGAGTTTGCTGGTGCTGGTCCTCGCGATCTTCGGTGTTCGCCTCGTGCGGCAGGTCACCGCGCGGACCAAGATCGAACAGGAGCTGGCCGCCAGCCTGGAAACGACGCGCGCAATTCTCGACACGGCGGTCAATCCGGTCATCACCGTCGACGGCAAGGGCGCGATCCGCTCGTTCAACCGGGCCGCGGAAAGCGTGTTCGGGACGACGGCGCAAGGCATCGTCGGCCGAAATATCCGCGCTCTGGTTTCAACAGGCTCGATCGATACCTATAACGAGTACATCCGGCAGTTCATGGGCGCATCCATCAAGGCGACCGCGAGTTGCGAGGTCCTTGGCCGACGCGTGGACGGCAGTTCGTTCCCCGCACATGTATCGACCGGGTCGATGGACGTCGACGGCGACCGGCAGTTCGTCTGCGTCATCACCGATATTTCGCAGCAGAAGCAGGAGCGCCGCGAACTCGCCGATGCGCGCGACCAGTTGCTGCTGGCCGCCGATCTGGCGGAGCTCGGCATCTGGTCTTTGGACGTAACGACGGGCGCGCTGCAATGGAACGCGCGCATGTTCCAGATCTATGAGCTTGCGGTGTCCGAACTGGGACGCCCGCTCCACGTCGACGACTGGACGGGACGCGTTCACGCCGACGATCGCGATACGGTCGCAGCGCGCCTGCAGGCTGCGCTCGAAGGCGAAGCGGAATACCTGCCGCCGTTCCGGATTGCGCTTCCGGGCGATCGTATCCGCTACGTGCAGAACGCGATCCGCACGCATCGCGATGTCAACGGCAACGTCGTCACGGTAACCGGCGTGAGTCACGACGTGACCGACCAGCACGATCTGGAACTGCACCTGCGCACGGCCAAGGAACGCGCTGACACGGCGAGCGCGGCGAAATCCACGTTTCTCGCCAACATGAGCCACGAGATTCGCACGCCGATGAACGCGGTGCTCGGCATGCTGCATCTCGCGCAGATGACGAGTCTGAACCGCCGTCAGCGCGACTACGTCACGAACGCGGAAACGGCGGCGAAATCGCTGCTCAGCCTGCTCAACGACATCCTCGATTACTCGAAGATCGAAGCAGGCAAGTTGCACCTCGAACCGCATCCGTTCGAATTCGAAACGGTGATGCAGGACCTCGGTGTCGTGCTCGCCGGCAATCAGGGAACGAAAGACGTCGAATTGCTGTTCGACCTCGATCCGCGCCTGCCTGCCATCACCACCGGCGACAGCCTTCGTCTGCAACAGGTGCTGATCAACCTCGCGGGCAACGCGCTCAAGTTCACTTCGCACGGTCAGGTTGTCGTCAGCGTGAAGCGGCTTGAAGCGCTGGACCGCGCGGTGACCGTGCGCATTTCGGTGAGCGACAGCGGCATCGGCATCAGCGACGAGCAACTGAGCCGCATCTTCGATGGCTTTACTCAGGCCGAAGCCTCGACGTCGCGCCGCTTCGGCGGATCGGGACTCGGGCTCGTGATCTGCAAGCGCCTGATCGAGTTGATGGGCAGCGAATTGAAGGTCGAGAGCCGGCTCGGCGAAGGCAGCCGCTTCTGGTTCGACGTCGAACTCGGGACCGAAGTCGAGCATCAGGCCGTCCCGCATCATGCTGCGGCCGAGGTCGAGCGTCCGGTGCGCCTCCTGATCGTCGATGACAATCGCATCGCCGCGCAAGTCCTGTGGCGCACGATCACCGCGCTCGGCTGGGAAGCCGATATCGACTACAGCGGTATCGATGCCGTCGAGCGGATCGCCGACTATTCACGCAAGGGAAATCGCTACGACATGGTGCTGATGGACTGGCGCATGCCGGATCTCGACGGACTGAATGCAGCTAAGCTCATCAACACGCAGCATTGCGACGGCTCGCCTCCGGTCGTGATGATGATCACCGCCTATGGCCGTGAGGTCCTCGCCGAAACGCAGGACCATCAAGCGGCGCCGTTCGCCGGATTTCTGACCAAGCCGGTCACGCCGAAGCAGATCAAGGCCGCCGTGCTCGATGCACTGGCCGGCGAGAACGTGCAGCGGCCCGCGCAGCCGGTCGCCGCGACTCGGCGCTCGAACCGTCTCAGCGGACTGAACCTGCTCGTCGTCGAGGACAACGCGCTGAACCGCCAGGTCGCCGAGGGCTTGCTGGTCGCGGAAGGCGCGTCGGTCCGCATCGCGGAAAGCGGGCAAGCCGGTGTCGCCATGGTTCTGGACTCGGGCTCCACTTTCGATGCCGTCCTCATGGACATTCAGATGCCGGATCTCGATGGTCTCGAAGCCACGCGGCTCATCCGCGAGGATGATCGATTCGCGAAGCTGCCCGTGATCGCGATGACCGCAAACGCATCGGATACCGACCGGCAAGCGTGCCTCGATGCTGGCATGAATGATCACGTGGGCAAACCGATCGACGTCGAACGGCTCGTCGCCGTGCTGGTCGCGCACGCCGCTTCGTCGCAAGAACGCGCCGAACCGGTTGCATCGAACACGGTATCGGACCATGCGCTCATCGAGCCGCGCGATTCGATCATCGCGCGCTTCGGCGGTAACGTCGAACTGATTCGAAGCGCGTTGTCGGGCTTTCTCGCGCAGGGCGAGCAGCAACTGACGCAGCTCGCCGACCGCGTCGAAGCCGAGGATGCGCCGGGCAGCGCATCGATCCTTCACGCGATCAAGGGCGCTTCGGGAACCGTGGGCGCGCGCGGTCTTTGGAAGCTATCGAGCGGGCTCGAGAGAGAACTGCTGGATGGCGGCGCCATCGCAAGCGTCGCCGAAAACCTCGCCTATCTGCGGCAGCTTCTCGAAGAAAGCGCTCGCGAGCTCGCCGCTCGTTTCACTGAAGAGCCGACGCGTGTCCCCGCTCAGCCGATCGATTCGATCGAACCTGGCGAGTGGCAAACGCGAATGCAAGAAATACTTCATCTGCTGGAATCGTCCAACCTGCAGGCGATTTCGCTTTCGGAAGCGCTGTCGTCGCAAACGCCGTCGGAGCAGCGGCCGGGGTTCGACTCTTTCCTCGCCCGCGTCAGGGCACTCGACTTTTCGCGAGCCTCCGCGATGGCGCGCAACTTGCTGGAGCACGTTTGAGATGGACGATTTTCTGCATAGCTGGCAGCTTCACGCAAACCGGCGTCCCAAACTGCTGATCGCCGATGACCAGCCCGTGATCATCCGCGTGCTGTTCGAGTTGTTTCGCGAAAGCTGTGACGTGTTCATGGCGACGAGCGGCGCGCAGGCGATTCAGGTGTGTCAAACCGAGATGCCCGATTTGATCCTGCTCGACGTGGTCATGGATGACCTCGACGGACACGAGGTCTGCCGGCGCCTGAAAGCGGACCCGACCACGAGCGGCGTGCCCGTGATCTTCATCACGTCGCAGGATCAGGAAGACGACGAGGTCAAGGGTCTCGAACTCGGCGCCGTCGATTTCATCGTCAAGCCGATCAATCCGGTCGTCACGCGCGCCCGCGTGCGCACTCATCTGACGCTCAAGCTGCAAGGCGATCTGCTGCGTGCGAGCGCGCTGCTCGACGGCCTGACGGGCGTCGCGAACCGCCGCAAGTTCGACGAAGACTTCCAGGCCGACTGGCGGCATTGTATTCGCGAGAATGCGCCGCTGTCGCTTGTGATCGTCGATGTGGATTACTTCAAGCGCTATAACGACCGTTACGGGCATCAGGCGGGAGACGGTTGCCTGAAGGCCGTCGCGCGGGCGCTCTCGGAGACGTTGCGACGCCCCTACGACACCGTCGCGCGATATGGCGGCGAAGAATTCGCGTGCCTCTTGCCTAAGACGGCCTTGCCCGGCGCGGTCAATATCGCCGAGCGCATGCTGGCGGCCGTGCGCGCGCTGGCGATCGAACATGTGGCGTCCGCGGTCGAGCCGTGGGTGACGATTTCGCTTGGCGTGGCATCGGTCGCACCGGCTCGCGATCTCTCGCCCGCCGGCCTGTTGCGCGCCGCGGATGACGCGCTGTATGCCGCCAAACTAGCCGGGCGCGCTCGGGTGAATGTCGCTGTCGGCGCGTAGACGCCAAAAAGCGAGGCAACTTTCATTGCCTCGCTTCTTTTGAGCTTCAGATCGGTTCAGGCTTTAAGAGCGATCGGTTTGCGCAGCGCTTACGAAGAGCGTCGCCGCCTCTTCCTCGGTCTTGCGTTGGATCGCGAGTGCGTTCTTGACGCGCTCACGGAAAACCACCGCATCGAACGGCCGGAAGATGACATCGGATGCACCGAGGTCGAAGGCGCGGCGCTCGATCTCGGCGTCGAACGCTTGGCCGAGAACGATCACCGGAACGTCGCGCTGAGCACGCGACAACGCTTTCAGCACGTCCGTGCCATGCGTATCCACGTCGAGCAGGATCAGGTCGAAACGATGATTAAAAGCGAGATTCAATGCGGCTTCACTTTCGCGCGCGAATTGCAACTCGCCGATGTCGGCCAGTGTTTGCAGCAATTCCCGCTCGGCGGCGTCACCAGCGACCAGCGCCAGCACATGCGCAGGCGATGCGGCATCCGTCGCCTTTGCTCCCTGCGAGCGTTGGCGCTTGCGCAGCTGCGCATGCACCCGCGCTTGCAATTGCGAGGCGACGAACGGTTTGGTCAGGTAGTCGGCGGCGCCCATTCTGAGCGCGTCGAGTTCCAGCGCGGGAGCATCGTGGCTCGTTACGAAAATCACGGGAACGTCCTTGAGTTCGGGGTCGTTCTTCAGCACCTCGCATACGTCGAAGCCGGTCATGCTGGGAAGATTCGCGTCGAGCAGGATTACGTCGGGCTTGCACTCGCGCGCGAGCGCCAGCGCGCCTTCGCCGGTCGTCGCGAACCGTTGATCGGGGAAATCGACGAGCAGTTGACCGATGAGGCGGATGGTCGTGACATCGTCGTCGACGATCAGGATGCGCGCTTTTTGCGCCAAGAGGCGGGATGCGACCGGTTCGTTCATTGGTTTACCGTCAAGTTTGTTGGAAGGCCGGGCCCGGTGGACGAACGCCAGGCACCCTTTCATCCATTATCGACTCGAAGAGGCCGGTCAATCCGTCAAACACCGGTGGGAAACAGGCCTATTTCGCGTCGAGTATCAGGGAGATTTGTCGCGGCGCTCGAGGTTAACCGCAATTGCCGGCCGTCGCCAATTTGCCTTAAAAACACCGGCTCGTTCTGCCCCTTTCGCGTTAGTGCGGCAACGCAACAGTATTTTGCAATCTGAAGGAATGTGGGTAACAATGTGAACCGCTTCCGGAAGGATATTGGGTGCCCATAACACTTCGGAGTCTTGTTTAAACGACACATCGGCGAAACTCATCGCTTACAGGAGATCGAAGTCAATGTTCGAGCGTTTAATGCAGGTCAACGCGACGTCGGGCGAATCGCAGGAAGTGGTCACTGCACGCAAAATAGCCGCGATCGTGGCGACACTGACCGACGACACTACCGGGTTTTCGAAGTTCGATCATCGAACGCTTCCCGCGAGCTTCCCGACCAAACTGATCGGTTATATGCACGGATTCAGCGCCACGATCTGCGCCGCGTGGCGGGTCGATAAATCTGAGGTTTCGAGCGCCGCTACGCGGTTTGCGGCGAGTTGCATTTTCCCGTTCATCGAGGCGCATGACATCGACCGAATCGTCGATCAAATCGATTCCGCTACGGAGTTTTCTGTCGGACGCGAAGCGGGTCTTGCGGACGGAGAAAGTTACGTCACCACGGGACGCAGAGGAACCGCGTTGATCGACTTGCTGATGGATCAACGTGGCGGCGAAGCGACGCCTGAGAGCGCGTTGTCGCAACGCGAAACCTGCACGAACGTTTCTGCTTGAAGAATGGCCCGCTCTTTTTGACAAGAGCGGGCTTTGAGTTCACGCACGCGGGCGATCGCCTTCCCAGGCGCGCTGAAGAAACGCCCTGAGCACTATCGAACCGCATGCATGCGGTTCAAGCGGTCCAGTGCCGTTCGTATTCGTTGAGCTGGAATCGCTCGATGGGCGCGTCGATTAAGAGGCGCACCTTCACTGGCAAGTGGGCTCGTGTCTGGAACGCGATGTTCATCGTGAGCCGCGGGAGGTCCCGGTCATCGAGTACTGGAATGAGGCGGCCGGCCTTCAAGTCATCGTGGACGATGTATTTCGGTTGAACGAGGATGCCCATGCCATCGAGCGCGGCCACTCGCAGGATCTGGGCATCGTTCAATTCGAGCAGCGCCTTGATCTTGACGGCGACGGTGTCCCCATTGCGTTGAAACGTCAATTCGCGGGGATTGTCGGCGAGGTCGTAGTTGAGCAGTTTGTGCCTCGCCAACTCCGCCGGAAAGCACGGCGATCCATTGGCTTCTCGATATAGCTCGGCGACGCAGCCAGGATTCGACGTGTCGCTGCGAGTCTTCTGATCGTGATGTTGCTGTCTGCTTCGAATACCTTCGTCCGGATCGCGATGTCGACGCCGTTTTCGATGATGTCGTAGTAACGGTTGGCCGCGATGACGTCCGCCGTGCTATCCGGATAGCGTGCAGTGAAGTCTGGAAGCATCGGGGCGATATGCAGCATGCAAAACGATAGCGACGCAGTAACGCGAAGCACACCGCTCGCCCGCACGACGGCTTCCTTGATGATCGCTTCGGCTTCTCCAAGATCGGCCAATATCGACTTGCATCGCCGATGAAACTCGGCGCCGGCCTGGGTCAGGTAGTGATTGCGCGTGGTCCTGCGTACGAGCGGAACGCCGAGCCGCGCCTCGGGCAAGATCAGGTAACGGCTCGCGGCTGAAATCGAGAGATCCACTGCTTCCGCGGCCCTGCTGATGCTGCCGGACTGGGCAACCTCGACGTGCAACTAGAGTTCCTTGAACTGGTCCATACCCTTCTGCTACCTCGTGATTGCTCAACCTAAGTTCGCTCATCGTGGTCACGATGCCGGTCTCATGGTAGCCCACGGGTTTTATCTTTTTGACTCTAAAAACTATCAATAACACATCAAAGATTTTGATTTATGTGGCCCGTTTCCATGCGTGCTCCCTCAAGCGACGAGACAGTTCGTTGAGATCGCAATCGTCATGAAGTGCGCGTTGCATCAGTTCGCTTTGGCTTTGCGGAGCCAGACCGCCTAGCGGCGGATCGCGGTCGAGATTGGTCGGAAACGGGTAGCCTTCAGCACACGCTGCGAGGGCTGCGGCGACCTCGGTCGGCTGCATGCGTTTGCTTCGCAGACGCTCGCGCAGCACGGGATAGACCGCTTCGCACATGCGCGTGCGATCGAGCGTCTCCATCGCCCGGCCGAATGCGGAGGAGATCTGGAGCAGGTTCGCGACGCGGTGAATGTCCGCCGTGACGTTCGAGCCAGCCGCGTGATGGAGCGCGGGGCTGAAGAAGATTGCGTCGCCTTTGGCGAGCGGCGCCTGCACATAGTGGCGTTCGAAATAGTCGCGAAAGTCCGCCTTTCGCCACGCTGCGTATCCCGCAGCATACCGTTGCGAAAACGGCAGAAGCTTCGTCGGACCGCTCTCTACAGGCATATCGCTGTGCGCGACGGCCCCTTGCAACGTCAGCAACGCGGACATCCCGTGCACGTGCGCGGGGTAACGCTCAGCGCCTTCCGATGACTGGAATCCAAGGTGATAGTCTCGATGAGGCTGCTGAGCTTCCCCGCCCGGTCGAACCACGTTCACCTGCGACGTCATCTGATAGCAGGGCCCAAGCCATGCCTCGGCTGCCGCCATCAAGACCTGATTCGAAAAGTATTCTGCAAACACTTCAGGCGCTGCGAGGCACAGTTTTTCCTGTGCATTCCAGATGCGGTCGTTCGCGCCGGCTTTTGCGAAATGGTCGCCTCCTTTCGAGCCCTGCGCCTTCTCGCTTCGAATGATGGATTCGAAGACCCGCGTGGCGTCGTCGACGCATCGGGTATCGGCGAATGCTTGCCGAAGGATGAATACGCCGGCGCCCTCGCTCAATACCCGAACCCACTCGGCCTGCAACCGGGACCGTTGCACGTCATCGCTCAGAACGCCCGCGAGGTCCGGACAGTGGTACACCGGGATTCGCTCGACAACATCGGCCGCGTATCGCGTCGTGCCGACGTCATCTTCGGCAAGAACCTTCACGAAATCGTCCAACCGGCAATCAAGTTCGCGATACCAGCCGCCGCTCTGCGGATCGTGAGTCATCTGCGTCTCCATTTTCGGATGTAGGATAGCGCCCAAGAGATGCATCGGCATGGGAAAAAGCCATCAAAAAACTATCAAAAGGAGCGTGGAGATGGCGCATCGCTTCCTGATCAAGGAAATTGCGCTTCAGGCGGGTCTGGGCGTGGCAACCGTCGATCGCGTATTGAACGATCGTGCTCATGTACGCGAGCACACGCGCCTGCGAGTCGAGCAAGCGATCAAGGAACTCGAGAAACAGGAACTGCGCCTGGCAACGACCGGGCGGAAGCTCTTCGTCGACGTCGTCGTCGAGGCACCTGCCCGCTTCGCCGACGAGATCAAGAGCGCACTCGATGCCGAATTGCCCATTTTCCAACCGGCGACCTTTCGACCGCGTTTCACGTTGCGCGAGACGATGTCGACATCGGACGTGCTCGACACATTGCATACGATCGGCCGGCGAGGAAGCCACGGCGTCTTCCTGAAGGCACGCGATGTTCCGGAGATTGCGGAAGCCATCGGTGAGTTGCAGCGTCAGGGAATACCCGTCGTCACGATCTTTACCGATATTCCGCTATCAGGGCGCGTTGCGTATGCGGGACTGGACAACCGCGTGGCCGGTGCCACGGCCGCGTATCTCGTCGGGCAATGGCTCGGGCCTCAACCGAATACTGTCTTGATCACGATGAGTGATGGACATTTTCGTGGCGAGGAGGAACGCGAAATGAGCTTCCGGCGTGCGTTGCGGACACGGCATCCGCAGCTCAAGCTAATCGATGCCAGCGGAGGACACGGCCTCGACGGCCCGACCGAGGAGCGGGTCCGCAAAGTCGTGAGCGCGGAAACGAGCATTGCAGCCGTCTATTCGATGGGCGGCGGCAACACCGCCATACTCCGCGCACTGGAAGCACGAAAGCAGACTCCCGTGTGCTTCATCGGCCACGATCTTGACAGGGACAACGTTCGGCTTCTGAGAGAAGGCAAGGTCCAAGCGATCTTGCACCACGATCTCCGACAGGACATGCGCTACGCATGCCAGCACGTCATGCACTTTCACAAGCTGATGCCAGCGACGGCGGTGTCGTCTTCATCGTCTGTCGTCGTCGTGACGCCTGAGAACGTGCCGGATTACATCGCAAGCAGATTGCGTTTGTGAAGCGGGTTGAGACGCTGCGGAGCCCGATAGCGAATCGGGCTCCGCGCGCGGTTCTTTAGAAGCTTGTTGCAAGGCCCGCGACCACACCGACTGGCTCTTGCCATAGTTCGGATTGGAGCTGGATGCGCTGCCGTTCGCGGGGTCGTCGTGTTCGGGCCATACAGGCCGCCATTCAGACCGAGGTTCGACGTCGAACTGTTACGCACGTAGCCGAGTTCGGTGTAAAGCAGCGTGCGTTTCGACAGCGAATAAGTCCCGCCGAGCGTGAACAGCGTCGCGTTACCGTTACCGTCGTTGGCGTTCGCGTGGTACACCGCTCCGGTGATGGCGAGAGCGGGCGTCGTCTGCCATATCGCACCGACCCACTCGTGATTCACCGACGTCGGCAGCTTGGTGCCACCCGGCAGCGCCGACACATCGCCGGTTCCGAAGTAACCGCCAGTTGAGAGAAGCAAGGGGCGTCTGCGCCTTGAGGTTCGTCAGGCTATAGCGTTTCGATGTGTTGTTGTCGGCTGCCTGAGCTACTGATGTCGGGTAGTCGCCGACTAAGCTTGTCACGCCGGTGCGCGAACGCCTCGGTGGCAATGACAAACACGGCGTGCGGCTTGCCGACATAGGACCAGCTTCACGGCCGCGGAACGTCAATTAGTTGCATCGCGAATCATCGCGAAGTGCGGACTCATGTTGCAAGTTTCGATTCCCTACCGGTCGCCCGCGAAGATGACCGAAAAAGGTGTACCCTCGACCTACGGTCACCCAGTGGTGTGTGTAATCTCGTATTCATCGAATCCGCGAAACTACCGAGGAACACCACCATGACCGTCATCAAAGCCGCCGCAGTCCAGATTGCCCCCGTCTTGTACAGCCGCGAAGGCACCGTCGAAAAGGTCGTGAAGAAAATTCTCGAACTGGGCAAGAAGGGTGTGCAGTTCGCCGTCTTCCCGGAGACGGTGGTGCCGTATTACCCGTATTTCTCGTTCGTGCAGACGCCCTTCCAGATGGGTGCCGAACACTACAAGCTCCTTGAGCAGGCCGTGACCGTTCCCTCCGCGACCACCGATGCGATCGGCAAAGCCGCGGCGCAAGCCAACATGGTGGTGTCGATCGGCGTCAACGAGCGCGATGGCGGGTCGCTCTACAACACCCAGTTGCTCTTCGATGCCGACGGCACGCTGATCCAGCGGCGCCGGAAAATTTCCCCGACCTATCACGAGCGCATGATCTGGGGCATGGGTGACGGTTCCGGTCTCAAGGCGGTCGATAGCGCCGTCGGCCGGATCGGCCAACTCGCTTGTTGGGAACACTACAACCCGCTGGCCCGCTACGCGCTGATGGCCGATGGCGAGCAGATCCACGCGTCGATGTATCCTGGCTCGTTTGCCGGCGATCTCTTCACGCGGCAGATGGAAGTCAGCATTCGCATGCATGCGCTGGAATCGGCCTGCTTCGTCGTTAATTCGACCGCATGGCTCTATCCGGAGCAGCAGGCACAGATCATGGCCGACACGGGTTGCCCGATCGAACCGATCTCCGGCGGATGCTTCACCGCGATCATCGATCCCGAAGGCGAGATACTCGGCTCCCTGACCGAAGGAGAAGGTGAAGTGATCGCGGATCTGGATCTGTGGAAGATCGACAAGCGCAAGCGTCAAATGGATTCGCGCGGCCACTATAGCCGTCCCGAACTCCTGAGCCTTTCGATCGACCGCACGCCACGCTCTCACGTCGAGGAGCGCAATGCGCGGCCGAAGCTCGAAGCGGTCGCGGATGAGGAAACCGTTAGCTAAGCGTTAAGTGTGTCGGAGGCGTCATGCACCACGTAGGCCTTATTCTTTATCCCGACTTTCAGGTCCTGGGGCTGTCGATGTGCTCGGCTTTCGAACTCGCGAACAATGCGGTTGGTAAGCGGGCTTACGAAATCAGCCTGCTGTCGGAGCATGGAGGGCTCGTGCAGACGTCGGCCGGATTCGGGATCGACACGAAACCGCTCGTCAAGCGACCCTTCGACACCCTCATCGTCACCGGCTATAACCGCGACGTGCGGGCGTCGCCTGCGTTGGTCAACTATTTGCGTGAAGCCGAACCGTCGACCCGGCGCATCGGGTCCATCTGCACAGGTGCCTACATTCTTGCTGCAGCGGGCTTGCTCGATGGACGGCGAGCAACCACCCACTGGGAAAGTGCACGCGCTTTCCAGCGTCTCTTTCCGAAGGTGAAGGTAGAAGAGGATCGCATTTTCATCAACGACGGAAAGGTCTGGACGTCGGCCGGCATGAGCGCATGCGTTGACCTGGCGCTCGCCTTGGTCGAGCAGGACCTGGGGCACGACGTCGCGCGCCGCGTCGCCAAGCAACTGGTCCTCTATCATCGGCGTGCAGGCGGCCAATCGCAGTTTTCGGTGATGCTGCAAATCCAACCCAGGACCGACCGGATACAGGCCGCGCTGATCTACGCAAAGGACAATCTGAAGTCTGAGCTATCAGTCGATGATCTGGCGCGGGTCGCCAATTTGAGTCCTCGGCAGTTCCGTCGAGTGTTCCAGACGGAGACCGGCCAGTCTCCGGCAAAGGCCATCGAAAACTTGCGGCTGGAAACCGCCCGGCTGCTGATCGAAGGCGGTTACCGGACCGTCGACAGCATCGCGAGAGAAACCGGCTTCGGAGATCGGGAACGGATGCGCCGCGCGTTCGTGCGCGCTTTCGGTCAGCCGCCACAAGTCATTCAGCGGGCAAGCCGCGCTTGAGCACGCATCCACGGCCATCGATCATGAACCGACAAACACCGCTCCCGTCCCGTAATTGGGTGAAGCGCGCCGAGCCGATAGAAGGCATCGAGCGCATCGAGGCGTGCTTTCACGGCAACGCGTATGCGATGCACCGCCACGATACCTATGCGATCGGCCGCACGCTCGCCGGCGTCCAGAGCTTCAGTTATCGGCGCGGCCAGCGAAACAGCCTGCCCGGCAACACGCTCGTCCTGCATCCGGACGAGGCTCACGACGGCCAGGCCGGCACCGACGAAGGATTCCAGTACCGGATGATCTACGTCGAACCCGCGCTCTTCCAGGACGCGCTCGGCGGACGCGAACTGCCGTTCCTCGAAGGAGGCGTGACGAGCGATCCGCGCCTGGCAGCGGCGACCGCGACGTTGCTGCAGAACGTCGGGTACACGATCGAGCCGCTCGAACAGAGCAATGCGCTCGCCGAACTGGCGCACGCGCTAGCCGCAGTTGCCGGCACGCCCGTGAGACGCCCGAAAGGCGACTTCCTCGCGGCGCGACGCGCACGCGAATACCTGCACGCGAATTGCGCGCGCAACGTTACGCTCGACGAACTCGAGGCAGCAACAGGCCGCGATCGCTGGAGTCTGTCGAACGACTTTCGCCTGTTCTTCGGCACGAGCCCATACCGTTACCTGACGATGCGGCGCCTCGATGCCGTGCGCCGCATGCTGCTCGCTGGCACCTCGCTCGCTCACGCCGCAGCGGCTGCGGGTTTCGCCGATCAAAGCCACATGACCCGGCACTTCGCAAAGACCTTCGGGCTTACACCAGGGCGCTGGCTCCAGGTTGCGGGCGCCTGAAAACACCCACGATCGTTCAATACGGCCGCAAGGAACATGCGTACCCTGGACGCATCGACCCTTGAACGGAGATAACGATGTCCCAATCCTCGAACCACTTCAGCGTGCCTGCCGGGCGCGGCCAGTGCCAGAGCATCGACCTGCTCAGCAAGATCACGCAGATCGACGGCCACTGGCAACCACGCGTCGTCACCGAGATGAACGACTACCAGTTCAAGGTCGTGAAGGTGAAAGGTGAGTTCGTCTGGCATAGGCATTCCGACACCGACGAAACCTTCGTCGTGCTCGAAGGCGAACTGCGTATCGACTTTCGCGACGGGCCGTCGGGCGACGGTTCGATCGTGCTGCGCGCCGGCCAGATGGCGGTCGTCCCGAAGGGCGTCGAACACAAGCCTTGCGCCGATGCGGAAGTGAAGCTGTTGCTGATCGAGCCGCGAGGCGTGCTCAACACGGGCGACGGTGCAACGAGCGGGCGCACCGTAGAGAACGACCAGTGGATTTGACGCTCCATAAGCGGCGATCAAAGCGACCCGCGTGCAGACTCATCCGATACTGGTTATCATTGATCAACCCGAGTACGCAGGCATTCCGGTCGACGCAAAGGGCTCTTGCACAGGAGCCTGCGTCATGCACGAAAGGATTCAACACTCAGGCGGTTACAACCCGGTCGCCAACGGCCCGAGTCTTTCGCTTTGGGAAGCGCTCACGCGGCAGGGCATGAATGCCGCAAGCGAACAGCAGAAAGCAACGGCATTCACTGCATACGAGCGCGCGCTGACTATTGCGCGCCGCCTCATCGAAGCGCCTCCGCCCGGGCGCGACGAAGACTGCATCGCGGCGCTCGTCGTCTCTCACCAAAACCTCGCCGATCTTCACGCCGACCAAGGTAATCACGACGACGCCGCGCGCCTGCTTTGCCAAGCCCACGAATTCCTGATCGCGCTGTCACTTAACGCGGAACGTCCCGCCACGCTTCGGCGGATCGCCCTCCGTCACAGCCGCGAAACCCACGTCGCACTGATTCGTCACCTCGCCCGTTATGAGCTGCATCCCCTCATTGCACGGACCCTCGACGACGCCAGTCTGGCGCTTTCCGCCAGCGGCCCGGCCCGGCATTGATTCCTCTCATCGTCAGAAAAGGAGATTCGCAAATGGCTTATTCACTGCCTCCCCTGCCTTACGCGTACGATGCACTCGAACCCAACATCGACACGCGCACGATGGAAGTGCATTACACGAAGCATCATCAGACTTACGTCAACAACCTCAACGCCGCGCTGGAAAACTCGGAGCATGCGAACCTGCCGGTCGAACGACTGATCGCGCAGATCGACTCGCTGCCCGAAGCGGTTCGCACGCCGGTGCGCAACAACGGCGGCGGGCATGCGAACCATAGTCTTTTCTGGACGATCATGTCCCCGCAAGGTGGCGGCAAACCGGAAGGCGAAGTCGCGCAGGCGATCGATGCCGACCTCGGCGGATTCGATGCCTTCAAGGACGCCTTCACCAAAGCCGCGCTCACGCGCTTCGGTAGCGGCTGGGCATGGCTCAGCGTCGATGCAGGGGGCAAGCTCGCCGTCGAGAGCACGGGCAATCAGGATAGTTCGCTCATGGCGGGCATCGGCTCGGGCAATATGCCGATTCTCGGGCTCGACGTGTGGGAGCACGCGTATTACTTGAAGTATGAGAACCGCCGGCCGGAATATATCGCGGCGTTCTTCAATGTGATCGACTGGAAGGAAGTCGCGCGGCGTTATGCCGAAGCGAAGAAGTAAACGATGAGTGGGGGAGATTTTCCCCCACTTCTTCTTGTCAATGCCGGGTCTTGTCTTCGAACTCGACGTCCTCGATTTCGCCGCCTTTGACCACTCGCTCGCCGGGTCTTTCGTGCGTCGGCTGGTGCATCCGTTCGTTGATCTGCTCGTCCATCCGCGCACGCATCTGCTTGCGCAGATCGCGCGTTTTCCACCAGAAGTAGCCGCCTACCACCACTCCCACGGCCAGCACGATGGCCAGCATCAGTAGCGATACCATCAAGGCCGCGACCAGCAGCGCCGCACCCACTACGATCGTCAGGATCTTGCCTGGCAAGCCCGGTCCACCCAGGCCAAGCTTCGCGTTACTCCGGCCGAGTTTCTCTTGCTGCTTGTCGAATTGCATCACATTTCCCGCTGCGGTTTCATCAGCCATACGACCACGCAAGGCACAGATCGTTCCTTCTGGAAATGGGGGCTATCCGCAACTCGGGACACTTGCGGCAATGAGCAGAAGAATACGTGGACTGAAAAAAACGCGCCGTCGAATTGACGGCGCGCTTGAACCACGTCGAAGCGTCAGACCTTCTCGACCGACGCGCCGTAGATTTCGTCGATGGAGTCTGCGAGCGTCTTGTTGAACTCCTCGTCGCTCATCGACTTCTTCAGCTCGTTGATGAGCGCGCGCGAGAAGCTCGCGATCATGCCGTGGTTTTCGGCAAGACGCTTGCACGCATCGCTGCGCGAATAGCCGCCCGACAGCGCCACCACGCGCACGACACGCGGATGCTCGATCAGCGGACGATAGAGGTCCGTTTCGTCGGGAATGGTCAGCTTGATCATCACCTGGCTCGATTCCGGCAGCGCCTCCAGACCCTTGAGCAATTCATCGCGCAGGATCCTTTCCGCGCCCTTCTTGTCCGGGCTCTTGATCGACACTTCGGGTTCGAGGATCGGCACGAGACCGTGTCCGATGATCTGCGCACCCACTTCAAACTGCTGCTTCACCACGGCGGCGATGCCCTTCTCGTTCGCCTGGTGGATCACCGAACGCATCTTCGTGCCGAAGATGCCCAGCTTCGCCGCGCGTTCCAGCAGCGCGTCAAGGCCGGGATTCGGCTTCATGAGCTGCACGCCGTCGGCTTCCGCTTCGAGGCCCTTGTCGACCTTCAGGAACGGCACCACACCCCTGTCTTCCCACAGGAACGCAGGCACCGGCTTGCCGTTCGCCTGACCGTCCATGGTGGCTTCGAAGAGGATCGCGCCGATCACCTTTTCTCCCGTGAACGACGGCGCCGTGATGATGCGCACGCGCATTTCATGCATCAGCTTGAACATCTCGGCGTCGCCGTTGTAGGCGTCTTCCGCAATACCGTACTGCCGCAGCGCGCCAGGCGTCGAACCGCCGCTTTGATCCAGAGCCGCGATGAAACCCTGCTTCTCAGCCATTTGCGCCAGCATCTTTTCGTTAGCCACGAACCTGTCCCTCCTTATGTAAAAAGCGTTGGAACGCGCGCGAGCACGATCCCTGCAGTTAGTTTACCGTTTTTGAGACGCGACTTGTGTGCGCATATTCGCACATCGGGCGCAAGGGTCGGATCGGGGCTGAACGATGTGCCGCCGGATGCGGCGCTTCACGGTCTTCGCTCGCGATTCGCGTTCCATTATAGTGACGCGACCGGCGGCCTCGGGCGGAGGCGCCTCGCACTCGAGGTCATGCGTCATGACGAGCCAATTCCACTACGACCTCCATTCCCTGCGCATTTTCATCGTCGTAGCCGAACTCGGCAGCCTGACAAAGGCGGCCGAACAAACCAGCATGACGCTGTCGGCCGTCAGCAAGCGCATAGCGGATCTCGAACGCAACACAGATTGCATGCTTTTCCAGCGCCTGCCACGCGGCATCGAGCTGACGCCCGCCGGAAAAGGCCTGTTAGTTCATGCCCGGCAGGTCGTGGATCGCGTCAACCGCATGGCCAACGAGATGAGCGACTACGCAATCGGCGTGCGTGGACATGTGCGCGTCTGGGCCAATACCTCGTCGATCGTTCAGTTCCTGCCGCGCGACGTCCGGCAATTTCTCGACGACAACCCGAGCGTCAAGATCTCGCTGGAAGAGCGCTTGAGCTCGGAGGTGGTCGACGCCATCGGCAACGGCCGTGCCGACATCGGTATTTACGCGGACAACGTTTTGTCCCCTGGCATCGAAAAGGCGGTCTATCGGAAAGACAAACTCGTCCTCCTCGTTCCAAACGATCATCCTCTGTCAGGCTTGAAGCAAGTTGCTTTCGTCGACACGCTGGATTACGAGTACGTCGGGCTCAACGAGGGCAGCTCTTTACTCGCGCGATTGCTCGATGCCGCGTTCAGCGCCGAGCGCACCCTCAAGGTTCGCATCCAGGTCAGCAGCTTCGACGGCATCTGCCGGATGATCGAAAACGGTCTTGGCATCGGCGTGCTTCCCGAAGCGGCCGTGCGTAACGAGATTCTGGCGGCGGGGCTCCGGCCCGTGATCCTCACCGACGCGTGGGCCGAACGCACGTTGTGGATCGGTGCCCGGTCGCGCGAATCGTTGTCGGCTGAAGCCGCCCGTCTCTTCGACTTCCTGTCCGGACGCACGGCGACCTGAGATCGCCCCGGACCCTTTCCGGATCGGAAAGGGTCATTGAAAATTCATTGATTTTCACGGCACGCGGTTTGTCCCAAAGTGGGCGTCAACAAAACGACGCTTCCTAGGAGACAACCATGACGAAGCCGCTTCAAGGTATCCGCGTGCTCGAAATGGGCCAGCTCATTGCGGGTCCGTTCGCAGGAAAAATGCTCGCCGAATTCGGCGCGCATGTCATCAAGATCGAACCGCCGGTCGCGGGCGACCCGCTGCGCAAGTGGCGGCTGCTGCACGACGGCACGTCGGTCTGGTGGGCCGCGCAGTCGCGCAACAAGGAATCGGTCACGCTCGATCTGCGCTCGCCGGAAGGCCAGGACGTGGTGCGCAAACTCGTCGCGCAAAGCGACGTGCTGATCGAAAATTTTCGCCCCGGTACGCTCGAGGGCTGGAACCTTGGCTGGGACGAACTGCACGCGCTGAATCCGGGCCTCGTCATGTTGCGTGTCTCGGGATACGGCCAGACCGGACCGTATCGCGATCGCCCGGGTTTCGGCGTGGTCGCCGAGGCGATGGGCGGCTTGCGTCACTTGAGCGGCGAGCCGGGCCGGACACCGGTGCGCGTGGGCATCTCAATCGGCGATTCGCTATCCGCCCTGCATGGTGTGATCGGCATTCTTCTCGCGCTGCGTCATCGCGATCAGAACGGTGGTGTGGGGCAGATGATCGACGTCGCGCTTTACGAGTCCGTCTTCAACATGATGGAGAGCCTGCTGCCCGAATATGCAGCATTCGGCGCGGTCCGTCAGGCGGCGGGCAGCAGTCTTCCGGGCATCGCGCCCTCCAACGCATACCGATGCAGCGATGGCAAATTCGCGCTGATCGCGGGCAACGGCGACAGCATCTTCCGCCGGCTGATGGAGCTGATCGGACGCCCCGATCTCGCCGACGATCCCGCGCTCGCCCGCAACGATGGCCGCGTGCAAAACGTCGCGCGGCTCGACGCGGCGATCGGCGCATGGACGCATCGCCATACGCTCGACGAAGTGCTCGTCGCGCTCAACGAAGCGCGCATTCCCGCCGGAAAAATCTACGACGTCGCCGACATCGCAGCCGATCCGCACTACCGCGCGCGCGACATGATTCTCGACGCGCACTTGCCCGACGGCACGCCGGTGCAACTGCCCGGCATCGTTCCCAAGTTGAGCGAGACGCCCGGTGAAGTGCGCACGGCCGCACCGACGCTTGGGGAGCACACGGACCAGGTGTTGGACAGCCTCGGCATCGACATCGAAACGCGCGGCGCATGGCGTGCGCGCGGCATCATCTGAAAGGGAGCCCGATATGAGCAGCAAGCGTGTTTATATTCAAGAAGTCGCCACGCGCGACGGGTTTCAAAACGAAGCGCGTTTCGTCGACACGGAAACGAAGATCGCCCTTATCGATCACCTGAGCGCGTGCGGTTACGCAAAGATCGAAGTCACTTCCTTCACGTCTCCGAAGGCGATTCCCGCTTTGCGTGACGCCGAAGCAGTCATGCACGGCATTCAGCGCCGCAAAGGCGTGACCTATACGGTCCTCGTACCGAATGTGCGTGGCGCGGAGCGCGCGCTGTCGTGCGGCGTCGATGAAGTGAACCTCGTGATGTCGGTGAGCGAGAGCCACAATCGCACGAATCTGCGCATGAGCCGCGAGCAGTCATTTGCGCAACTGCGAGATGTCATCAGCGTAGTGAACAAGACGGATGTGGCGATCAATGTGTCGCTCTCCACCGCGATGGGATGCCCGATGGAAGGCGACATCCAGCAGGAAGACGTGTTGCGCTGGATGCAGCGTTTCGCCGATCTGGGCGTGCACGGCGTGACGCTTTGCGATACCACCGGCATGGCGTTTCCATCGCAAGTTAGTGCATTGTGCGCGGCGGCAAGAGTACGCTTCGCTTCGCTCGAACTCACACTGCATTTCCACAATACACGTGGCATGGCGCTGGCCAACACGCTCGCGGCGCTCGCCGCCGGCGTGGACCGCTTCGATGCATCGCTGGGCGGGCTGGGCGGCTGCCCGTATGCGCCGGGTGCAACGGGCAACGTCTGCACCGAAGAACTCGTGCACATGCTCGAACTCGACGGATACGACACCGCCGTCGATCTCGCCGCCATTCTCGACGCTTCGGCACGCTTGCCCGGTTTGATCGGCCACGATGTGCCGAGCCAACTTCTCAAGGCCGGACGACGTCTCGATCTGCACGCGCAACCATGCCTCACCGCAGACGGTTTGCCCGAGCAACGCGCGTTCGTCGAGGGTGCGTGACATGCCGCTGATCGATCATATTGATCACGTCGTGCTGACCTGCGTCGATCTCGATGCGACGAAGCACTTCTACACCGAAGTCCTGCAGATGCGCCTCGAACCCTTCGGTGCTGGACGCGTGGCCTTTCGATTCGGCAATCAGAAGATCAACGTTCACGTGCGCGGCGAGGAATTCGAGCCCACGGCGCATCTTCCCGTTCCCGGCGCACTCGATCTCTGCTTTATCGCGACCGTACCGCTCGACGAAGTGACCGCGCATCTCGAACGTTGCGGGTGGCCGATCCTTGAAGGGCCTGTCGAGCGCACAGGAGCAACGCAGAAGATTCGCTCCGTCTATGTGCGAGATCCCGATCTGAACCTGATCGAGATTTCGGAATTAACGCCATAACAACAAGCAAACCTTAAGCGCGATGAACGGCGCATAAGCCGACGCGCGTCCAAGCAAGCATCATTGAAGGAGACAAACATGAGCATTACGACGCATGCCCCCGCCGTACCCAAACCTGCGGTAAGTTCACGCAAACGCTGGTATCGGCATCTTTATGTTCAGGTGCTGATTGCCGTGGTGATCGGCATCTTGCTCGGACATTTTTACCCAACGGCCGGCGAAGCGATGAAGCCGCTTGGCGACAACTTCCTCAAGCTCATCAAGCTGATGATCGCGCCGTTGATCTTCTGCACGGTGGTGCACGGCATCGCGAGCATGAGCGACATCAAGGCGGTGGGACGCGTCGGCATCAAGTCGCTGATCTACTTCGAGTTGATGACCACGCTGGCGCTCGCGATCGGCCTGATTGCCGTCAACGTGATGAAGCCGGGCAGCGGCATGCACATCGATCCGCGCACGCTCGATGTCTCGTCCATCGCGGCTTACACGAAAGCCGCCCACGATCAAAGCGTAACGGGCTTTCTCTCGCACATCATCCCGACGACGGTATTCGGCGCCTTCGCAGACGGCGACATTCTGCAGGTGCTTTTCATCTCGATCATCTTCGCATTCGGACTGCAGATGCTGGGCGAGCGGGGCAAGCCGCTGCTGACGGTGATCGATGCCGGTGCGAACACGTTCTTCAATATGGTTCGAATCGTGATGTATGTCTCGCCGATCGGTGCGTTCGGTGCGATCGCATTCACGATAGGCAAGTACGGTGTGGTGTCGCTGGCCTCATACGGACAACTCCTGCTGACTTACTATCTGACCGGCTTGATCTTCGTCTTCGTCGTGCTAGGGATCGTGTGCAGGCTCGCCGGCTTCAGCCTTATCGCGTTCCTCCGTTTTATCCGCGAAGAGCTACTGATCGTGCTTGGGACGTCATCGTCGGAGTCGGCTTTGCCGCGACTGATGGCAAAACTCGAGCGGCTTGGATGCGAGAAGTCGGTGGTCGGGCTGGTGGTGCCGGCTGGCTATTCCTTCAACCTCGATGGCAGTTGCATCAACATGACGGTGCTCGCGATATTCATCGCGCAAGCCACCGACAGCACGCTCAGCATCGGGCATCAACTGACCCTCCTCGTCGTGCTGCTGCTCACATCGAAAGGCGCTGCTAGCGTGAGCGGCGGTGCGTTCATCGTTCTCGCTGCGACGCTGAGTTCCGTTCCTGGTATTCCCGTCGCTGGCCTCGTGCTCGTTCTCGGCGTGTATCGGTTCATTTCCGAAGGCGGTGCGCTCATCAACGTGATTGGCAATGGTATTGCTACGATCGTCGTGGCGAAGTGGGAAAAAGCGCTGGACGTCGATGTGTTTCGCGCGCAACTCAGGCACGGGCCAGGTGACGAATGAAGCCGATTTACGCCGAGCAATTCTCTACCGATAGCGAACAGACCATGAATGCTTCTCCGCCCCCGAAAATCGTTTTCCTCGATCGCGCGACCATTTCGCCGCAGACCGTCCTCAAAGAACTGCCGTTCGATCACGACCTCACACTCTTCGATCAAACCACACGCGAGGAAATTGCCGCAAGAATCGCGGAATCCGATATCGTCATCTGCAACAAGGTGCCATTGCAAGCCGACGTCCTCGCCGCTGCATCGAAGCTGAAGTTCATTGCCGTGGCCGCCACCGGGACGGACAACGTCGATCTGGAATATTGCAAGAGTCGCGGGATCATCGTCAGCAATATCCGCGAGTATGCGACCAACACCGTACCGGAACATGCCTTCGCGTTGATCTTCGCGTTGCGCCGAAGTTTGGTGGCCTATCGCGACGCAGTCCAGCGAGGAAGGTGGCAAGCGGCAAGGCAATTCTGTTTCTTCGACTTTCCGATCCGCGATATACGAGGGTCGACTATTGGTATCGTCGGAGATGGTGCACTTGGCCGGGCGGTCGGTGATATTGCGAAGGCGCTCGGTATGAAGGTCCTGTATTCCGCATATAAAGGCCGGCTCGATATGGGGCCGCTCTACACGCCATTCGAGGAAATGCTTCGAAGAAGCGACATCATCACGTTGCACTGTCCGTTGATGGCGTCGACGATCGATCTGATTTCGGACGATGAGTTCGGCATGATGGAACGCCGACCGCTCCTGATCAACACTGCGCGCGGCGGTCTCGTCAACGAAGAGGCGCTAGTCAGCGCGCTTTCCTCAGGCCGGATTTCGGGGGCGGGCTTCGATGTCGTCACACAGGAGCCGCTTCCGAACGATCATCCCTTCAACGCGATACTGAATGCACCGAACTTCATCCTGACCCCGCATGTGGCGTGGGCCAGTGACGAAGCGGTGCAATCCCTCGCGGACCAGCTCTTTGACAACGTTGCTACGTTCTGGTCTGGCAATCCGAAGAATGTCGTTAGCGGCTAGCGGCATGCATCGTCCGCAAGCCGCCGGGCGCGGCATCGAACTGGAGTCGCTGGCCTGTGTCGGCGGCGTGGCCACCGTTGATCGCGATCACTTCGATCTGCTTCTGCATCGTGTTCTGAACGAGCACGGTCTTTCCATCGGGTGTGAACGCCACGCCTTGAGTCCAGCCACCGGTCGGCACGTCGTTCACGCGCGCCAGCTTCTTGCCCGCGACCCGCAGCAGCACGAAACTGCCCGCGCGATGATAGAACGGCGAGTCGCTTGCCTTGTTTGTGCCGTTCATCACCGTCACGCCGACGAGCTTCCCATCCGGCGAGATCGCGACGCCTTCGGGCGTCTGTCCGACGCTCAACGTATCCACGACGCGCGGCGGTTCGACGGTGAGATCGATCAGGCTGACCGTGTCCGTGTCGCCCTGCCCTTTACCGATGTTCGACACGATGGCGAAATCCCCTTTCGCACTCACGTCGATGCCATTGGGACGCTGGCCGGGGAACAGATCGCGCTTCGTGACTTCTACTTTGCCTGCCTGAATCGCCAGGATCGTCACGCGATGGTCGCCGTCGCGCGTGACGAGCGCACGTTTGCCGTCCGGCGTGAACGCGACGTGGCCCGGTCCCGAATTCGCGCCGAGCGTGATCTTCTGGGTCTGCGTGACCTTCTTGCCTTCGATGCCGAACACCGTAATCGATCCGTCCGAACGCGACGCCGCGATCGCCAGCGTTCCGTCGGGGCTGATCGATATGCCGCCGACGCCAGGCCCGGCATGCAAGGTATCGATGACCTTCGGCGGCTTCTCGGTCAGATCGACGACACTGACCAGATCGTCGAGCGCTGTCTTGTTCGGGTCCGCTGGATCTCTCTTCGCTCCGGCCGTGACGAGGGCGAGCCGTCCGTCCGGCGTCGTATCCACCGACTCCGGCGGACCAAAAACCGAATTTGGCACGGCGAACTCGGTAAGCACTTCAGCATGGTGGCCGGTGACCTTGATGATCGCGACCGTGTCTCGTCCTTCTACCGTTCTGGTGTCCCCGTCGACGACCATGACCTTGCCGTCCTGGCTCGACAGGATTAACTGAGGCGCCGCCGATCGGGCGATGAGCGGCGAACCGAGGGTCGCGGCACATAGGGCGACGACGCTCGCCCGTTTGCGAAAATGGCGATTCATTGATGTCTCCATTCGTTGTTTTCTGGCGCGGCCTGCGTTGGATCACGCTTTCAGTTCGATGCGCTTGAATCGCCCTGCGAGCAAGCCATAAGCGAGGATCGCGACGATCCCATGCGCGCCGACGAACCACAGCGCACGGTCGAACGAGCCCGTGCTCGCAACCACATACCCGATCACGATCGGTGTCACGATCCCCGCCGTATTGCCGATCCCGTTGAACACGCCGCCACTCAAGCCGGTCATCTCGCGCGGCGCCACGTCCGATACAACGGCCCAGCCGATCGCGCCGAGTCCCTTCCCGAAGAACGCCAGCGACATGATGATGACCACGGCCGTATTGCTCACGGCGAACGGCGCGGCCATGACGACCGTCGCGAGCGTCATGCCGATCATGAACGGCGTCTTGCGAGCGACGGAAACCGAGACGCCGCGCCGGATCAGGAAGTCGGACAGCATGCCGCCGAGAATGCCTCCGGAGAACCCGCAGATCGCGGGCAACGCCGCGACCATGCCGACGGTCATCACGTTCATGCCGCGTTCCTTCATCAGATAGATCGGGAACCAGGTGATGAAGAAATACGTGAGCGCCGTGATGCAGTACTGCCCGATGTAGATCGCCCACAGCATGCGGCTCGTGAAGAGCGTGCTGATCTCGCGCCGCGTGAAGCGCCGGCGGTCTTTCGCGGCGCCCGCATCCAGCCCGACGAGCGCGCCGTTCGCGGCGATGAAATCGAGTTCGTCGCGGCTCATGCGCGGATGCGTGCGCGGGTCGTCCATCACGAGGAACCAGACGCACGCCGCCGCGATCCCCAGTCCGCCCATGAAAAAGAACACATAGTGCCAGCCGAGCGCATGCGTGAACCATGCCATCAGCGGAGTAAAGACGACGACCGCCAGATACTGCGCAGAATTGAAGAGCGCGCTTGCCGTGCCGCGCTCGGCGGTAGGGAACCAGGTCGCCACGACGCGCGCGTTGCCCGGAAACGCCGGCGATTCGACGAGTCCGAGCATGAATCGCATGATGAAGAGCGCGATGGTCGCCGAGGCGGCCGTGCCGAAGAGGGAGACCGTGCCTTGCGTCATCGTGAAGATCGACCACAGCGCGATGCTCGCACCGTAGACCCGTTTCGCGCCGAAGCGGTCGAGCAGCCAGCCGCCGGGAATCTGGCCAATGGCGTACGCCCAGCCGAACGCCGAGAACACGATGCCGAGCGCCGATGCCGACAGGCCAAGATCCTTCGCGACGAACGTACCCGCAATCGATAACGTCGCGCGGTCCGCGTAGTTCAGGACCGTGACGAAAAAGATCAGCGCGAGGATGTAGTAGCGGAAATGTCCGACCTTGGCCTTGGCCGCTGCGTGTGCCGTGGCGTTCGTGGTTTCAGGCGGCGCGGACGTCGCGATATCGAGGTTCTTCATGTGTCTCCTCCCTGTTTTGTTCGGGGATGGTGTCGTGTCGGAGCGAGCGCGCACGGCGCTCAGAGGCAATGCATCACGGCGTCACGCTGGTCTCAGGGCGGCGGCCAGCGAAGCTCGCGGCAAGGCTCGCAAGCACGATCTCCCCCATCGCGGTGCGCGTCTGCACGGTCGCACTCGCACGATGCGGCTGCACGACGACGTTCTTCATCGTGAGCAATTCGGCCGGCACGTTGGGTTCGTCGACGAAGACGTCGAGGCCCGCGCCCGCGATGCGCTTTGCCGCGAGCGCCTGCACCAGGTCCGCTTCGTTCACGAGCTTGCCGCGCGCGACGTTGATCAGATAGCCGTCGGGGCCGAGGGCATCGAGAACCGTCGCATTGATGATCCCTTCAGCCTCATCCGCCGATGCGGCGAGCACCAGCGCGTCGCTCTGGCTCGCGAGGTCGTGAAGGCTCGCGACGAACGTGTACGGAACGCCGTCGATCGCCTTCAGGTCCGTGTAAGCGATCGGGCAGCCGAACGCGGTGGCACGCGTCGCGATGGCGCGCCCCACGCGGCCGAGACCCACGATGCCCACCTTCATGCCGCTGAACTTGCGGGCGAGCGGCAAGCCGGACTTGCCCCATTCGCCGCCGCGCACGTAGGCGTCGCCGACGCACAGGCCGCGGCAGGCGGAGATCAGCAGGCCGATGGCTAGATCGGCGACGTCGTCGGTGAGCACGCCCGGCGTCGTCGAAACGTGGATGCCGCGGGCGCGAGCATGGTCGAGGTCGACGGCATCGGTGCCGATCCCGTTCACCGCCACGATGCGCAATGCGGGCAGCGCGTCCATCAACTCGTTGCTGATGCCCGTTGCGCCACCGGTCACGACGCCCTCGATATGGGCGCCGACTTCGCGCAGGAAACCGGCTTTGTCGGCGTGTTCGTAATAGCGGTGAACCGTATAGAGCGCGCTCAGTTGCTTGTCGAGCGAGGGGAGCACGGGGTTGATCAAGAGAACGTTGTACGGCATGCGGAATCCTTTTGCGGGCGGGCTGGCAGGATGAAGGGATGCTTGGAGCGACTTTCTTCCCGGATCGGTTGAAGACGAGTATAGGCAGGTGATCGATTAAGGTCTAAGCTATATTAAGCATCGATCAATCCACAAATTGACATGATCGTCGAACTGAATCACCTTCGCTGTTTCGTCGCGGTCGCCGAGGAATTGCACTTCGGACGGGCCGCCGCGCGTCTGTTCATGACGCAGCCGCCGCTCAGCCGACAGATCCAGATCCTGGAACAGGCGCTCGATCTGATCCTCTTCGATCGCAACAGCCGCAGCGTCCGTTTGACGCCCGCCGGACGCGCGTACTACCACGACGCCGTGCGCGTCCTGCGGCTCGCCACCCAGGCCGCGGACTCAGCGCGCCGCGTCGCGCGCGGCGACGAAGGACAGGTGACATTGGGGTTCACGGCCGTGTCGGGCTATTACCTGATGCCGCAGTTGCTGTCCGCCGCGCGCAGGAATCTGCCGGGCGTCAAGGTCGTGTTGAAGGAGATGGTGTCGGTTCAGCAGGTCAAGGCGCTGGAGACAAGGGAGATCGACCTGGGCATCATGCGCGCGCAGTTCGCGACGAAAGGCCTCGCGTTCTGTCCGGTGGCGCGCGAGCCGCTCATGCTCGCGATGCTGGCGACGGACCCGCTTTCCAAACGGCGCAGAATCGCCGCGAAGGATCTGGATGGCGCGCCTTTCGTGATGTATTCGCCCGAGGGTGGCAGGTATTTCCACGACCGGATCGCCGGTCTGTTCGCGGCGGCGGGCGTGCAGGCGGACTACGTGCAGTTCATCGACCAGACGCACACGATCGTCGCGCTGGTGAGGGCTGGCATCGGCGTGGCGATCGTGCCGGCGTCGGCGAGGGAATTGTGTTTCAGCGATGTCGTGTTCCGCCCGCTGTGGGCTTCGAACGCGTACGCGAACATCGATCTGGCGTGGAGCGAGGAACTGGACGACCCGGCTGTGGAGAACTTCCGGCGGTTTGCCGTCGATCACTTTGCGGCCGTCGCGACGCGGGATTCAACTTCGGCTACAGCGCCTGAGCACCACGCTGCGCAGTCTCCGTCTGCATCTGCGTCAGATGCCGCAGCAACTTCGTCACCATCCAAACGACGGTGAACGCAAGAATCACGAAAAACGCAGCAAGCGGCGCCAGTATCTGAACGGATACGAAGCCTGCCAGCCCCATCATCAACGACGAGACCAGCAGCAACGCGCAGCCGAGAATCGCGCTTGTCAGCCCCGCGATATGCGGAAACAACGAGTTGCCCTTTGCCATCAGCGTCGGATACATCGCGCCTGCGCAGAAGCCCATGACGAGCACGGGCGTCGCGAGCGTCCAGACGCGCAGGCCGACCGCCAGCGCGAGCACGAGCATCACGATGGAACTCGCCGCCATCACGCGCGAGCAGATCAGGAGCCGCTGCTCGGCGGTCGGCAAGCGCGCCCCCTGCACGCGATTCGATATTCCGCCGAGGAAGTACATCATCCCGATGCCGAGCGCGAGGTAGCCGAAATAAGTCGGCGGCTTGTGCAGCGTGTTCTGCACCATGAACGGCCCGATGATGTTGAACACCAGCAGGATGCTGTAGCACAGGCCCTGCGCCAGGAAGCAGCTTTGAAACACCGGGCTCGACAGCACCTTGCCGGCGTTGGCGATCAGCGTGCGCGGCTCGAGACGCACGGGCTTGGGCAAGGTCTCGCGATACCGCCAGACGAGCGCCCACATCACGATCGAATAGATCAGCAGGAAGACGAGGCACGCCTGCCAGCCGAACCACGTCTGCAGATGCGCGCCGATCACGGGCGCGATGATCGGCGCGAGTCCCCATGCAATCGCCATGTACGTGAACGCATGCAGGAGCGCGATGCCCTTGAACGAATCGGTGATGATGGCTTTTGCAAGCAGATTCGTCGTCGCGATACCGAAGCCCTGCAAGGCACGCGCGAGAAGGAAGGTCTCAAGGTTCGGCGCGGCGAGCGACAGCAGGCAGCCGATCGTGAAGATCACGAGCCCGAAGGCCAGCACGGGCTTTCTGCCGTAAGCATCGGCGATCGGCCCGAAGACGAGTTGGCCCAGCGCATACGCCGCCATGTAGCCGGAGACGCTCGATTGAATCGCCTGTGGCGAGGTCTCGAAGAAGCGCGCCATCGCGGGAAGCGCGGGCACGTAGATGTCGATGGCGAGTTGCCCGGCCGAGGCGAACAGGCAGACCAGGAACAGCAGGAAACGCTGCGAATTGGCGGCGCGCACGGGCGCGGCGACCGGGCGGTGAGGAGTGTTGTCGTTCATTCAGGCGTCGAGGGCGAATTGCAGCGACGCAGCGCATGTGCCGCGTCATCGACGCGTATTGTGCCTGCCGTCGGGCGAATCCGCGCGAGACGCCCTCAATCGGGTGAACCGCACTCGCTCATTTCATTCAGGTTTCGATAGCTCGAACGATTCGGACCGGCGATGCGCGTGGCACGGCTCCCCTCCGCCCTGATTACGTCGCCTGCGAGCCGCGCGAGGATTGCATCGGCCCACGCGTGCGGGTTCTGCTGCGTGATCTCGCCGACGCGCAGAAGCTTGGCGTAGGTGTCGTCGCTGATCGTGATTTGCGACACGAAAGTTTTGATGTGCCTCACGGTCTCCCCTGTTCTTTTGAGTAGGCGGCCTGCAGGAAATCGGGGGATAACCACGCAGGCCTGACCGCGAGAGCCGGTCAAGGAAACCCAGCGGCTGGTCGCCAGCATAAGGGGGGGCCCGCCGTGCTTCCGTACGGGGGACCACGCAGGGAGGCCTTGCAGACGTCGAATGGGGCTGACAATTCATTCAGGCCGAGGCCAGCAGCACGCAGAGGCCGCTGGGATCGTTGTCGATCCCGATGCGGCTCGTTCGTCGTATCTACGGACCGATCGTGTCCCTCGACCTGGAGCCCATCATGCGCAAGCTCGTTGTTTCCGCTTTCATCAGTCTGGATGGCGTATTTCAAGCCCCTGGCGGGCCCGAAGAAGATCCCAGCGGCGATTTTCGCCTCGGTGGCTGGATCGTTCCCTATGCGGACGAAGCCACCGGCCAACACTTGCAGGACCTGCTCTCTCAACCGTTCGAGCTGCTGCTGGGGCGTCGCACCTACGACATATTCGCGTCGTACTGGCCACACGTACCCGCCGATTCAGCCAATCGCAACATGGCCGATCAGTTCAACGGCGTACCCAAGCATGTAGTGACGTATCGGCCGGGTACCGTCGACTGGCAGAACAGTCATGCGCTGGAGGGCGATCCTGCCGACGCGATACGCGCGCTTCAACATCAGGACGGCGCCGATCTGCTCACATTCGGCAGCGGCGACACGGTGCGCCAACTGCTCGCAGCCGGCTTGGTCGACGAGCTTCGGCTGCAGATTTTCCCCATCCTGCTTGGAAGCGGCAAGCGCTTGTTCGGCGACGACGCACTGGCGTCCGCCTTCACTCTGGCGCAGTCGACCACGACGCCTCGCGGCGTGCTGATCACCCGCTACCTGCGCAACGGCGAGGTGCGCACAGGAACGTTCGACTAAGTCGATCAGGTCACTCGTTGACTTCAACGATGCCTTCCGCACGTACAGCCATTTTCAGGCGTCGTTTAATTGCGAAGTAGCGGGTCGACCCCTTGGCTCGATCTCAAGGTGACTGAAGTCATACGCGCGACCGTGCTCCATCCTTCGGAGGCTGCGAGATTCATGCGCGCGGCAACCGTTTATCTCCATCACAACCCTGGGCCGATAGCGACATGCGTGTCATGGCGAGACGAAAGTTCATTGCACTGTCACTGGCCGCATGCGCAGTCGGCGTCATCGCGTATCGGGCTCGCAGGCACTACGATCCGGGCGGCATCGCCTACGGCAAGGGCCCCCGTCAGCGGCTCGACGTTTATGTGCCCGAGCCCCGCACGCGTACGGACTACCCCGTCGTCGTGTATTTTTACGGCGGAGCCTGGCAAAGCGGCCGTCGCTCGGAGTCGCGCGGCGTCGCAGAAGCGCTCGCTGCGCGAGGCATCGTCACGATCGCGGCGGACTATCGCGTCTATCCGGACGCCGTCTTCCCCGGCTTCCTCGACGACCCCGCCGCCGCCGTGCGCTGGACGCGCGATCACGTGCGCGAATTCGGCGGCGACCCCTCGCGCATCTTCGTGATGGGACATTCCTCCGGCGCGCATATGGTGGCGATGCTCGCGACAGACCCGCGCTATCTGGCCGCGCACGGCATCTCGAACACTTCGCTCGCCGGGATGATCGGACTCGCGGGCCCGTATGCCGCGATCCCGACGAGCGACCCTCACATGGAAGAGATCTTCCCGCCGGCACTGCGCGATCGGGCGCTGCCCATTGCATTGGTCACCGGTCACGAACCGCCGATGTTGCTCGCCGCCGGCACGGCGGATACCGACGTCGATCCGCATAACAGCGATCGTCTCGCCGACGCGCTGCGTGTGCATCACGACGTCGTCGAACTAAAAAAATATCCGGGGTACGGCCACGACACGATCGTCGAGTCGTTCTCGACGGCGCCGAACACGGCCTCACCGGTTCTGGCCGACGTCAGCGCCTTCATTCACGCGCATTGAAGATGCGTTTTCGATGATCGACGCTGGATAGCGGGCTTTCGATTCATTGCCCCGGTGGTCGATCTGGAATGCGCCTTGCTCGTAGTGACATCCCGACGATGCAGAAGCACTTATGGCGGACCGGCGTAGTCCCGCGAAAGGCACCCTCTCGTTCACTTGCATAGCGCAACTTGCACGCAAAAGGCGTGACGACTTGGGACGCGGAAACATATCGAATCGAGTTCATCGTCTCGATTGGATGCCAGACTCCGCAACGGCGTCTGTCATCGAGCCGTGCGATGATCGCGCGGTAGCGACAACGTTGGAATTCCGAATCCTGGCGCGAGCGAACGCGCATCTAGTCAAAGGATCATCATGCGAACACTCACCCCGTCTGGCCAGCGATTGATCGAAGAACTTGCCCAGCGACACGGGTTCAGCACGGAAGCCGTGACGAGCATGCTGGACTCCGTGATTCGCGGCAACGGCAGTATGGCCCAGTTCGATCACCCCGACTTCGGCGGCTCCGGCCAGTGGATGAGGGGCGGAATGACCATGGTCTCCGACATGTTTAACAGCCACCTGAAAGGCAGGGTCGAGGCGCTCTGCTCCGAGCTCTCCCGCCTGATCGCGAACGAGCCCGACCTGGTTCGCAGCGGCAGCTTCCAGTCGCAGAGCCAGGGGACTCGGCAGCATGGAAACGACGGCGGCAGCAGCCAGCGGCAGACAGCAGCGGGACCGGTCGGACCGGCGAGTCTGTTTGTACCTGCCGCCCCCGGCACCTCCGGCGACTGGTGGCCCGCCGATCTCGGCTGGCCCAACAGCACCGGCGCGCAGAACGATGTCCGCTATGCCTTCTTCGCGCAGCCCAGGCGCCTGGCGATCGAAGTACACGGCAAGTCGACGGTCTACGATACGCTCGATCACCAGATCAGCGGCTTCTCACAACAGCAGTCCCGCGGCGGGTCTCTCACCTTCACGAGCCAGCACGGCCTGGTTGCTGTCGCCAGCCTGCCCGTGGTCTCGGACGGTGGAATTCCCCAACCGGCATCGTCACCGATACAGCAGGAGCCCGCCAGCACTCAGCCGGACGCCCGCGAGGCCGATGTGTTCGCCACCATCGAAAAACTCCATCAATTGCATGCGAAGGGGATTCTCAGCGAAGAGGAGTTCGTTGCCAAGAAGGCGGAGTTGCTGGGCCGTTTGTGAGGGAGCCGCCTGTACGTTCGCGGACGGCTGGGTCATGAGGGCGTTCCTTTCGGTATCGTCTCATGACCTCAAAACACAAGAAATCTGACAGGCTCGGCGGCTCCCAAGAGGCAGCGTGCTGAAACGTGCCGCCGGCGATCCGTAACTCGCGCATTCCACGCCAGGTCACTCTCGCCCCTTATGGCAAATCACAACGCCCGACTCCGCGTATTCGTCACACAAGGTTTCTAGCAGCGCGCCGGGGTCGAGCCATTCTTTTTTCTCTGCGCTGACATTGCTCGCGATGGTGTCTGCCAATCCTAATTGCCGCGTAAACGCGAAGAAGGGACGATCAGGTGCTTCGATCGTCCCTTCATCCTCACTCGTCGACAGCGACGCTAGCTCGTCACATTACCTCGAGCCGCCGCCACCGTGACCGCCGCCACCGCCGGAACCACCACCATAGCCACCGCCGTGTCCGCCGCCACCAAAGCCGCCGCCGAAACCGCCACCGCCGAAGCCACCGCCAAAGCCACCGCCGTGACCACCGTTGCCGGCTCCGCCGGGTCCGCCGTTGCCGCCCCCAGCACCCGCGCCGCCGTTACCGGCACCAGCACCCCCGCCGTTTCCGCCGCCCTTACCGCCGCCAGCCCCGCCGTTTCCACCGTTTCCACCGCCTGAACCGCTACCACCACCGGCGCCACCAGCGCCACCACCCGCGCCGCCTGCACCGGCACCAGCACCGCCGCCGCCCTTACCACCGCCGCCGTTTCCGCCACCGGCGCCCGGGCCGCCACTTCCAGCGCCTCCGCCATGACCGCCGCCTGCGCCTGCCCCACCAGCACCGCCGCCGTTGCCGCCTGCGCTACCGCCGCCGGCACCGCCTGCGCCGCCGTTCCCGCCGCCATTGCCACCACCCGCACCGCCATTGCCGGAACCTCCGCCATGGCCACCGCCTGCGCCTGCTCCACCAGCACCACCGCCGTTGCCGCCACCGCCTGCGCCGCCAGCACCACCGCCGTTGCCGCCTGCGCCACCGTTACCACCTGCGCCGCCGCCATGACCGCCGCTGCCGGCCCCACCGTTGCCGCCACCAGCACCACCGCCCGCACCGCCACTGCCAGAACCTCCGCCGTGGCCACCGCCTGCGCCTGCGCCACCAGCACCACCACCGTTACCGCCTGCGCCGCCGTTACCCGCACCGCCGCCGTGACCACCGTTGCCAGCTCCACCGTTGCCGCCACCTGAGCCGTTGCCGTTGCCGCCACCGGCGCCACCGCCTGCGCCGCCATTGCCAGAACCTCCGCCATGGCCACCGCCTGCGCCTGCACCACCAGCACCGCCGCCGTTACCACCTGCGCCACCGTTACCTGCGCCGCCGCCATGACCGCCACTACCGGCCCCGCCGTTGCCGCCACCAGCACCACCGCCTGCGCCGCCACTGCCGGAACCTCCGCCATGACCACCGCCTGCACCCGCACCACCGGCGCCACCGCCGTTACCGCCCGCGCCGCCGTTACCTGCGCCACCATTGCCGGAACCTCCGCCATGGCCGTTGCCTGCGCCGCTGCCGCCTGCGCTGCCACCACCCGCGCCGGCGCCATGACCACTGCCACCAGGACCACCGTTGCCGGCGCCGCTGCTACCGCCATTGCCGTGGCCTTCACCACCTCCGTGGCCTTCACCGCCGCCGTGGCCTACGCCACCGCTGTGACCTTCGCCACCGCTGTGACCTTCGCCACCGCTGTGACCTTCGCCACCGCTGTGACCTTCGCCACCGCCGTGGCCTTCACCGCCGCTGTGACCTTCGCCACCGCCGTGACCTTCGCCACCGCCGTGGCCTTCACCGCCGCCAT
>NZ_FCOL02000006.1 GCF_001544515.1 Caballeronia terrestris
TAGTTTTTAAAGAACATTCGCACGAACCGGCGCCCACACCTTCAGTCGCCTACAGCACTCAACTTCAGCGCTTCGTTCTGCGTCGCTGCATCAGCAGCAGAGAAACGAGATTATGAAGAACGTTTCGCTTTTCGTCAACAGGTTTTTTTAACCACCCAACCTGTCGACCGCGTCGTAGCGCCCGTCCAGCAAGGCTCTCCGACTTAAGCACCCACCCCTTCTTCCCGCTCCCTTCGCCGCTCAGTGAGCTGCGAAGGAACGGAATTCTAGTGCCCGCGTACCTGTTTCGCAAGCGGTTTTCAAAGATTTTTATTAACGCTTGTCGCGTCCTTTTATATACACGAGACGGCAAAGCGCATCCTCCCCCATGGGCCCATAAGGGCTTGGCCGATTGGCCGGTATTCGCCGTCGACCGGTAAAAGCGGCTGCATAGCGACTACAATTAAAGGTTCTCTGCACCTGACCATTCCAATACCTATGCGCTCGCGAATCGCCAAACGTCTTCCTCCGGATGCCGACAAGCTCGTCGGCCTCGCACTCGCCTTGTTCGCGTCCGGCAGCCGCATCGAGGATCGCTTCTGGGAAGCGCGCCTCGACGCGCTGCTCGCGAAAATCGTGCGCAACGGCAATCAGACGACGCTCGACGCCGCTCTAGATCACCTTCAACAAAATCATCCCGACGCCTACGGCGCGCTCGCCGACATGGCCGAAACGCACAGCGAGTCGTTCACGACCGACATCGACGGCACGCCCCACGAGGCCCTGCTGATCGCCGCGCCGGTCCTCGCGTGGACGCGCTATGCGATTCCGTCGGGGCCGCTGAAGGCCGACGTCGCCGACGCCCTGCGCACGCAGATGCAGGCGCACGTGCTCGGCGCCGGCGCGCGCATCGCGGTCGCTCCCTATCTTTACAGCATCGACCAGTTGCCGCGCCATCACATCGATACCGCGCGTCTCGCGCAACAGCTCATGCAGACTGCCCTCGGCGGCCCCGCGGCGCGTCTGAACCTCTCCGATCTGCCCGAAACGTCGCCGATTCTCGCCGACCCGCGCTTTCTGCTCGCCGTCGCCGTCGTGCCGGCTGGCGCACCGCTTTTCCGCTGGCAGGAGGACGAGAACGGCAACCGGATCGAGCGAGGACAGTGTCTCGAGCAGTGGACGGCGCAAGGCGGGCCGAGCTTCGCCGCGATCCTGCCGGGCTGCGAACTGGAGTGCCTGCTGCCGGACGCCTACTACTCGGCTTGCCGCGACGCCGACGAGCAAGTCCGCCCACACACCGTGCGCACGGCGGTCCGCTATCTCTTCGATACGCTCGGCGCGGCGCCGCAGGAATTGCGCGCCGTGATCGCCGGCTTCGGCGAACGGCGGGTCGACGAATACCGCATCGGCTTTACGCGGCGCGGCAGCAATGAGGTGATCTACGGCGTCGTCTGGCCGCTCTATGGGCGCGAGAACGGCGAGGTCGGGATGGAAGACGAGGCGGTCGATCTCGAAGGCGCCGATGGCCCGGTCGAGGAAATCGTTGCGCTCTTGAAGAAAACCGGCGTCTCGGAAGTGCGCCGCCACGCGGGCCGCTTCGAGCCGGAATATTGCGACGACTGCGGTGTGCCGCTCTACGCCGATCCGCTCGGCGAAATCGTCCACGCTGAAATGCCCGAGGACGCCGAGCCCGCCCAGCCGCATTTTCACTGAAAGCGGCCGCGTCTCACCCCGGAGAACCAAGCCCCGCCATCGAGCGGGGCTTTTTGCATTTCGGCCTATGCCATCCGGACAGGGCGCCAAAAACCGCGGATTTTGTCAATATTGGATCGGCGGCGCACCGATCGTCGCCGAAGGGTTCGGCCTGAGAGAGCCGACCGCGTAAAACCAAAACCATAAGAGGCAGGCATGAAATTCATACTGATCAATTCGAATCCGGAACGGCGCGAAGGGCTCAAGACGCTGCTGCGGCACATCGACCGTCAGGGGCAGTTCAACGAGGCGAAGGACTGGCGGCAGGCGCGGCACGCCATCGCGCGGCTGAAGCCGGATCTGATCGTGATCGACTGGCAGGAGAACATGAACCCGTCCGATCTGCACGACCTGTTGCGCCTGTGCCCCGGCATCCCGACGGCGGTCGTCGTCGACGATGTCACGGGTGGACACGCGCGGCGTCTCTTGATTGCGGGCGCGCTCGGCGTCGTACCGCGGGCGCTCGATCCGCAATTGCTGGTGCGCGCGCTCGAGATGGTGCTGCTCGGCGGTCACTACGTGCCGGCCGGCGCCCTCGACCCGAACTTCGCGGCCGAGTTCGCGCCGCGCCGTTTCGCCGATCCCCTGAAGTTCATGCAAACTACGCGGCGCTGCACGACGCTCTCGCCGCGCCAGCACCAGATCATGCGCTGCGTGCACATGGGTAATACCAACAAGGTGATCGCGAAGACGCTCGGCATCAGCGAAGGCACCGTGAAGATCCACCTCGCGAGCATTTTCCAGCAGCTCGGGGCCGTCAATCGCGCCGCGGCGGTCGCGATCTACAACGGCTGGCAGAACGGCTGTCTCGAAGTCCTGCGCCGCGAAGACCATGCCGCGATTCGCCCTACGCTTGGGCAAGCCGGGCCCATTCCGTTGCGCGCGGCGAACGCGCGCTATCCCGATCCGGCCGACAACGACGAGCAGATGCTGCTCGCGGCGGAGCCGGTCAAGCCTTTCGGGCCGTGATGAAGCTTTTGGTAGAGCCCGACGGCTCGTCGGGCCGTGACGAAACTTGCGGCGGAGCCCGGCATGCTCGCCGGGCCGCGGTCAAGCTTGCGGCCGGAATCCGGCATGCCGGACGGGCCGTGACGAAGCTGGTGGCGAAGTCCGGCACGCTCTTCGGGCCGTGATAATGCTCCCGGCGGAGCCCCGCGTGCTCGTTGCGCCGTAATGAAGCGTGGCAGGGTCCGGCACGTCGTCGGACCATGACAAAAGCGCGTAACGGAGCCCGGCAGGCCCGTCGAACCATGACAAAGCTTGCGGCCCTTTGTTGCGCCACATGGCGCGCATGTTTTACGCGCAACGAGTAATATGCGACTCATGGGGTTCTTCTACACACCGCTTCCGCTTTGGCTCGCTGCCGGTGGCTGGATCGTCGCCGCGGGAGCGCTCGCGCTTGCGTTTGCGCAGAAACCCTTCCGCCGCGTGCAGGACCCGACGCTTCAGCATGTGTGGCTCGGCATCATCGTGGCGATTACCGTGCTGTGGGCGTGCAACGCCTGGTTCGACGACGGGCCGGTCATCCACCTGCTCGGCGCCACGCTGATGGTCACGCTGTTCGACTGGCAACTCGCGCTGATCGGCATGGCCGCCACGACCGCCCTGGCCGCGGTCGTGCTCGATGCCTCCTGGCTCACCGCGCCGTTCACCTATCTGCTGTTCGGCGCGCTGCCCGTCGGTGTGTCGACGCTCTTCGAGCGTGCGAGCAACGCGTGGCTGCCGCGCAATCTCTTCACGTTCATTATCGGTCACGGCTTCATCATTTCGGCGCTCGCCGTCGGCGCCGCATGCGGTGCGATGGTGCTGTTCGAGTTCGCGCTCGCCGGCCGAGCGCTCCCCGTTCCTCCAGCCTTCATGCGCGGATCGCTGTTGCTCGGCGCCGGCGAGGCCCTCTTCACCGGGCTTCTCACGATACTCATTTCGGTTTACAAGCCCGCGTGGGTCACGACTTACGACCTCCGGCGCTATCGTCTCGATCGCGGACCGCGTGTCTGAATCGAGTGCTGCAACGTTGCGGCAGCCCTCGCGCTGAAGGCAAATCGTCGCGGTAATTGCGATAAGATGGAACTCCTTCCCCCTGCAGGGCATCTTACGTGCCTGTGTCTTTTTTGCGCCGAAATTGATGGAAAGAAACCACGCATCGCGCCGACTGCTTCGGCTGGCCGGCCGGTTGGTCGTATGCGCCTCGCTCGCCTGCACCACCACCGCTTTTGCCGACTCGCTCGATGAACGCAACGAACTCGTCCACCACTTCGTCACCGACTTCCACGCCAATCCGCTGATCGCCGACTGCGCCGCACATGGCAGCTTCGTCGCGAGCACGTCGACGGCGTTCGATCACGTCGAGTTCCCCGCCACGTCGTTCGATGCATCGCACTCGTCGCTGATGCCGTGGAATGATTCCTTCGATGATCACAAGCAGCGCATCAAGGTCGACAACGTGGTGACGGTCGAAGGACTCGGCGTCGGCAAGAACGCCGATCGCGATCCGGCCACGCTCAAGTTCCGTTGCGGATACGTCGGCAGCCAGATGCTCGCGTTCGGCTGGAACGATCCGGTGCCGCCGTCGAAAGCCCGCGCCGAACCGCGCTCGACGCGTGGAGGCAAAGGCAAGCACACGACCAAGGGCAAGTCCAAGTCGTCGAATGCGGCGGCTAAGTCGTCGAGTAGCAAATCCACGAAATCAAAATCGAAATCAACGAAGAAACACTGACCCAGCAACCACGCAAAAAACCAAGGGCTTGATCACCAACCAGTGATCAAGCCCTTCTCTTTTGGCGCCGTGCGTAAAACAGAAACGTCAAAACGTTTCGACGTGACGCAAGATCGCCTGAAGCATCGACGCCCCCAGCGCCGCGCTACGCTCGCCGTTCCAGCCGACGCGCTCGTCCGGCAAGCCGGCGTTGTCCTTGAACGGCATCTCGAGCGTCAGCGACAGGCAGCCGAATGCGTTGCCAATGTATTTCGATGCGAGCTTCAGCGCATCCGTCTGATACTTGCTCGACTCATAGCCATGCACGTCCTGGAAGTCCGGACTCGACTGCTTGAAGAATTCGAGGAACGCCGCCTGTTCCTTCGACTGCCGTTCCGTGAAGCCGGGCAGCATTTCCGACCCCGCGACGAACACGTAGGGAATCGCTTCGTCGCCGTGGATATCGAAGAAGAGATCGCAGCCGAGCGCGTGGATCGCGTTGCGCACGCACAGCACTTCGGGGCTGCGCGCCGCGTCCGGCTCCATCCACTCGCGGTTCAGGTTCGCGCCCGCCGCGTTGGTGCGCAGGTTGCCGAGCACGCTGCCGTCCGGATTCATGTTCGGCACGATATGGAACACGGCGCGATCGAAGAGCTTGCGCGCGACCGCATCGCCCGACCAGTCGCCCCAGCCCGCGAGACGTTTGACGAGCCCCTCGACGAACCATTCCGCCATCGTCTCGCCCGGGTGCTGGCGCGCGATGATCCAGATGTTCTTCTTCGGCGCGGCGTCGTCGGCGCTGGAGACGCCGAGCGTGAGCACCGACATCGGCCGCCCCTGCACGGTCTGGCCGATCTCGGTGAGCGCGGCGTGCGGCATCTGCTGGACGGCGCCGAGGAACTCCGAATGACGCTCCTCGCTGTACGGCTCGAAGTACGCGTAATAGATGCGGTCGAAGTCCGGCGTGTGGTCGATCGTCATCACGCGGCCGTCGTAGGCAGTCGGCACGCGGAACCAGTTCACGCGATCGTAGCTCGCGACCGCCTCATAGTCGCGCCAGCCTTCGGCGAACGCGCAGTCGGCGGCGTTCTCGAACGTTATCACGAGACGCTCGCCGCGCGCGCCAGACACCCGGAAATAGAACCACTGCGCGAATTCGGCGTGACTGTCGGGGCGCACGCGCAGGCGGACGTCGGCGGGATTGTCGGCGGAGACGATGTCGATGGCGCCGGCGTCGAAGTTGCTCGTAATTGAAATGCTCATGACGTTTCCTTTAATCCATCACTCGGCAATACGCCGGCGAAACACGTAAGTCGTATCGTTCGATGCTTTTTTGTCGAACTTGTAGCCTTCGCTGTGAAAGCCTTGCAGCGCCTCGGGCTCGTCGATGCGGTTCTCCACCGCGTAGCGCGCCATCATCCCGCGCGCGCGTTTCGCGTGGAAGCTGATGATCTTGTACCGGCCGCCCTTGAAGTCCTCGAAGACGGGCGAGATCACGGGCGCCTCCAGCTTGTTCGGCCTGACCGACCTGAAATACTCCTCCGACGCGCAATTGATCAGCACACGCGCGCCGCGCTGCTTTTTCAGTTGCGCGTTGAGCGCCGCCGTGATGCGCTCGCCCCAGAACGCGTATAGATCGCGTCCGCGCGCGTTCGCGAATTTGGTGCCCATTTCCAGCCGGTAAGGCTGCAGCAAATCGAGTGGCCGCAGCAGACCGTACAGCCCGGAGAGCACGCGTACGTGATTCTGCGCGTAGTCGAGATCGCTCGCCGACAGCGACTTCGCGGCGAATCCCTCGTACACGTCGCCGTTGAACGCGAGCATTGCCTGTTTCGCGTTGTCGGGGCCGAAACGCTTCGACCAGTCGGCGTAACGCTGGAAATTGAGCTGCGCGAGCGGGTCCGAAATGCGCATCATGGTGCCGATCTGCTGCGGCGAGAGCTTTCTCAGGCCGTCGATCAGTTCGGCGGCGTCGTCGATGAATTCGGGGAGCGTGTGCTTCTTGACGTGCGGCGGGGTCTCGTAGTCGAGCGATTTGGCTGGCGAAAGAACGATTATCATGGAGGCTCGCCGGCGCACCGCCGACGATCAAGGACACAAACCTCCAATTGTATCGAATGGAAAATTCCCCTGCGTCGCCCGCATTGAGCGTGGTGCTGGACTCGAACGTATGGATCGACATCCTCGTGTTCGACGATCCCGCCACCCGCCCGATCCGCGCCGCGCTCGAAGCGCGCACGCTGACCGCGCTGATCGACGCGCGCTGTCTGAAGGAACTCACGCGCGTGCTCGACTATCCGCAGTTCGTGCGCATGGCCGTCGACAAAGCCGCTGCGCTCGACACCGTCGCGCGCCTGTCGCAACTGATCGCGCCCGAGCCGCCCGCCGACGAACGCCCGTTGCCCAAATGCCGCGATCGCGACGACCAGAAGTTCCTCGAACTCGCGCATGCATCGAGGGCGGCGTGGCTCGTGTCGAAGGATCGCGCGGTGCTGAAGCTCGCGCGCCGCACCGCTCGCGACTTCGGCTTCCGGATCGCGCAGCCTGCGCCGTTCGTCGCGGCTATCGAAGCGCACAGGCTTACCGAATCCGCCGCTGTTTAAAATAGAACGCGAAACCGTACACGCCAACGCCACCATGAACGCCACGCACGAACTCACGCAAACGCCCGCCGAACTCGCCTTTCCTTCGCGCCTGCCGAACGTCGGCACCACGATCTTCACCGTGATGAGCGCGCTCGCCGCGCAAAAGGGCGCGGTCAACCTGGGCCAGGGGTTCCCCGATTTCGATTGCGATCCGCGCATCGTCGATGCGGTCGCCCAGGCCATGCGCGACGGCCACAACCAGTACCCGCCGATGGCCGGCGCTGCGCCGCTGCGCCAGGCGATCGCGAAGAAGATCGACCGCCTCTACGGCCGCGAATACGACGCCGATCGCGAAATCACCGTCACCGCCGGCGCGACGCAGGCGCTTTTGACCGCGATCCTCTGCTGCGTGCATCCGGGCGACGAAGTCATCGTGATCGAGCCGATGTACGACAGCTACGTGCCGTCGATCGAACTGGCGGGCGGCACGCCGGTGTTCGTCTCGCTGGAAGCGCCGGACTACGCGCTGCCCTTCGACAAGATCGCCGCCGCGATCACGCCGAAGACGCGCCTCCTGATGATCAACACGCCGCACAATCCGACTGGCCGCGTCTGGCGCGAAGCCGACATGCGGAAGCTCGAAGACATCGTGCGCGGCACGAACGTGCTGATCGTCTCCGATGAAGTCTACGAGCACATGGTCTACGACGACGCGCCGCACGAAAGCGTGTCGCGCTATCCGGAACTCGCGAAGCGCAGTTTCGTGGTGTCGAGCTTCGGCAAGACGTTTCATGTGACGGGCTGGAAGATCGGCTACGTGGCTGCGCCCACCGCGCTGACCGCCGAATTCCGCAAGGTTCACCAGTTCAACGTGTTCACCGTCAACACGCCGATGCAGGTCGGCCTCGCGCACTATCTGGAGGACCCGGCGCCGTACCTGAACCTGCCCGCGTTCTATCAGAAGAAGCGCGACTTCTTCCGCACCGGCCTCGCGAACTCGCGCTTCAAGATGCTGCCCTGCGACGGCACGTATTTCCAGACCGTCGATTACTCGGCGATCAGCGACCTGCCCGAAGCCGACTTCGCGCAGTGGCTCACGAGCGAGATCGGCGTCGCGGCGATTCCGGTCTCGGCGTTCTATCACGAGAGCCACGAATCGGGCGTCGTGCGCTTTTGCTTCGCGAAGAAGGAAGAGACGCTGCAGCTCGCGCTCGACCGTCTCGCGAAACTCTGAGCGATGGCGCGGGCGATGCGAAAGCCGTTTCGTTCACCCGCGCTTCTGCGCTTCCATATAGGCGAGCCGGTCGGCTGTCACCTGTTGCGCGGCGGGCCGCTCACCGATTTTCCTGACGTGCGTCTTCCAGTCGATACCGGCGTCGAGCAGGAAATCCCTACCGTAGACCACCTTCGTCGCCAGCCCGACGAGCGGCAGGCTCACGAACGCGCACACATCGGCGATACTGAAGTCCGGGCCCGCGACATACGGCCCGAATTTCGCGATCCGCGCAAAGCCCGCGATATGCCGCGTCAACAGCTTTTCGACGCGCGATTTCGTGTAATCGGTGACAGTGCCGCCGAAGAACGCCTGCTTGTACAGATCGCGCGCGACGAGTTCCAGATGCATGTCGATGAACACCGACAGTTCGCGCGCCTTCGCGGCCGCGTAAGAATCGGCGGGGAAAATGGGCTTGTCCGGATACGCCGCCGCCAGATATTCGACGATCACCTGCGACTCGCAAAGCGGCCCCGCATCGGTTTCGATGTACGGCACCTTGCCGAGCGGCGAGCCGGCCAGCGTGGTCGCGTCCTGGCCGAAACCCGCGCGCACTTCCTCGAACGGGATGCCGTGCTCGAGCAGTACGAACTTGACCTTGTTGAAATAATTGGACAATGGGAACCCGTACAGCCTGATCATTGCAGCATCTCCTCGTTTGAATCAAAGCGTCTTCCTTGCGAAGACGTGACACTATCCTAAAAACAGCACGATCGTGCTAACTTGTAGATATCAGGAGTCGAGACACACCATGAGCTTTCGCGATTTTGATGTGGGGACAATAGGTATCGTCGGCAGCGGTGCGATGGGGCGCGGCATCGCGCAGATCGCGGCGCTCGGCGGACTCACCGTGCGTCTCTTCGATACCAACCCGCAAGCGGTCGCCGCCGCGCGCGACTATCTTTTCGACACACTGAACAAGCTCGCAACAAAAGGCAAGATCAAGGAAGCCGACGCGCACGCCGCGCTGGCGAACATCCACGCGGCGAACGAGATCGGCGCGCTGTCGGACTGCCAGGTCGTCATCGAGGCGATCGTCGAGAAACTGGACGTCAAGCGCGCCCTCTTCCGCGAACTCGAAGCCGTGGTCGGCGAGCGGTGCATTCTGGCGTCGAACACGTCGTCGCTGCCGATCACCGCGATCGCCGCCGGATGCGCGCATCCCGAGCGCGTCGTCGGCTATCACTTCTTCAACCCGGTGCCACTGATGAAGGTCGTCGAAGTGATCGACGGCCTGCGCGGCGATCCGACCGCCGGCGACGCGCTCATGGAACTCGCGCGCCGCATGGGCCACACGCCAGTGCGCGCGAAGGACATGCCCGGCTTCATCGTGAATCACGCGGGACGCGGGATGAACACCGAAGGCCTGCGGATCGCGAGCGAAGGCGTGGCGAGTTTCGTCGATGTCGACCGGATCATGCGCGAGCAGGCCGGATTCAGGCTCGGGCCGTTCGAACTGCTCGACCTGACCGCGCTCGACGTGTCGCATCCGGTGATGGAGTCGATCTATCACCAGTTCTACGAGGAGCCGCGCTTCACGCCGTCGCCGATTACCGGCACGCGGCTCGCGGGCGGGCTGATCGGGCGCAAGACGGGGGAAGGCTTCTACAAGTACGCCGACGGCAAGCAGCAGACGCCCGATGAAGCACCCGCGCCGACCGCAATGCCGCGCCGCGTGTGGATCAGCCGCGCGTCGCATGCGGCGCGCGAGCAGGTGCTGAAGCTGATCGCAAAGTCCGACGCCGCCGTCACCATCGATACGGGCAACACGCCCGCACCCGATTCGCTGATCGTCGTGACGCCGCTTGGGCACGACGCGACGACCGCCGCGCTCGCCGAGAATCTAGACGCAACCCGCGTCGTGGCGATCGATACGCTCTTTCCGCTCGATACCGTCGCGCGCCGCACGCTGATGACCACGCCCGCGACCTCGCACGCCGCGCGCGACGCTGCGCACGCGCTCTTCGCCGCTGATGGCGTGCCCGTCACGGTGATCCGCGATTCGACCGGTTTCGTCGCGCAACGCGTCGTGGCGACGATCGTCAACATCGGTTGCGACATCGCGCAGCAGCAGATCGCGACGCCGCAGGACATCGACCTCGCCGTGACGCTTGGCCTCGGCTACCCGCACGGGCCGCTCGCGCTCGGAGACACGCTCGGCGCGAAGACGATCCTCACGATCCTGCGCAACATGCACAGCGTGCTGGGCGACCCGCGCTACCGGCCGTCGCCGTGGCTCGCGCGCCGCGCGCAACTTGGCCTTCCCCTCACCCACTCCGAGGAATAAGCGATGAGCGCCGAACTCTTGACCGACCGCCCCGCCGGCAGCGACACCACGCTCGTTCTCAAGCTATCGAATCCGGGCGCGAAAAACGCGCTGCATCCGGACATGTATGCCGCCGGCATCGAGGCGCTCAACACGGCCGAGCGCGATTCTTCGGTACGCGTGATCGTGCTGACCGGCGCCGACAACTTCTTCTGCGCGGGCGGCAACCTGAACCGGCTGCTGGAGAACCGCGCGAAGGATCCGTCCGTGCAGGCGGCGAGCGTCGACCTGCTCGGCGAATGGATCAGCGCGATCAGGGCGTCGTCGAAACCGGTGATCGCGGCGGTCGAAGGCGCAGCGGCGGGCGCGGGCTTTTCGCTCGCGCTCGCGTGCGACCTGATCGTCTCCGCCGACGACGCCCGCTTCGTGATGTCATATGCGCGCGTGGGCCTCACGCCCGATGGCGGCGGCTCGTGGTTTCTCGCGCGCGCCCTGCCGCGCGCGCTCGCCAGCGAAATCCTGCTGGAAGCGAAGCCGATCGGCGCGGTGCGCCTGCATGACGTCGGCGTCGTCAACCGGCTGACGCGCCGTGGCACCGCGCTCGATTCGGCGGTCGCCTGGGCCGACGATCTCGGCAGCCTGTCGCCGAAATCGCTCGCGCGCATCAAGTCGCTGATCACGTCCGCCGACGTCCAGCCGCTCGCCGCGCACCTCGACGCCGAACGCGACAGCTTCGTCGATGCCCTGCATCACGGCGACGCGCTCGAAGGCATCAACGCGTTCCTCGAAAAACGCCAGCCGAACTACAAATGAGCGCCTACCAGTTGCCTAAACGCCGCCGCATCTTCCTGATGCGTCACGGCGACGTGACCTATTTCGACGATTCCGGCCGCGGCATCGATCCCGTCAGCGTGCCGTTGAACGTTCGCGGCCGGGAGGAAGCGAGCGCGGCGGGGCGCGAGTTCGCGACGCAAAGCGTGCGCTTCGATCGCGTGATCGCAAGCGGCTTGCCGCGCACGCTCGAAACGGCGCGGCGCGTGCTGGACGAGACCGGCCAATCGGTGGATATCGAAGTCTGGCCGGAGTGGGAGGAGATTCGCGGCGGGCATCTGAAGAATCTTTCTACGGACGACATCGAGCGCGCGTTTCTCTCCGTGTTCGATGGCGTCGTACCGGAGGAGACGCAGTTTCTCGGCGGCGAGACGATCGGCGAACTGCTCGATCGCGCGCTGCCGGCGATGGCGCGGCTGCGCGCGGACGCATCGTGGGACACCGTGCTGCTCGTGCTGCACGGCGGCGTGAATCGCGCGCTACTGTCGCATGCGATCACCGCCGGCGGCCGCGCGTTCTTCGGGCATCTTTCGCAAGCGACCGGCTGCATCAACGTGCTCGACGTCGGCGAGAAAAGCAGCGACTGGGTCATCCACGCGATCAACCATTCGCCGCCCTCGCCGCTTCACATCAGCGTGCGCAACACGACGATGGAACTGCTCTACGCGCAATTCATCAAGTTCTCACGGTCGATCCGCAGTTCATGAAGTGACATCCCATCGATCCGGGTGCGCACACACAGCGTCGACGACGACGCGGCCCCGCCCCCGGACCGGCCCACGGAGGAGACAATGTCAGACAGCGACGCCCAGCAGCCGCAGGATTTTTCCGCGTTCGAAGGAACGCGGCCCGTCAACGAGCGCCTGCGCTTCGATACCGATGCGCTAGCCGCGTGGCTCGCCGCGCACGTCGATGGCTTCGTGGGGCCGCTCACCATCGAGCAGTTCGCGGGCGGCCAGTCGAATCCCACGTACAAGCTGATCACGCCCGCGCGCAGCTATGTGATGCGCTCGAAGCCGGGGCCGGCGGCGAAGCTCCTGAAGTCGGCGCATGCGATCGAGCGCGAGTATCGCGTGATGGATGCGCTCGCCGCCACTGACGTTCCCGTCGCGAAGATGTTCGCGCTCTGCGAGGACGAAAGCGTGATCGGCCGCGCGTTCTACGTGATGGAGTTCATCGAGGGCCGCGTGCTGTGGGACCAGGCGCTGCCCGGCATGTCGCCCGCCGGGCGCGGCGCCATCTACGACGAGATGAATCGCGTGATCGCGGCGCTGCATTCCGTCGATGTCGATGCGATCGGCCTCGCGGCTTACGGCAAGCCCGGCAACTACTTCGAGCGGCAGATCGGGCGCTGGAGCAAGCAGTACGTGGCATCCGAGACCGAGCCAATCGAATCGATGAACAAGCTCATCGACTGGCTGCCGAAGCACATTCCGCGCGGTTCCTCTGAATCGATCGAACGCGTCTCGATCGTTCACGGCGACTACCGCCTCGACAACCTGATCTTCCATCCGAGCGAGCCGCGCGTGCTCGCCGTGCTCGACTGGGAACTCTCCACACTCGGCGATCCGCTCGCCGACTTCGCTTACCACTGCATGGCGTGGCACGTCGATCCGTCGCAGTTTCGCGGCATCGGCGGACTGGACTGGGCCGCACTCGGTATCCCCGACGAAACCGCCTATGTCGCGAAGTATTGCGAGCGGACCGGCTTCACGATCGAAGGCGACTGGAATTTCTATCTCGCCTACAACATGTTCCGCATCGCCGCGATCCTGCAGGGGATCATGAAGCGCGTGTCGGAGGGAACGGCGTCGAGCGAGCAAGCCATCGACGCCGGCAAGCGCGCAAAGCCGATGGCCGAACTCGCCTGGCTTTACGCGCAGAAAGTCGGCGTGTGAGCGCGTCGGGCAAAAAAAAGGGAATCGCATGAATTTCGACTACACCCCGAAGGTTCAGGCTTTGCGCGAAAAGCTGCTCGCCTTCCTCGATGAACACCTCTATCCGAACGAGCGCGCGTTCATCGATGAAATCGCCGCCAATCGCTCGAACGGCAACGCGTGGGTTCCTGCTGAGCTTATCGAAACGCTGAAGGACAAGGCGCGCGAGGCCGGGCTGTGGAATCTGTTCCTGCCCGCCTCGGCGCGCGGTGCGGGGCTGACGAATCTCGAATACGCGCCGCTGTGCGAAATCATGGGACGCGTGCCTTGGGCGCCGGAAGTGTTCAACTGCAACGCACCCGATACCGGCAACATGGAGACGATCGAACGCTACGGCAGCGACGAGCAAAAGCAGCAATGGCTCGAACCACTGTTGCGCGGCGAGATCCGTTCGGCGTTCCTGATGACGGAGCCGGAAGTGGCATCGTCGGATGCGACGAACATTCAGTGCAGCATCACGCGCGATGGCGACGACTACGTGATCGACGGCCACAAGTGGTGGTCATCCGGTGCGGGCGATCCGCGCTGCAAGGTCTACATCGTGATGGGCAAGACCGACCCGGAGGCGCCGAAGCATCAGCAGCAGTCGATGATCCTCGTTCCGGCGGATGCGAGCGGCATCACGGTGCATCGGCCGTTGAGCGTGTTCGGCTACGACGACGCGCCGCACGGCCACATGGACATCACGCTCGCAAACGTGCGCGTGCCGGCATCGAATATCCTGCTCGGCGAAGGACGCGGCTTCGAGATCGCGCAGGGACGCCTCGGGCCGGGCCGCATTCATCACTGCATGCGTTTGATCGGCTTGGCCGAGCGCGCGCTCGAATTGATGGCGAAGCGCACGCTCGCACGCGTCGCGTTCGGCAAGCCGATCGCGCAGCATGGTGTGACGCAGGAACGCATCGCCGAGGCACGCATCATGATCGAGCAGGCGCGGCTGTTGACGCTCAAGGCCGCGTACATGATGGATACCGTCGGCAACAAGGGCGCGCGCGGCGAGATCGCGATGATCAAGGTGGTCGCGCCGAACGTCGCGTGCCAGGTGATCGACTGGGCAATTCAGGCGCACGGCGCGGGCGGCGTCAGCGACGACTTTCCGCTCGCGTATGCGTATGCATCGGCGCGCTCGCTGCGTCTCGCCGACGGTCCCGACGAAGTGCATCGCAATGCGATCGCGAAGCTCGAACTGTCGCGCTACATGGAACCGCACGCCTGAACCGGCGCACCGGCCGCTTCAGCACGCCCAATCGAATCATGGTCTAATTTTCGCCTGACTTTTGCGGCGTTTTGCTTGCTTGCAAGACGCCGCCCAAATCACCCACGGGATTCAGGAGCGGAAATGATCGACGTCTATAGCTGGGCAACGCCCAACGGCCACAAGATCCACATCATGCTCGAGGAGACGGGGCTCGAGTACAGCGTGCATGCCGTCGATATCGGCGCGGGCGACCAGTTCACACCCGACTTCCTCGCGATCAGCCCGAACAACAAGATCCCCGCGATCATCGATAACGCCGGACCCGAAGGCCGGCCGCTCGCGCTGTTCGAGTCGGGCGCGATCCTGATCTATCTCGCCGAGAAGACGGGCAAGTTCCTGCCGTCCGATCCCGTCGGACGGTACGAGACGATTCAGTGGCTGATGTTCCAGATGGGCGGCATCGGGCCGATGCTCGGGCAGACGCATCACTTTCGAAACTACGCGCCGGAGAAGATCGAGTATGCGATCAACCGTTATTCGAACGAGGCGCGGCGGCTTTACGGCGTGATGGACAAGCAGCTGGGCGTGACGAAGTACCTCGCGGGCGACGAATACACCATCGCCGATATCGCGACGTTCCCGTGGACGCGGTCCTGGGAAAACCAGGGCATCGTGCTCGACGAATTCCCGAACGTGAAGCGCTGGTTCGATGCGATTGCCGCGCGGCCCGCCGTAAAGCGAGGTGTCGAAGTGCTCGCGAGGGAACGCAAGCCCTTTACCGACAAGGAAAAGGAAGTGCTATTCGGCGCGACGCAGTACGCGAAGCACTAAGCGTTTCTAGAAGTAGTGGCGCGTGATGAACTCGGCGACGCAGACCGGCCGCTCGGCGCCCCGCCGCTCGACGGTCACGAGCCACTCGACCTGCACGCCGCCCGCATCGACATCGGCGACCTTTTCGATCGCGAAGGTCGCGCGCAGCATCGAGCCGACTGGCACCGGCGACATGAAGCGCACGCGGTTCAGGCCGTAGTTCACGCCCAGCCGCTGCACGAGCGGCACGCATCGTTCGAGCCACATCGGCACGAGTGCGAGTGTCAGGAAGCCGTGCGCGATCGCCCCGCCGAACGGCGACTCGCGCTGCGCGCGGTCAGGATCGACGTGGATCCATTGATGATCGTCGGTGGCATCGGCAAAGCGGTTCACGCGCGCCTGATCGACCTCGGTCCATTCGCTCTCGTACCGCGCGTGGCCCACCGCCGCGTGAAAATCCGCGGCACTGGCGAGGCGCGCCGCGCTCATCGGTTGGCTGCCGGGCTGCGCAAGCCGAAGAGCGCCGCCGAATCGACGGTCAGCACGAGTTCGCCGCGCTGGTTGTGCGCTTCCCAGCGCGTCGAGACGATGCCGCGATCCGGCTTGCTCGCCGAGACGCGCTTGTCGAGCACGCGCACGGTCAGGCGCACCGCATCGCCGACGAGCACCGGCTTGAGCCAGCGGATGTTGTCGAGGCCGGGCGAACCCATCGACGTGGAATCGGCGAGCATGTCGCGCACGAGGATGCCCATCATCGCGGAACAGGTGTTCCAGCCGCTTGCGACGAGCCCGCCGAAGTGCGACGCCTCGCCCGCTTCCTCCGAAACGTGGAACGGCTGTGGATCGTACTTCGACGCGAATTCGACGATCTCCTCGCGCGTGAAGGTATGCGCGCTCAGTTGCCGCGCCTCGCCGACTTCAAAATCTTCGTAGCTGTAGGTCATTCAGTTCCTCTGTGCTCGGGCCCCATGCAACGAGGTTGCATCGACGTTTTAGATATCGGTGTCCGCGAAAGTCGGCAGCGACGCAAAGCGCGCGAGATGGTGATCGACGTCGCCGAGCGTCGTTTCGATGATCGAGAGGCGCTTGAACCAGTGCGCCGCCGCGACTTCGTTCGTCACGCCCATGCCGCCGTGCAACTGCACCGCCTGCTGTCCGACAAAGCGCGCAGCCTGTCCGACGCGCGCCTTCGCAGCGGAAATCGCCTGACGGCGCGCATCGGCATCCGTGCTCGCGTAGCGCGCGGCGGCGAGATACGTGATCGAACGCGCCTGTTCGGCGTGAATCAGCATCTCGACCATGCGATGCTGCAGCGCCTGAAAGCGTGCGATCGGCGCGCCGAACTGTTGGCGGTTCTTCGTGTAGTCGACGGTGGCGAGGTTCAGCGCATCGAGCGCGCCGACGGCTTCCGCGCATAGCAGCAACGTTGCGTAGTCGGCGATTTGTTCCAGCGTTGCTGCGCCGGTTCCGAGAGGCGTCGCGGGCGTGTCGGTGAATCTGAGCGTCGCGGCGCGCTGGCCGTCGATCGTTCGATAGTCGATGACTTTTGTGTTCACAGCATCGCGCGCGATGACGAAAAGCGTGATTTCGCCGTCCAGCCGCGCCGGCACGATCCAGTAGTCGGCCTGCGCGCCGTGCTCGACGATCGACTTCTCGCCGGTGAGGGAGTAAGTGTCGCCTTCGGCGCGCGCGGTCGTGCGGATGTCGAAGAGATCGTAACGGGCCTTAGGCTCATGAAAAGCCACGGCGAGCCTGATTTCTCCCAACGCCGCGCGTTCCAACAGCGCGTTGCCGTACGGTGAAGCCAGCCGCAACGCCTCGATACCCACCGCCGTCGCCCAATACGGCTCGACGACGAGCGCCCGCCCCAGTTCCTGCATGACGACGAGCATGTCGAAGGCCCCACCGTCGAAGCCTCCCTGCCCCGACGGCACCGGCAGCGCGGTCAGTCCGAGTTCGGCGAACGCGTTCCAGTGCTTCGCATCGACGCCCGCCTCCGACGCCACGATCTTCTGCCGCGCGTCGAAGCGGTATTCGCTATCGAGATAGCGACGCAGCGCATCGCGGAACTGTTCCTGTTCGTCCGTGAAATTGAAGTCCATGCGCCGCTCCTCAGAGTCCGAGAATCATCTGCGCGATGATGTTCTTTTGAATTTCGTTCGAGCCGCCGTAGATCGAGGTCTTGCGGAAGTTGAAGTAGTACGCGGCGATCGGCGCGGCGTCGTCGTCGCCGGCGATGCTGTGTTCGCGCTCGCTTTCGAGGAACGCGGGATCGAACGCGGCAGCCTGCGGGCCGATCGCTTCGAACATCAGTTCGGTCAGCGCCTGCTGGACTTCAGTGCCCTTGATCTTCAGCATCGATGCTTCCGGCCCCGGCCCGCGCCCGCTCGTCTCGCTTGCGACGACGCGCTGCACGGTCACCTCCAGCGCCATCATTTCGATTTCGAGCGCGGCGATCTTCGCGGCGAAGACCGGGTCATGCAGCAGCGGCCGGCCTTGCTTCCTCTGCTTGAGCGCGAGGTGCTTCAGGAACACGAGCTCACGCTTCGACTGCCCGACGCGCGCAATGCCCGTGCGCTCGTGGCCGAGCAGATACTTCGCGTAAGTCCAGCCGCGATTCTCTTCGCCGACGAGGTTTTCGACCGGCACTTCCACATCATCGAAGAACACTTCGTTGACTTCGTGATCTTCATCGAGCGTGATGATCGGACGCACGGTGATGCCCGGCGTCTTCATGTCGATCAGAAGGAACGAGATGCCCTCCTGCTTCTTCGCAGCGGGATCGGTGCGCACGAGGCAGAACATCATGTCGGCGTGCTGGCCGAGCGTGGTCCAGGTCTTCTGGCCGTTGACGACGTAGTGATCGCCCCGGCGATCGGCGCGCGTCCTGAGCGACGCGAGGTCGGAGCCCGAACCCGGCTCGGAATAGCCCTGGCACCACCAGTCGGACCCATCGAGGATGCGCGGCAGATAGTGGGCTTTCTGCGCGTCGCTGCCGTATTTCATCAGCACGGGCGCCACCATCGATACCCCGAACGGCAACACGCTGGGCGCGCCGACGCGCGCGCATTCTTCATCCCAAATGTGGCGCTGGGTGGCGTCCCAGCCCGGACCGCCGTACTCCTTCGGCCACGCGACCACCGACCAGCCTCGCGCGCCGAGCAGCTTGTGCCAGCTCGCGAAGTCGTCGCGGTTCAGTCGCTTGTGGTGGAGTACCTTGTCGCGCAGTGCGTGCGGCAAGTGGGCTTCGAGCCAGGCGCGGATGTCGGCGCGAAAGGCGTCGTCGGCAAGGGAATAGTTCAGGTCCATGCTCAGTGTCTCCTGTCATGGCCCGCAATCGACCACGTTGGAGACGCCGCGCGATGATTACTGCAGCGGCTCTTTCAGTGCGGCCGGAACGGGCAGCGGCATCACGTCAATGCCTTCTTCGAGCAAGGCGTGCGCATCTTCGGGCGTCGTGACGCCGCGAATGTTGCGTGACGGCGCTTCGTTGTAGTGAATGCGCCGCGCTTCCTCGGCAAAGCGGTCGCCCACGTTCTCAGTCTTTTCAAGGACCTCGCGCAGGAACTGCAGCGCACGCGCCTGGACCGCGGCCGGATCGACCTTGTCGCCGCTCGCTCGGGGAGGTGGCGCAACGTCGTTCCGGCTCGACGACAAGTTCAGGCGCGGCGCCGAAGGCATGCGGCTCACCTCGGCCGTCGAGCAAACCGGACATGCGACCAGTCCACGCGACAACTGCGATTCGAACTCTTCCGTCGAAGCGAACCAGCCTTCAAAACGATGTTCGTGCGAGCACTTTAAATCGAGGACCTTCATGCTGATCGGAGCTTTGGCTGAGTGTATCTCAAAATCTCGTTTTTGGAACGATCGTTCGTAAAAACGCATTGGCGTGACGGATCTGGAAAACCCGCACGGTGGAGGAATGATTCTAGCCTGTCGGCTCAGCGTCTGCCGAACGTGCGTCCGGAAACGACAAAGCGGCCCTGACGGCCGCTTTGCGTGAGTTGTCGATCGTCGAGATCAGGCGTCGATCGGATCGCCGAGTTTCCACTCGCCCGACAGGATTTTTTCGACCCAGAACGCGCCGATGATCGTCTTCACGTCGCTGATCTTGCCGCTCTTGACCCATTCGGCGAGCTGCGCCTGCGTCGCGACGAAGGTCTCGAGGAACTCGCCGTCGTCGAGCTTGCTTTCGCCTTCCGTCAAACCGCGCGCGAGGTAGAGATCGATGAACTCCGTCGAATACGAAATGACCGGATGAACGCGCGTCAGGAAAAACCAGTCGCGCGCCGTATAGCCCGTCTCTTCCTGCAGCTCGCGCTTCGCGCAAGCGAGTTCGTCCTCGTCCGGATCGAGCTTGCCGGCGGGGAATTCGAGCAGAACCTTCCCGATCGGATAGCGAAACTGGCGTTCGAGCAGCACGCGGCCGTCGTCGTACATCGGTAGGATCATCACGGCGCCCGGATGCTCGACGTATTCGCGCGTCGCGTGCTTGCCGTCGGGCAATTCGACCGTGTCGCACTTGAGCGTCAGGAACTTGCCTTCGTGAACGGTCACGCTTTCGACCGTCTTTTCGATGAGGCCGTCGTCGCTGTCGGGAAGAGAGAAATGGTCAGCCATCGTGCGCCCTATGCGAATGAGCCACGACAGCGGATGCGCTGTCAGCGGCGTTTGACGAGGTATTGATACGTGAAGCCGGGAAACGCGAGCACGACGAACAGGCTGAAGGTGATGGCGTAGAACTGCCAGCCCTGTTCGAAGCGATTGCCCGCGCGCGCTTCAAGCATAAAGCCGAGCGCGCCCACGACAAAATAAAGGACGATCAGCTCGGCGATGCGGATCCAGGCATTCTTCTTCGCTGCCTTGGCCTTGATTGGCACGACAGCGAAGAGACGCTGGTTCAGAAACGGAAGGTTGGCGCCGACGAGCGCCAACAACACGATAAACCAGCCCGCAGCCGACATCAGAACGAGAGCGTATGCGTGATCGCCGTGAGACACGCCGACATCAGCGGACCCGGAACCAGGCCGAGCACGAGCACGGCGAGTCCGTTGAACGCCAGCAGACCACGGTTCAGGCTGCCCGCGACGATCGGCGAAGCGTCCTGCGGTGCGTCGAAGTACATCAGCTTCACGATGCGCAGGTAGTAGAACGCGCCCACCAGCGACGTGATCACAGCCAGTACGGCGAGCCACGTGAGGCCGGCGTTCATCGTCGCTTCGAGGACGGCGAGCTTCGCGTAGAAGCCGACCGTCGGCGGGATGCCGGCGAGCGAGAACATCATCACCATCATCACGAACGCGAACACGGGGCTGCGCTGGTTCAGGCCCTTGAAGTCGTCGAGCGTTTCGGCTTCGAAGTCGCGGCGCGCGAGCAGCATCACCACGCCGAACGTGCCCAGCGTCGTCACCAGATAGATGATGCTGTAGAACATCGCGGAGCTATATGCGCCGGCCGCGCCGGTCAGCTTGCCGTCGACCACGCCCGCGAGCAAACCGAGCAGCACGAAACCCATGTTCGAGATGGCCGAGTAAGCCAGCATCCGCTTGATGTTCTTCTGCACGATACCGGTCACGTTGCCGACGATCAGCGACAGCGCCGCGAGGATCACCAGCATCTCCTGCCAGTCGACGGCGAGCGGCAACAAACCCATCACCAGGAAGCGCAAACCCCACGCGAACGCCGCGACCTTCGGGCCACCGCCAGTGAGGAGCGTCATCGCGGTCGGTGCGCCTTGATACACGTCCGGCACCCACATGTGGAACGGCACCGCGCCCATCTTGAACGCCACACCGGCCACGACGAAGATCACGCCGAAGAGCAGCACGGCATCGTTGATACGGCCCGATGCGACCGCCTTCAGCACTTCGTTCAACTCCAGCGAACCGGTCGCGCCGTACAGCATCGAAATGCCGTAGAGCAGAAAACCGGAAGCCAGCGCGCCGAGCACGTAGTACTTCATCGCCGATTCGTTAGCCTGCGGCGAGTCCTTGCGCAGCGCGATCACCGCGTACAGCGAAAGCGACATCAGTTCGAGGCCGAGATACAGCATCAGGAAGTTGTTGCCCGAGATCATCACGCACTGGCCGAGCAGCGAGAAAAGACCGAGCAGGAAGAAGTCGCCGCGGAACAGGTCGCGGTCTTCGAGATACTTCTTCGAATAGATCACTGTTACCGCATAACCGAGGCACACCACCGCTTTCATCGCGCTCGCGAACGAGTCGACGACGTACATGCGCGAGAAGTAGTAATGCGGCACCGGATCGAGCGCGACGAACGCGAACCACACGCCAACGACGAGCGTCGACAGCACGGCGATCAGGTACGTGACGCGACGGCTCGGCGGTCCGAAGATCGTGTCGTTCAACCAGGCCACGACGATCGCGAGCATCAGGATCGTGTCGGGCAACAGGGCACTCATAGGGGCGTTTTGCATGATCTTTTAGTTCCTCCGCACGACGTTACTGGGTGAGCGGCAGCTTCGACTGCGCGACGTGGGAGAGGAGGTTTGCCACGGATTCGTGCATCACATCGGTAAAGGGCTTCGGATAGAGACCCATGTACAGCGTGAAGATCGCGAGCACGGACAGCATCAGGATTTCGCGCTTGTTGATGTCCGTGAGCTTCGCGACGTGGTCGTTCGTGACCGCGCCAAAGTGCACGCGCTTGTACATCCACAGCGTGTAGGCTGCGCCGAGGATCAGCGTAAACGTGGCGAGGAAGCCGATCCAGAAGTTGTACTTGACGGCAGCCAGGATCACCATGAACTCGCCGACAAAACCCGACGTGCCCGGCAGGCCGCAATTGGCCATCGCGAAGAGCATCGAGAACGCGGCGAACTTCGGCATCGTGTTCACGACGCCGCCGTAGTCCGCGATTTCGCGCGAGTGGACGCGGTCATAGAGCACGCCGATCGAAAGGAACATCGCGCCCGACACGAAGCCGTGCGAGATCATCTGAATGATTGCGCCTTCCGCGCCGAGCTGGCTGAAGATGAAGAAGCCGAGCGTGACGAAGCCCATGTGCGCAATCGACGAATACGCGACGAGCTTCTTCATGTCCGTCTGCACGAGCGCGACGAGACCAATGTAGATCACCGCGATCAGCGACAGCGTGATCACCACGGGCGCGAGGAAATGGCTCGCGTCCGGTGCGATCGGCATCGAGAAGCGCAGGAAACCGTATGCGCCGAGCTTCAGCATGATCGCGGCCAGCACAACAGAGCCGCCTGTCGGCGCTTCCACGTGGGCGTCGGGCAACCACGTGTGGACCGGCCACATCGGCACTTTCACGGCAAACGCAAGGAAGAACGCGATAAACAGCAGCACCTGCGGCGTGAAGCCGATCTTCGCGGCTTGCCATGTAGCAAGGTCGAACGTGTGCGTCTGCGTGTACAGGTACAGGAGCGCGATCAGCATCAGCAGCGAGCCCATCAGCGTGTACAGGAAGAACTTGAACGCCGCGTACACGCGGTTCGGTCCACCCCACACGCCGATGATGATGTACATCGGAATCAGCGTCGCTTCGAAGAACACGTAGAAGAGCATGCCGTCGGCGGTCGAGAACACGCCGACCATGATGCCCGACAGGATCAGGAAGGCCGCGAAGTATTGCGCGACGCGCGTCGTGATCACTTCCCAGCCCGCGATTACGACGATCACCGTAATGAGCGCGGTCAGCACCACAAACCACATCGAGATGCCGTCCACGCCGAGGTGATACGTGATGTTGAAGCGTTCGATCCAGTTCGCCTGTTCGACGAACTGCAGCGCGGCCGTCGACGAATCGAAGCCGGTGATGAGCGGAATCGTGACGAGCAGCCCGAGGATCGAGCCGATCAGCGCGACCCAGCGCGCGGGCGCGGGGTTGGTATCGGAGCCAACAGCCAGGACCAGGACGCCGAATACGATCGGCAACCAGATCGCGACACTGAGAATCGGAAAAGAGTGCATAGGGTCCCTCGCCTTATTTGCCGCCGAGCGTTACAAACAGGGTCAAGAGCCCCAACATGCCGATAATCATGGCGAACGCGTAGTGATAGATGTAACCAGATTGAAGGAAGCGGATCACGCCGGCAAACCAGCCGACGAACCGCGCACTGCCGTTGACGATACCGTCGATGACGGCGACGTCGCCCTCCTTCCAGAGTCCGCGGCCAATCGCGACCGCGCCCTTTGCAAAGACGACTTCGTTGATCTTGTCGAAGTAGTACTTGTTGTCGAGCAGCGCGTAGACGCCCGGGAAACGTGCGCGGATCTTGCCCGGCAGGTCCGTGCGCTTCAGGTACAGGAACCACGCGACGACCACGCCCGCAAGCGCCAGCCACACCGGCAGGCCCGAGAGCGAATGCACCGCCATCGCCGCCCAGCCGTGGAATTCCTCGGCCATCTCGTGCAGTGCCGGATGGTTCTCGCCGATGAAGATGACTTTCTCGAACACGACGCCGTGCGCGAAGAAATCGCCGTACAGCAACGGGCCGATCGCGATCGCGCCGATCACCACCGACGGAATCGCCAGCAGCACGAGCGGCAACCAGACCACCCACGGCGTTTCGTGCGGTACGTGCGCGTGGCCGTGATCGTCATGACCGTGACCATGATCGTCGTGACCGTGGCCGTGCGCCGCTTCGATCGCCATCGGAGATTCCGGATGCTTCGGACCGCGGAAGCGCTCCTCACCGTGGAAGACCATGAAATACATGCGGAACGAGTACAGCGCCGTGACGAACACGCTCGCCACCACCGCAAAGTACGCGAAGCCCGAACCCGGAAGATGCGACAGCTTCACCGCATCGATGATCGAATCCTTCGAATAGAAGCCCGAGAAGAACGGCGTGCCGATCAGCGCGAGCGACCCGATCAGCGACGTGATCCACGTGATCGGCATGTACTTGCGCAGGCCGCCCATGTTGCGGATGTCCTGGTCGTGGTGCATGCCGATGATCACCGAGCCCGCGCCGAGGAACAGCAGCGCCTTGAAAAATGCGTGCGTCGCGAGGTGGAACACCGCCACCGGATACGCCGACACCCCGAGCGCCACCGTCATGTAGCCGAGCTGCGACAGCGTCGAGTAAGCGACGACGCGCTTGATGTCGTTCTGCACGACGCCGAGGAAGCCCATGAAGAGTGCGGTGATCGCGCCGATCACCGTGACGAACGACAGCGCCGCGTCCGAGTGCTCGAAGAGCGGCGACATGCGTGTCACCATGAAGATGCCGGCCGTCACCATCGTTGCCGCGTGGATCAGTGCGGAGATCGGCGTCGGGCCTTCCATCGAATCCGGCAGCCACACATGCAGCGGGAACTGCGCCGACTTGCCCATTGCGCCGATGAAGAGGCAGATACACGCGACGGTCAGCAGGCCCCAGTCGGTGCCCGGGAGGGTCATGCCCACGAGTTGCGTGCCTTGCGCGAAGACGTCGCCGTAGTTGAGCGAGCCGCCGAACGCGAGCAGCAGGCCGATGCCAAGCAGGAACCCGAAGTCGCCGACGCGGTTCACGATGAACGCCTTCATGTTCGCGTAGATCGCGCTTTCGCGGGTGTAGTAGAAGCCGATCAGCAGGTACGACACGAGACCCACCGCTTCCCAGCCGAAGAAGAGCTGCAGGAAGTTGTTGCTCATCACGAGCATCAGCATCGAGAACGTGAAGAGCGAGATGTACGAGAAAAAGCGCTCGTAGCCGTCGTCTTCGGCCATGTAGCCGATCGTGTAGATGTGCACCATCAGCGAGACGAAGGTCACGATGACCATCATCATCGCGGTCAGCGAATCGACGAGGAAGCCGATTTCCATCTTCAGCGAGCCGACGTTCATCCATTGATAGATGGTGGCGTTGAAGCTCGCGCCCTTCATCACGTCGACGAGCACGATCGCAGACAGCACGAACGAGATCATCACGCTGAGAATGGTCACGCGATGCGAGCCCTTGCGCCCTACCGCTTTCCCGAACAGCCCGGCGATCAGCGAGCCGGCTAGCGGCGCCAGCGGAATCGCGAGCAGAAGGTTTTCATTGAGTGTCGTGGACATAACAGCCTAGCCTGAATTTAACCTTTGAGCTGATCGAGATCCTCGACGTTGATCGTGTCGAGGCTACGGAACAGGGTCACGAGAATCGCGAGACCGATCGCCGCTTCGGCGGCGGCCACGGTCAACACGAAGAACACGAAGATCTGGCCGTGCACATCGCCGAGATAGTGTGAGAACGCGACAAAATTGGTGTTCACCGCGAGCAGCATCAGTTCGATCGCCATCAGGATGATGATCACGTTGCGGCGGTTCAGGAAAATCCCGACGATGCTGATCGCGAAAAGGATCGCGCCGAGCACGAGGTAATGGGCAAGACTCAACATTTTCTTCTCTCCTTCTCGCTCAGCCTTTATTGTCGACCGTGCCCGCGCCGACATTGCCGGTCACCGGGGGATTGGTCGCCGCATCGGGCGCTTCCGTTTCGGACTTCATCTTGACGAGGCGCACGCGATCCGACGCGCGCACTTTCACCTGTTCGCTGATCGTCTGACGCTTGTTGTCCTTCTTCTCGCGGAGCGTGAGCGCGATCGCCGCGATGATCGCGACCAGCAGGATCAGGCCCGCGATTTCGAACGCGAAGATGTAGTCGGTGTAGATGACCTTGCCGATGAGGCGCGTGTTCGACATCGCCGCCCCGCCGCCGACGCCCGCGCCCGCCGTCACGTCATGCACCGGCGTGACCGTCGCGCCGAAGCCGTGCCAGAGGATCAGCGCGGTCTCGATGATGATGATCGCGCCGACGATGCTCGCGAGCGGCACGAACTTCTTGAAGTCGCGGTGCAGCTCGTCGAGGTTGATGTCGAGCATCATGACCACAAACAGGAACAGCACCATCACGGCGCCCACATAGACGAGAACCAGCAGGATCGCGAGGAATTCGGCCTGGAGCAGCATCCAGATCGCGGCCGCGTTGAAGAACGCGAGCACGAGGAACAGCGCGGATGCCACCGGATTGCGCGAAGTGATCACCTTCAGCGCCGACACGGTCAGCAACAGCGCGAAGATATAGAACAGTACGGTCGTGAATTCCATGATTACCGGTTCATCGTTAGGCCATCATCAGGCATTGTGTTGTGACGCGGGCGCTGGCCTGCGCCGCGTTTGCAGCGCACCCGGCGCGCGGGCCGGAACAGCAGGTGTCATCGTTTCGAGCGGGGACTTCGTTCTGATTCTTCCCCGCGCCAGCAGGTCAGCGGTAAGGCGCGTCGGCCGCCTTCGATGCCGCGATTTCCGTCTCGTAACGGTCACCGACTGCCAGCAGCATGTCCTTCGTGAAATACAGGTCACCGCGCTTTTCGCCGTGATACTCGAGGATGTGCGTCTCGACGATCGAATCGACCGGGCAGCTTTCTTCGCAGAATCCGCAGAAGATACACTTGGTCAGGTCGATGTCGTAGCGTGTCGTGCGGCGGGTGTTGTCGGCGCGCGTCTCGGATTCGATCGTGATCGCGAGCGCCGGGCACACCGCTTCGCACAGCTTGCACGCGATGCAGCGCTCTTCGCCGTTCTCGTAGCGGCGCAGCGCGTGCAGGCCGCGAAAGCGCGGGGAAATCGGCGTCTTCTCCTCCGGGAACTGCACGGTGATCTTGCGCTGGAACGTGTAGCGTCCCGTCAGCGCGAGGCCCTTGAGCAGCTCGGTCAGGAAGAAGGTCTTAAAAAAATTCTGAATTGCGGTCATGGTTAGTTCATCCGCCCATTATTTCCAGATGTTCAGCGGCGACATGATCCAGAAGCCGACCACCACCACCCACACTACCGACACCGGCAAGAACACCTTCCAGCCGAGGCGCATGATCTGGTCGTAGCGGTAGCGCGGAAACGTTGCGCGCGCCCAGATGAACACCGACAGCAGAAGGAAAACCTTCAGCAAGAACCAGAAGAAGCCGGGAATGAACGACAGGAAGCCGAACGGCGCGTCCCAGCCGCCGAGGAACAGCGTCGTCGCGATCGCCGAGATCACGATCATGTTGATGTACTCGGCGAGGAAGAAGAGCGCGAACGCCATGCCAGAGTAGTCGATCATGTGACCCGCGACGATTTCCGACTCGCCTTCCACCACGTCGAACGGGTGACGGTTCGTTTCCGCGATGCCCGAGATGAAGTACACGACGAACATCGGCAGGAGCGGCAGCCAGTTCCACGACAGGAAGTTGACGCCGAAGCCGGCGAAGATGCCACGCTGCTGCGACGTCACGATCTCCGACATGTTCAGCGACCCGGCCACCATCAGCACGACGACGAGCGCGAAGCCCATCGAGATTTCGTACGAGACCATCTGCGCTGCGGCGCGCATCGCGCCGAGGAACGCGTACTTCGAATTCGACGCCCAGCCGGCGAGAATCACGCCGTACACGCCAACCGACGAAATCGCCATCACGTAGAGCAGGCCCGCGTTGACGTCGCCGAGCACCGCCTTCGCCTGGAACGGAATCACCGCCCACACGGCGAACGCCGGGACCACGGTCATGACGGGCGCGATCAGGTAGATCCACTTGCTCGCCTGGCTCGGCTGAATCACTTCCTTCAGCAGGAGCTTCAGCACGTCGGCAATAGGCTGCAGCAAGCCCATCGGACCGACGCGGTTCGGCCCCAGACGCACGTGCATCCAGCCGATGAGCTTGCGTTCCCAAAGGATCAGGTACGCCACGCACAGCAGGATGACGACGGAGACCACCAGGATGCGGACCAGCGCCCACACCGTCGGCCATGCGACGCCGAGAATCTGCGTGCCGCCCGCGTTGATCGTATCGAACAAGCCCATTTACGCCTTCTCCACTACCAGTTCACCGAACAAGCCGCCGAGCGCGGCGCCAGCAGCCGTCCCCGCCGACACGCGGACCACCGTTTCCGCCAGGTTCGCATCGCGAACCGCCGGCAGGACCACCGAGAGGTTGCCTTGAGCGACGCGTACCGCGTCGCCGTTCTTGAGGCCGAGCTTGTCGAAGAGCGACGTCGGCAACGCGGCGACGTTCGCATCGCGCGCGGCGGCCGTCAGATGCAGCGATTCCGCGCGGCGCGAAAGCGCGTCGGCGTGGTAGATCGGCACATCGGCGAGGCGCTCGAACTTGCCTGCTTGCGTCGTGGTCGTCGCCGTCTTGCGCGCCGGTGCGACGTTCGTCTTGTTCGACAGTTGCGCCGTCAGGTCGCCCGTGCCGAGCGCGGCATTGCGCACTTCTTCGGCGGTATCGAACTCGAAGCCCGGCAGGCCGAGCACGCTGCCCAGCACGCGCAGGACCTTCCAGCCCGGACGCGTCTCGCCGAGCGGTCGCACGATGCCGTTGAACGACTGCGCGGTGCCTTCGGCATTGACGAACGTGCCCGACGTCTCCGAGAACGGCGCGATCGGCAAGAGCACGTCGGCGTAGTCCGCGCCGTGCTTGAACGCCGACAGCGCGACGACCATCTCCGCCTGCTTCAACGCGGCGAGCGCTTGCGCGGGGTTCGCGGTATCGAATTCGGGTTCGACGTTCAGGAGCACGTAGCCCTTGCGGGGCTGCTCGAACACTTCGCGCGCGTTCAGGCCGCCCTCGCCCGGCAATGCATCGACGAGATGCGCGCCGACCGTGTTTGCTGCTTCCGTCAGGAAGCCGAGCGTTGCGCCGGTGTTGTCGGCGATCCACTGGGCCGCCGCTTGAATCTGCGCGAAATCAGGATGTTGGACCGCGCTGTTGCCGAGCAGCACGACGCGCTTTTCGCCCGCCGACAGCGATGCCGCCACGTCCTTCGCCGCCGCCGACACTTCGCGCCCGGCGAACGCTTCCGGCAACGCGACGCCGCGTCCTTCGGCCACCGCTGCCGCGATGCCCGCGAGCTGTTCGAGCCACGCCGACGGCGCCGCGACCACGCGATGCGCGGCCGGAATAAGCGAGTCGTCATTGCTGGCGTGCAGGAACGTCAGTTTCGCGCCGCTCTTCGCGGCCTGACGCAGGCGCGCGGCGAACAGCGGATGATCGCGTCGCAGGAACGAGCCGATGACGAACGCGGTATCGATATTCGACAGATCCGCGATCTTCACACCGAGCCACGGCGCACCGACGCCCGCGGGCGCCGAGAAATCGCTCTGGCGCAGACGGAAATCGATGTTCGGCGTGCCGACGCCTTCAGCCAGTTGCTTCAGCAGATACAGCTCTTCGACCGTGCTGTGCGGCGTAGCCAGCAACGCGACGGCGTCGGCGCCGTGATCAGCCTTGATGCCCTTGAAACCCTTCGCGACGTATTCCAGCGCCGTCTGCCAGTCCGTCTCGAGCCACTTGCCGTCTTGCTTGAGCATCGGCGTCGTGAGACGGTCGGCGCCGTTGAGCGCTTCGTACGAGAAACGGTCCTTGTCCGAAATCCAGCATTCGTTGATGGATTCGTTTTCCATCGGCAGGACGCGCATCACGCGGTTGTTCTTCACCTGCACGACGAGGTTCGCGCCGACGGAATCGTGCGGGCTCACCGACTTGCGGCGCGACAGTTCCCACGTCCGCGCACTGTAGCGGAACGGCTTGCTTGTGAGCGCGCCGACCGGGCACAGGTCGATCATGTTGCCCGACAGCTCGGAATCGACCGTCTTGCCGACGAACGACGTGATCTCCGAATGCTCGCCGCGACCCAGCATGCCGAGTTCCATCACGCCGGCGACTTCCTGGCCGAAGCGAACGCAGCGCGTGCAGTGGATGCAGCGCGTCATTTCTTCCATCGAGATCAGCGGACCGACGTTCTTATGAAACACGACGCGCTTCTCTTCGTTATAACGCGACTGCGACTTGCCATAACCGACGGCCAAGTCCTGCAACTGGCATTCGCCGCCCTGATCGCAGATCGGGCAATCGAGCGGGTGGTTGATCAGCAGGAACTCCATCACGGACTGCTGCGCCTTCACGGCCTTGTCCGACGTCGTGCGCACGATCATGCCCGCCGACACCGGCGTCGCACAGGCGGGCACGGCCTTCGGCATCTTCTCGACTTCGACGAGACACATCCGGCAGTTCGCCGCGATCGACAGCTTCTTGTGATAGCAGAAGTGAGGAATGTACGTATCGACCTTGTGCGCAGCCTGGATCACCATGCTGCCCTCAGGCACCTCTACCGTCTTGCCGTCAATTTCTAGTTCAACCATGATGGGGAATGGTCCTTAACCTTTTTTCGCTCACGCGGTAAGCGCTTCGGACGTCGCGTGGTGCGCGTGTCCGCCGACGAGACAATGCTTGTGCTCGACGTGATATTCGAATTCGTTCCAGAAATGCTTGAGCATGCCGCGCACCGGCATCGCGGCCGCGTCGCCGAGGGCGCAAATCGTGCGGCCCATGATGTTTTCGGCCACCGAGTTCAGCAGATCCAGATCTTCCTTGCGGCCAAGACCGTGTTCGATACGATGCACGACGCGATACAGCCAGCCCGTGCCTTCGCGGCACGGCGTGCACTGACCGCACGATTCCTCGTAGTAGAAGTACGACAGGCGCAAGAGCGAACGCACCATGCAGCGCGTTTCGTTCATCACGATCACCGCGCCGGAACCAAGCATCGAGCCGGCCTTCGCGATCGAGTCGTAGTCCAGGTCGGTGGCGAGCATCATGTCGCCCGGCACGACCGGCGCCGACGATCCACCCGGAATCACAGCCTTGATCGACTGGCCGCGCACGCCGCCCGCGAGTTCCATCAGCGTCGAGAACGGCGTGCCGAGCGGAATCTCGTAATTACCCGGACGATTGACGTCGCCCGAGATCGAGAAGATCTTCGTGCCGCCGTTGTTCGGCTTGCCTAGTTCGAGGTAATTCTGCGGGCCGATTTCCAGCAGGAAAGGCACGGCAGCAAACGTCTCGGTGTTGTTGATCGTGGTCGGCTTGCCGTACACGCCAAAGCTCGCCGGGAACGGCGGCTTGAAGCGCGGCTGGCCCTTCTTGCCTTCGAGCGATTCGAGCAATGCCGTTTCTTCGCCGCAGATGTACGCGCCGTAACCATGGTGCGCGTGAAGCTCGAACGAGAAACCCGAGCCCAGGATGTTCGCGCCGAGATACCCGGCCGCGCGCGCTTCTTCGAGCGCCGCTTCGAACACCTTGTAGGTTTCCCAGATTTCGCCGTGAATATAGTTGTAGCCGACGGTGATGCCCATCGCATACGCGCCGATCGCCATGCCTTCGATCAGCGAATGCGGATTCCAGCGCAGGATGTCGCGATCCTTGAACGTGCCCGGCTCGCCTTCGTCCGAATTGCAGACGAGATACTTCTGCCCCGGAAACTGGCGCGGCATGAAGCTCCACTTGAGGCCGGTCGGGAAGCCCGCACCGCCGCGGCCACGCAAGCCCGACGCCTTCACATCGGCGATCACCTGCTCAGGCGGAATCTTCTCTTCGAGGATACGGCGCAACTGCTTGTAGCCGCCGCGCGCGACGTAGTCTTCGAGATGCCAGTTCTCGCCGTTCAGGCCAGCGAGGATCAGCGGTTTGATGTGACGATCGTGGAGAGACGTCATTTCGAAAGTTCCTCGATCAACTGGTCGATCTTCTCGCGGCTCATGAAGCTGCACATGCGATGGTTGTTCACCAGCAGGACCGGCGCATCGCCGCACGAGCCGAAGCACTCGCCTTCCTTCAAGGTGAACTTGCCATCGGCGGTGGTTTCGCCAAAGTCGATGCCGAGCTTCTGCTTCAGATATTGCGCCGCGCTGTCCGAGCCGCCGTCCGGGCCAAGCTGACACGGCAGGTTGGTGCACAGCGTGATCTTGTGCGTGCCGACCGGCGACGTCTCGTACATGGTGTAGAACGTCGCGACTTCCTGCACGGCGACGGCCGGCATGCCGAGATAGTCGGCGACGAACTGCATCAGCTCGGGCGACAGCCAGCCGTGCTCTTCTTGAGCGGTAGCCAGCGCCGACATCACCGCGGATTGCTTCTGCTCCGCGGGATATTTCGCGATCGCACGATCGATTTCTTTCAGGCCTTCAGCTGAGATCATTTTCAGACACGACTCTTTCAATTCCTACCGAACGAAAACCTGCCGCGCCCTTCTTGTTGCGGCAGACCTGGCGTCCTGCTGTTGCTTGTTCGCTCGGTGTCCGCGGCGTTGAAGTCAGCGCGCGTCTCGCCAAGCGACCGAATTTGATCAGCGATCGATCTCGCCGAACACGATGTCCTGCGTCCCGATGATCGTCACGGCATCGGCGATCATGTGGCCGCGCGCCATTTCGTCGAGCGACGCGAGGTGCGCGTAACCGGGCGCGCGAATCTTGAGGCGATACGGCTTGTTCGCGCCATCCGAAATCAGGTAGATGCCGAACTCGCCCTTCGGATGCTCGACCGCGGCGTACGTCTCGCCTTCCGGCACGTGAAAACCTTCCGTGAAGAGCTTGAAGTGGTGAATCAGCTCTTCCATGTTGGTCTTCATGCCCACGCGCGACGGCGGTGCAATCTTGTGATTGTCGATCATTACCGGACCGGGGTTCTTGCGCAGCCACTCGATACACTGCTTCGCGATGCGAGTCGATTGACGCATTTCCTCGACACGCACCAGGTAACGGTCATAGCAATCGCCGTTCACGCCAACCGGGATATCGAAATCGAGTTGGTCATACACTTCATACGGCTGCTTCTTGCGCAAATCCCACTCGATTCCCGAGCCGCGCAGCATCGCGCCCGTCATGCCGAGCTGCATCGCGCGCTCCGGGCTCACCACGCCGATACCGACCAGACGCTGCTTCCAGATGCGGTTGTCGGTCAGAAGCGTCTCATACTCGTCAACGCAATGCGGGAAACGGTTGAAGAAATCATCGATGAAGTCGAGCAGCGACCCTTGGCGGGTCTCGTTCATCTTCGAAAGCGCCTTCGCATTGCGAATCTTGGACGCCTTGTATTGCGGCATTGCGTCAGGCAGGTCGCGATACACGCCGCCCGGACGATAGTACGCCGCGTGCATCCGCGCGCCCGACACGGCTTCGTACACGTCCATCAGGTCTTCGCGCTCGCGGAACGCGTACAGGAAGACCGCCATCGCGCCGACGTCGAGCGCGTGCGAGCCGATCCACATGAGGTGGTTCAGCACGCGCGTGATTTCGTCGAACAGCACGCGGATGTACTTCGCGCGCACCGGCACGTCGACGCCGAGCAGCTTTTCGATCGCCATCACGTAGCCGTGCTCGTTGACCATCATCGACACGTAGTCGAGACGGTCCATGTACGGCACCGACTGGATGAACGTCTTCGTTTCGGCGAGCTTCTCGGTCGCGCGATGCAGCAGGCCGATGTGCGGATCGGCGCGCTGGATCACTTCGCCGTCGAGTTCGAGCACGAGGCGCAGCACGCCGTGCGCTGCCGGATGTTGCGGGCCAAAATTCAGCGTGTAGTTCTTGATCTCTGCCATGGCGTTCTCTTAGTGTTTCAGACCGCCATAGCGATCTTCGCGGATCACGCGCGGCGTGATTTCGCGCGGCTCGATCGTCACTGGCTGGTAGACCACGCGCTTCTCTTCCGGGTCGTAGCGCATTTCGACATAGCCCGACACCGGGAAGTCCTTGCGGAACGGATGGCCGATGAAACCGTAGTCGGTGAGAATGCGGCGCAGGTCGGGGTGACCTTCGAAGACTATGCCGTAGAGGTCGAACGCTTCGCGCTCGTACCAGTTCGACGACGACCAGACGTCGACCACAGACGGCACGATCGGCACTTCGTCGTCCGGTGCGAACACGCGCACGCGCAGACGCCAGTTGTTCGAGATCGACAGAAGATGGAGCACGGCGGCGAAACGCGGGCCTTCGTACGCGCCTTCGCCATAGGTCGAGTAATCGACGCCGCACAGATCGACGAGTTGTTCGAAGCCGAGCTTGCGATCGTCGCGCAGTTGCAGCGCGACGTCGGCGTAGTTGCTCGCCTTGACGACGACCGTCAGTTGCCCAAGCGCCTCGGTGATGCTCTGGAGGCGGTCGCCAAACGCCGCCTCGAGGTTCGCTTTAAGGGTCTCGAGTTTGCTTGCCATAATTGGGGAGGCTCAGGCCTTATGTACGAGCGATGGTGTTGGTGCGGCGAATCTTCGCTTGCAACTGGATCACGCCGTACACCAGCGCTTCCGCCGTCGGCGGACAGCCCGGCACATAGACGTCGACCGGAACGATCCGGTCGCAGCCGCGCACGACGGAATACGAGTAGTGGTAGTAGCCACCGCCGTTCGCACAGGAACCCATCGAGATTACCCAGCGAGGCTCGGCCATCTGGTCGTAGACCTTGCGCAGCGCGGGCGCCATCTTGTTGCACAGCGTGCCGGCGACGATCATCACGTCGGACTGGCGCGGGCTCGGACGGAACACCACGCCAAAACGGTCGAGGTCGTAGCGGGCGGCGCCCGCATGCATCATCTCAACCGCGCAACACGCGAGACCGAACGTCATCGGCCAAAGGGAGCCGGTGCGCGTCCAGTTGATCAGTTTGTCAGCCGTAGTGGTGACAAACCCTTCCTTCAAGACCCCTTCGATACTCATTTGCTTTCCACTCCAGATGAGCAGCCAGCCAAAGCCGCCCATGAATCCGGTGATTTAACTGTCATTCCCAGTCGAGACCGCCCTTTCTCCAGATGTAGGCGAATCCGAGCAAAAATTCGAGCAGAAAAATCATCATGGCCATGAAACCCGGCCAGCCGATGTCGCGCAGGGCGACGCCCCACGGGAACAGGAAAGCCGTTTCAAGGTCGAAAATAATGAACAGAATGGCGACGAGATAGTAACGCACGTCAAATTTCATACGGGCGTCTTCGAAGGCTTCGAAGCCGCATTCGTACGGTGCGTTCTTTTCGGTGTCAGGCCTGTTGGGACCGAGGATCTTGCCGATACTGACCAACGCTATGCCTAAACCGGTGCCCACGAGCAGGAACAACAAGACGGGGTAGTAGGGTGCGAGGTTCAAGGCTATCCTCAAATCGGTTGGGTCAGTTAATTGATACGTGCGTTTCTTCCGGGACAGACCACCCGGCCAAGAATTTCGCTTCGGATCGCTCACGAACACAATCGGATCGTAAGCATACTCCAGAAGTGACAATGCCAGCCGAAGCGATGCATGCGGCTGGCATTGGATAACTTTGGTGCCGACGGCGAGACTCGAACTCGCACAGCTTTCGCCACTACCCCCTCAAGATAGCGTGTCTACCAATTTCACCACGTCGGCACTGTCTTGCAATCCGGGAAAACAACTTGTTATCGCTGCGAATCGCTTCAAGACTTGAATTATAACTGGGCCCAACAGTTTGTTCAACGCACAAAAAGCGAATTTCGCGAAAAATTTAATTCGGCACTTATTTGGGCACGTCAGCGCCCGGCGCGGACGAAACGACAGGCGCGGAAGCCGGCGCCGATCCAGCGACAGCCGCCGAAGCAGGTGCCGTAGCCGCGCCCGCCAGCACACCCGCCGACGCCTGCGGCTTGTAGCTGCCGAGATAGGTAAGCGCCAGCGTCGAGATAAAGAACACGGCAGCGAGAACCGCGGTCGTGCGCGAAAGGAAGTTCGCCGATCCCGTGGCGCCGAACAGGCTACCCGATGCGCCGCTGCCGAAAGCGGCGCCCATGTCGGCGCCCTTGCCATGCTGCAACAGCACCAGGCCGATAACGCCTAACGCCGACATCAACTGGACGACGATGATCAAAGTCTTCAAATACAGCATTTCTACTCACCCAAATCTTTAATGTTGACGCGACACCGATGCGTCGCGCTTCCTGCCACTGCTTCACGATTACCAGTTCAGTTCGACACGTCCTGTGCCGCCTGGCAAATCGCCAGAAAATCCTTCGACTTCAACGCCGCGCCGCCAATGAGCCCGCCGTCGATATCCTGCTGCGCGAACAATTCCTGTGCATTGTCCGCCTTGACGCTGCCGCCGTAGAGCAACGGCACGTCGGCGACCGATGCGCCCTTCTCCGCAAGCTTCGTCCGCAGGAACGCGTGAACCTGTTGCGCCTCAGCCGAACTCGCGCTCTTGCCCGTGCCGATCGCCCACACCGGTTCGTACGCGACGACGATCTTCGCCGCCTGCTCTTCCGTCAGCACGAGCAGCACCGCTTCGAGTTGCGTGCCAACAACCTGCTCCGTCACACCGGTGTCACGCTGCTCGAGCGTCTCGCCAACGCACACGATCGGCGTGAGACCCGCTTCCAGCGCGCGACGCGCCTTCACCGCGACGAGATCGGATGATTCACGATGATACGCACGCCGCTCCGAATGGCCGACGATCGCATAAGTCGCGCCGAAATCGACGGCCATTTCTGCTGCAACCTCACCGGTGTATGCGCCCTTCTCATACGCCGATACGTCCTGCACGCCCCAGGCGACAACCGATCCACCCAACAACGCCTGCGATTGCGACAAATACGGACACGGAATGCAAACACCGACCCGCACGCCCTTCTGCAAAGCCGACGCACCCGATGCCACCTCGGTCAACAGCGCGCCATTCTCCGCGAGCCGGCCGTGCATTTTCCAGTTTCCGACTACCAGTTTTGCTCGTTGTTTCGACATGTGTCTCGCCGCCCGGCCGCGCCGTTACGGAGTCTTGGTATGGTTTTCGGTGTGCGCGCCGATTTGTTCGATACCACGGCGCGCCGCGCAAATCGTCTGCAAAACGCACGATTTTACTGTGTCGCGGCGAACCCGGTCAAACCGGCACGATTTTCGCCGCGGGTCCAGCGCGTGCTACGCGCCCTGAGTCCAATCCAGCACGATCTTGCCGACGTGCGTGCTGCCTTCCATCAACGTGTGCGCGGCGGCTGCATCGGCGGCGGGAAAGACTTCGTGGATCACCGGCTTGATGCGCCCCGCCTCGATTTCCGGCCAAACGCGTTCCTTCAGTTGCGCCGCAATCTTCGCCTTGAATGCGACCGGACGCGGACGCAAAGTCGATCCGGTGATGACGAGACGCCGCCGCAACACGTCGTTCAGGTTGATCTCCGCCTTGGCCCCGCCGAGCAGCGCGATCACGCAGACACGTCCGCCATCGGCGAGCGCCTTCAGTTCGCGCGGCAGATAATCTCCCGCGACCATGTCGAGAATCACGTCGACGCCGCGATCGTTCGTGAGCGACTTCACCACTTCGACGAAATCCTCCGTCTTGTAATTGATCGCCCGCTCGGCGCCGAGCGCTTCGCACGCGCGGCATTTTTCGTCGGTGCCGGCCGTCACGAACACGCGATGACCGAGTGCCTTCGCGATCTGGATCGCCGTCACGCCGATTCCGCTCGATCCGCCCTGGATCAGCAGCGTCTCTTCCGCGCCGTTTTCGCCCGCGCCGAGATGCGCGCGCTCGAACACGTTGCTCCACACGGTGAAAAACGTCTCCGGCAGCGAAGCCGCCTCGACATCCGACAAGCCCTTCGGCGCCGGCAGACACTGCTCCATCGGCGCGACGGCGTATTCCGCGTAGCCGCCGCCCGCAAGCAACGCGCACACGCGATCGCCCTTCTTCAGACCAAACGGATTGTGCTTCGGATCGAATGCGTCCTCGGCGGCATCTACGATTTCGCCCGCCACTTCCAGCCCCGGCAGGTCCGACGCGCCCGGCGGCGGCGCATAGCCGCCCTTCCTCTGAAACACGTCCGGACGATTCACGCCCGACGCCGCGACCTTGATCAACACTTCGCCCGACTTCGGCGCGGGCAGCGGGCGCTCACCCAGTTTCAACACTTCGGGTGCGCCAAATTCAGTGATTTCGATCGCTTTCATCTGCTTCCCCTTGAGTCGGATTCGTCGGTTTTCTTGACCGGATGGCGGTGCGGACGGTAGTAAAGCTTAATCCACACGGCCATCGAGTCAGGCAAAAAAACGGCCGGTGCGCAAGAAACGCGACCGGCCGATGAGACGTTACCGCATTAGTGCTGCGGATGCGTCGGTTCTGCTTGCGGCGCACCTTCATTCAGCAGCGCCTTCGCCGACAGACGCACGCGACCCTTCTCGTCCGTCTGGATGACCTTCACGCGCACGATCTGGCCTTCCTTCAGATAGTCGTTGATGTCCTTGATGCGCTCGTTGACGATTTCCGAGATGTGCAGCAGACCATCCTTGCCTGGCAGGATGTTGACGATCGCGCCGAAGTCCAGCAGCTTGAGCACCGGGCCTTCGTAAATCTGTCCGACTTCCACTTCGGCCGTGATGTTCTCGATGCGCTTCTTCGCTTCCGCCATGCCTTCGCTGCTCGTGCTCGCGATGGTCACGACGCCGTCATCCGAAATGTCGATCGTCGTGTTGGTCTCTTCCGTCAGCGCGCGGATCACCGAACCGCCCTTGCCGATCACGTCGCGGATCTTTTCCGGATTGATCTTGATCGTGATCATGCGCGGCGCGAACTCCGACAGCACCGTGTTCGTGCCCGGAACAGCAGCCGTCATCTTGCCGAGGATGTGCATGCGGCCTTCCTTCGCCTGCGCGAGCGCGACCTGCATGATTTCCTTCGTGATGCCCTGGATCTTGATGTCCATCTGCAGTGCCGTCACGCCTTGCGCCGTGCCCGCCACCTTGAAGTCCATGTCGCCGAGGTGATCTTCGTCGCCCAGGATGTCGGTCAGAACCGCGAACTTGTTGCCTTCGAGGATCAGGCCCATCGCGATGCCCGCAACGTGTGCCTTCATCGGCACGCCAGCGTCCATCAGTGCGAGACAGCCGCCGCAGACCGAAGCCATCGACGACGAACCGTTCGATTCCGTGATTTCCGAGACGACGCGGATCGAGTAGCCGAATTCGTCGGCGGACGGCAGGCACGCGGCCAGCGCGCGCTTGGCCAGACGGCCGTGACCGATTTCACGGCGCTTCGGCGAACCGACGCGGCCCGTTTCACCGGTCGCGAACGGCGGCATGTTGTAGTGGAGCATGAAGCGCTCGCGATATTCGCCTTCGAGCGCGTCGATGTTCTGTTCGTCGCCCTTCGTGCCGAGCGTCGCGACGACGAGCGCCTGCGTTTCGCCACGCGTGAAGAGCGCCGAGCCGTGCGTACGCGGCAAGACACCCGTGCGGATTTCGATCGGGCGGACGGTGCGCGTGTCGCGGCCGTCGATGCGCGGCTCGCCGTTCAGGATCTGCGAGCGGACGATCTTCGCTTCGATGTCGAACAGCACGTTGCCGACCGTCGCCTTGTCGGCGGCGACCGAACCCGATGCCGCGGCATCCTGTTCGAGCGAAGCGGACGTCGCCGCGTAGATTTCCTTCAGCTTGGCCGAACGCGCCTGCTTGTTGCGCAGTTGGTAAGCGGCGAGCAGATCGGCTTGCGCCAGTTCCGTCACGCGGCCGATCAGCGTTTCGTTCTTCGCCGCCGGCGCCCAGTCCCATTCCGGCTTGCCGCCGTCACGGACCAGTTCATGGATCGCGTCGATCGCGGTCTGCATCTGCTCGTGACCGAACACGACGCCGCCGAGCATCACTTCTTCGCTCAACTGCTTCGCTTCCGATTCCACCATCAGCACGGCGCGCTCGGTACCGGCGACGATCAGGTCGAGCGCCGATTCCTTCATCTGCGTGCGCGTGGGGTTCAGCACGTACTCGTTGTTGATGTACGCGACGCGCGCGGCACCGACCGGCCCGTTGAACGGCAGGCCCGACACGGCGAGTGCCGCCGACGCGCCGATCAGCGCGGGGATGTCGGCGGGAACGTCCGGGTTCAGCGACAGGACGTGGATCACGACCTGCACTTCGTTATAGAAGCCTTCTGGGAAGAGCGGACGCAGCGGGCGGTCAATCAGGCGCGAGATCAGCGTTTCGCCTTCCGACGGACGGCCTTCGCGGCGGAAGAAACCGCCCGGGATCTTGCCGGCGGCGTAGGTCTTTTCGAGGTAATCGACGGTCAGCGGGAAGAAATCCTGCCCCGGCTTCGCCGTCTTCGCGCCGACGACCGTCGCGAGCACGACGGTATCTTCGATGTCGACGATCACCGCGCCGCCCGCCTGGCGAGCGATCTCACCGGTTTCGAGGCGGACCGTGTGTTGTCCCCACTTAAATTCTTTGACGATTTTATTGAACATCATCACTCCTTGTTCGTTACGCCGCGCTGCGCCCGATCGCAACTGCCGATGAGCGGCGCTAAGCCAGTCGACGGCCGGACCGCGCAAGAAGAGGTGTGTTATGCCATTCCAACGCAACACGACACGCGAAGCGCATGACGCGCTGGAATGACACAAAGCTCCGCCGCGAGGCACAGGCCGGGTGTCGGATTCTTCAGAATCCCCGGTGAAACAGGTAAAGCGTTTGAAACACATACCGGCCAGCGACCGTTCAAAAACAAAATGCCTGTATCAGCGGACTGACACAGGCACTTCGATGGAACGCTGGCCGCTTGTTGCCAATTACTTACGCAGGCCCAGCTTCTCGATCAGCGAGCGATAACGGTCAGCGTCTTTGCCCTTCAGGTAATCGAGCAGCTTGCGACGACGGCTCACCATGCGCAGCAGGCCGCGGCGGCTGTGGTGATCCTTCGTGTGAGCCTTGAAATGCAGGGTCAGTTCGTTGATGCGGGTCGTCAGCAGTGCGACCTGCACTTCGGGCGAACCGGTGTCGTTGGCGGCGCGCGCGTATTCTGCGACGACGTCGGACTTCTTGACTTGAGCTACGGACATTAACTTTTCCTTTAAAACAGACAGGCGGTCACGGAAGAAAGGCCGTGCCGTGGGTTGCTTGATTGCTTCACTTTCTTCATCGTTTAGGATCGGTCCGATGGACGCGTTGCCAGGCCCTGCCCAAAACGAAGCGCGAATTATAGCACAGCTCCGATGCCCGTTGACCCGTGACGCTACGGCCGTTTCATGACGCAGGTCGTCGGCGGGGCGGTCTTGTCGGCGGGAAGCGCGAGCAGCGTGCGGAATCCGTAACCGGAACCCTCGTTGTCGAAACGCGCGCCGGACGTGCCCGCGCGGTCCATCTCCATCACATATAGGGGCTGGATCAACTGATGGTCCTGCGCGCGCATCGCCGACGTGTGGAAGCCGCTGTCGGACTTCATGCCCTCCAGTGCACGAGCGACGGCCGTCGGATCGGCGCTGCCGGCTCGGGTCATCCCTTCTGCGAGCATGCCGATCATAAGCGGCATGCGCAGCACGAGATAGTCGTCGGCGGGCGACGGGTAGCGCGCGCGGAACGCCTGATAGTACGCATCGGAGTCCGCGCCGCCCGCGTTCGGATGCCAGTCGGCGACAGCGACCACCCGCTTCACGCCCGCGTCGCCGAGCGCGGCTGGCGCGCCCAGGCTGTTGCCGTAGAACGTGTAGAACTTCGTGTTCAGGCCCTGCTCGCGCGCCGCCTTGACGAGCAGCGTCAGGTCGTTGCCCCAGTTGCCGGTCACCACCGCGTCCGTGCCGCTCGCGCGAATCTTGGCAATATACGGCGCGAAATCCTTCACGCGGCCGATCGGATGGAACTCGTCGCCAGCGATTTCGATGTCCGGACGGCGCGCCTTCAGCGCCCGCTGCGCCTCGCGACTCACATCGTGGCCGAAGCTGTAGTCCTGGTTCAGCAGATACACCTTCTTCACCGATTGATCGCGCTGGATCACGTCCGCAAGCGCGTCCATGCGCATGCCGGCGTGGGCGTCGAAACGGAAATGCCAGAAACTGCATGCGGCGTTGGTGAGCGCGGGATCGTCGGCGGAATAGTTGAGGAACACGACGCGCGAATCCGGCTCGCGCGCGTTCTGCTTGTCGATGGCGGCGATCAGTGCCGCCGCTACCGCCGAGCTATTGCCCTGCATCACGAAGCCGATCTTCTGGTCGACGACGGCGCGCAGCTGCACGAGACTCGCCTCGCTGCTGCCCTTGCCGTCGAGCACGACGAGTTCGAGCGGATGCGCACCGTCGGCGAGTTTCACGCCGCCGCGCGCGTTCACGCGCTCGACGCCGAAGCGCAGATTGCGCTCGACGGCCGCGCCGGCATTGGCGAACGGCCCCGACATGCCTTCGATCATCGCGATGCGGATCGGCGCTTTGTCGGCCGCCGATGCGCTCATCGAGACGGCGCAAACCGCCGCCGCCAACGCGACCCGCATCAGTCCCGTCAATTTTTGTAGTTTCTTAGCGCCCCACATTGCCGCTCCACCCAAGATCCGAGAGCGCGGATCATAGGCCGCGCCGCACCGAGGGCGCAAGCCAGCGCCGAATATCCTGATCTCGCGGCGGAAGCTTTTCACCGTTAGCGTGTCAAAATCGGAAACACCAAGAAATCCCGGCGGCAACGCCGGGGCACAAGGCTTCTGGAGGTTTCCATGCCGCTCAAACCACATCGTGCCGCGCGCGCCGCCGCCTGCGGCCTCGCGCTCCTGCTTTCGGCCTGCGCGCAGCCGTGGCAGAACTACCAGGCCGGCGCCGACGAATCGACGATCACCGCCCGCCTCGGCCCGCCGCGCGAAGTCTACGATCTCCCCGACGGGGGCAAGCGCCTGATGTGGCCGACGCAGCCGCTCGGCGAAGTCACCACCGCCGCCGATATCGACGCCTCCGGCAAGATCGTGAACGTGCGCCAGGTGCTCGACGAGAACGAGTTCTACAAGGCGCAGATCGGCACCTGGACGAAGAAAGACGTCCTCGTGAACTTTGGCCGGCCGGTTGAAACCTCGTATTTCCCGCTGATGAAGCGCGAGGTCTGGACCTATCGCTACATGGAGGCGAACGTCTGGTACATGATGTACAGCTTCTATTTCGACGACCAGGGCATTCTGCGTCTCACGCAGAAGACGCCTGATCCGCTGCATGACCCGGATCGGCGCAACATGTTCTGAAACGCCCGCTTAAATCAATCAGACTAATGATCTGATGAAAATGCCGCCCGCTAAGGCGGCATTTTTTTATCAGTAGACGAATGTGAACTTTTCTTGAGAAAGTATTTCGTAAGGTTTCCGCTGCGCTGCAACGAAGCGCGGAAATATCGAGATAGCCGCCCCAGCGCGGTGCATGGCGCGGCTGCTCGTCCCCGAACCGGAGTTCACCTGATGAATCGTCCCAAACGCATGCTAGTCGAAAACATCGCCTGGGCGCGTGAAACCGCCGAAAGCGATCGTGCCTTCTTCCCTCGTCTGGTTGAAGGCCAAAGCCCGCGCGCGCTATGGATCGGCTGCTCGGACAGCCGCGTTCCCGCCGAAACCGTCACCAACGCCAATCCCGGCGATCTGTTCGTGCACCGCAACATCGCGAACCTGTTTTCTCCCGCCGACGACAACGTGATGAGCGTCCTCGAGTACGCCGTGCGCGTGCTGAAGGTCGACGACGTCATCGTCTGCGGGCACTACGGCTGCGGCGGCGTGCGCGCGTCGCTCTTGCCGGCGTCGCCCGATTTGCCGCACGTGAACCGCCGCATCGCTCCGCTATGCGCGCTGGCGCAGACGCATCGCGGCGAACTTGAGCGCGTCGCCGATGCCGATGAGCGCGTCAACCGCCTCGCCGAACTTAGCGTGCTCGAGCAGGTGCGCGCGCTGCGCGAGACGCCGCTCGTGCGCGACGCCAATGCGCCGCCGCGCGTGCACGGCTGGATCTTCGGCCTGCACGACGGCCGCATCAAAGTCCTCGCGACGGGCTATCCGGACGACGAACCCGCTCTCATCGAACGCGAACCCGTGCTCGAAACCGCCGGCCGCTAAGCCCGGCTCCGCTTCATCCCGCAACAATCAATGCGGCGCCGCAAGACGCCGCACGGCCAACTCGTCCTGAGAAAACATGAACCTACGAGAAACCTTCGCCACCTTTCCGCGCGACATGTTCGCCGGCACCGTTGTCTTTCTGGTCGCGATGCCGCTCTGTCTCGGTATCGCCAACGCATCGGGCGTCGATCCGTTCGCGGGGCTGCTCTCGGGCATCATCGGCGGGCTGGTGGTCGCGCTCCTGAGCGGCTCTCATCTGAGCGTGAGCGGTCCGGCGGCGGGCCTGATCGTGATCGTGGTCGATGGCATCGCGCGGCTCGGCAGCTTTTCCGCGTTCCTGCTCGCCGTGCTGCTGTCGGGCGCGATCCAGTTCGGCTTCGGCATGCTGAAGGCCGGGCGCTTCGCGGCGTACGTGCCGTCGTCGGTGATCAAGGGCATGCTCGCCGCGATCGGGCTTCTGCTGATCATCAAGCAGGTGCCGCTCGCCGCCGGTTTCGCGAACGATGGCGCCGCGCTCGCCGCCCCGGGCGCCGGCACGCTAGACACCCCATTCGGCACGATGTCGATCGCGGCCTGCGTGATCGCCGTGGCGTCGCTTGCGATCCTCGCCGGCTGGGAAACTCGAGCGATGCGCCGCTTCGCCCTCGTGCGCACGACGCCCGCGCCGCTCGCCATCGTGGCGCTCGGCATCGGCGCGACGCTTTTGCTCGATTTCGCCGCGCCCGGCTTCGCGCCGCCTGCGGAGCATCGCGTGGCGCTGCCGTCGCTGGGTTCGTTCGCGGCGCTCTGGGCGGCGCTCGAATTGCCTAACTTCGCGCAGCTCGTGAACCCCGACGTCTGGCGCCTCGCGATGACGCTCGCCATTGTCGCGAGTCTCGAAACGCTGCTGAGCCTCGAAGCGGTCGAGCAGATCGATCCGAAAAAGCGCGCCACGCACCCGGATCGCGAGCTGAAGGCGCAGGGCATCGGCAACATGATGGCCGGCGCGCTCGGCGCCCTGCCGATCACGTCCGTCATCGTGCGCAGCTCCGCAAACGTTCACGCGGGCGCGCAAAGCCGCTGGGCGTCGTTCGTGCACGGCCTGCTGCTGCTCGCGAGCGTCTTCGCGCTCGCGAGCGTGATCAACCTGATCCCGCTCGCCTGCCTCGCCGCGATCCTGATCTTCACGGGGCTCAAGCTCGCGAAGCCGTCGTTGTTCGCGGCCGTCGCGAAACAGGGGTTCGAGCGCTTCGCGCCGTTCATCGTGACGATCGCGGGCGTGCTGCTCACCGATTTGCTGATCGGCATCGTGCTCGGCATCGCGTGCAGCGTCGCGCTCGCGATCCACGCGAACCTGCAGCGGCCGATCACGATCGCGCAGCACGACGACCACTTCCTGCTGTCGTTTCGCAAGGACGTGTCGTTTCTCGGCAAAGTCGCGCTGAAGCACCAACTGCGGCAGATTCCGGATAACGCGACGGTGATCGTCGACGCGACGCGCGCCGATTTCATCGATCCCGACGTGCGCGAGCTGATCGACGCTTTCGTGGCCGCTGCGCCGGCGCGCGGTATCCACGTCGAGTGCAGGCAACTGGAACGCGCGGCGCGCGAGCGGCCGTCGATGCGCGCGCGGCTGCCGTTTTTCGGGCGCTCGGTGGCGAAATAAGGCGCGCACAACGCAAAAGCCCTCGCTTCTGGCGAGGGCTTTCGACTTGCCTGCGACGCGATCGGCGTCACGAGCAAAAGCGCATCAAAGTTGCGGATTGAGCTTTTCGACCTTCGAATGCAGTTTGTTCAGCGCGGCGATATACGCCTTCGCGGATGCCGCGACGATATCCGGATCGGTGCCGACGCCGTTCACGATGCGCCCGCTCTTCGAGAGCCGCACCGTCACTTCGCCCTGCGCCTGCGTGCCGGTCGTGATCGCGTTGACCGAGTACAGCACGAGTTCCGCGCCGCTCGACACCTTCGATTCGATCGCGTGCAGCGTCGCGTCGACCGGGCCGTTGCCGCGCGATTCGCCCGTCACCTCTGAGCCGTCGACGGCGAACACCACGCGCGCATGCGGCTGCTCGCCGGTTTCCGAATGCTGCGCCATCGAGACGAAGCGGAAATGTTCCTTCGCCTGCGCTTCCGCCGATTCCTCGGACACGATCGCCATGATGTCCTCGTCGAAGATTTCGGCCTTGCGGTCGGCGAGTTCCTTGAAGCGCGCGAACGCGGCGTTGACGTCGCCTTCCGATTCCAGCGTCACGCCCAGTTCCTGCAACCGCTGCTTGAACGCGTTGCGGCCCGAGAGCTTGCCGAGGACGATCTTGTTGGTCGCCCAACCCACGTCTTCGGCACGCATGATTTCGTAGGTGTCGCGCGCCTTGAGCACGCCGTCCTGGTGGATGCCCGACGCGTGCGCGAACGCGTTCGCCCCGACCACCGCCTTGTTCGGCTGCACGACGAAACCGGTGATTTGCGACACGAGCTTGGAGGTCGGCACGATCTGCGTCGTATCGATACCGACTTCGAGTCCGAAATAGTCCTTCCGCGTCTTGACAGCCATCACGATTTCTTCGAGCGACGTATTGCCCGCGCGTTCGCCGAGACCGTTGATCGTGCATTCCACCTGCCGCGCCCCGCCGATCTGCACGCCGGCGAGCGAATTCGCGACCGCGAGACCGAGGTCGTCGTGACAATGGACCGAGAAGATCGCCTTATCCGAATTCGGGATGCGCTCGCGCAGCGTCTTCACGAGTTGGCCGTACATCTCGGGCACGCCGTAACCGACCGTATCGGTGATGTTGATCGTGCGGGCACCTTCGTTGATCACAGCTTCAAGCACGCGGCAAAGGAAGTCGAGATCCGAGCGGCTGCCGTCCTCCGGCGAGAACTCGACGTCGTCGGTGAACTTGCGCGCGAAACGCACCGCGAGGCGCGCCTGCTCGTACACCTGCTCAGGCGTCATGCGCAGCTTCTTCTCCATGTGCAGCGCGGAAGTCGCGATGAACGTGTGGATGCGGAACTGGCTCGCGGGCTTGAGGGCGTCCGCGGCGCGCTGGATGTCCTTGTCGTTCGCGCGGGCGAGCGAGCAGACTGTGCTGTCCTTCACGAGCGAGGCGATCGTCTGGATCGCGTCGAAGTCGCCGTTCGAGCTCGCGGCGAAACCCGCCTCGATCACGTCGACCTTCATCCGTTCGAGCTGCTTCGCGATACGGATCTTCTCTTCCTTCGTCATCGACGCGCCGGGCGATTGTTCGCCATCACGCAAGGTCGTGTCGAAAATGATCAGCTTGTCTGCCATGTCGGCCTCCAGTGGGGAGATTTTGGATTTTGAAAAACGGTGGGGAAAACAAATACGGAATCCGGGCGTTCGCGCCACCGCTGGCGTCGAAAACCACGAACGAGCAGACGGGAGGCGAGACGGATTAGCGCAGTAGGCGCGCTAGTAGCGATAGCGCGCATAGCGGCGCACCAGCTAGAAGAGACGAGAAGGGGAACGGAAAAAAGTTCATCCACAAACTATAACGAGATTTCAGGATGCGTGCAATTGGGCTTTCCAATGAGGACGATTTGCGCGGCGCACGTAAAAAAAGGCGGCTGGCCTTGTGGGCCGCCGCCTTCGATTTCAATGATCCCGCTGCGAACTTCGCGCGGGATTCGGTCTGCCGCGCATCGCCATGTAGCCCCACCACGCGTAACCTGAGAAGCCGTACAGCACGAAGAGGCCGAAGAGCATCAGCGGCGGATCGGACGAAACCAGCACGAACGCCACCACGACCAGCAGCACGCCCGCGAACGGCACGCGATAGCGCACGTCGAGCGCCTTGCCGCTGTAGAACGGCGCGTTCGAAACCATGGTCACGCCTGCGTAGATCGTCAGCGCGAAGGCGACCCACGGCAGCCACACGAGTTTGAGCGGTACGCGGTTATCGGTTGCGAGCCAGACGAAACCGGCGATCAGCGCCGCCGCCGCAGGGCTCGGCAGACCCTGGAAGTACCGCTTGTCGACCACGCCGACATTTGTATTGAAGCGCGCGAGCCTGAGCGCCGCGCCCGAGCAGTAGACGAACGCCGCGAGCCAGCCCCACCGGCCGAGGTCCTTCAGCACCCATTCGTACATCACGAGCGCCGGCGCGACGCCGAACGACACCATGTCCGACAGGCTGTCGAACTGCTCGCCGAACGCGCTTTGCGTGTGCGTCATGCGCGCGACGCGGCCATCCATGCCGTCGAGCACCATCGCGACGAAGATCGCGATCGCCGCGATCTCGAAACGCACGTTCATCGCCTGGACGACGGCGAAGAAGCCGCAGAAGAGCGCGGCCGTCGTGAACGCGTTCGGCAGCAGATAGATGCCGCGCTTTCTCAGGAACTGCTGCCGCTGCGCGCGCCGCGTTTCCACGGTGGCGACGTCCTGCGCCTTGTTACGACGAAATGCACGCGGAGGCGTGCCGTTGGTCCGGGTACGGCGCGGTTTGAATGCCGCCATCGAGTTCTCCCTTGTGCCGCTTGTTTTAAGCTCGTTATTCGGCGAATTCGGCAAGGATGGTTGACGATGCAGAAACCTTCTCGCCAATCGACACGCGCGGACGGCTGCCCACCGGCAGATACACGTCGACGCGCGAGCCGAAACGGATAAAGCCGTAACGCTGGCCGCGTGTGAGCGGCTCGCCCACGTGGACGTAGCACAAAATGCGCCGCGCGATCAGCCCGGCGATCTGCACCGACGTCACGGTATGCCCCGCGGCCGTCTGGATGACGATGGCGTTGCGCTCGTTCTCGGTCGATGCTTTATCGACGGCGGCGTTCAGGTAGGCGCCCGGGAAATACTCGACCTTGCTGATCGCGCCATCGACGGGCGAGCGTTGCGAATGCACGTTGAACACATTCATGAACACGCTGATCTTCACGGCTTCGCGGCCCGCGTACGGATCGTGCGCGGTTTCGACGGCGACGATCCGGCCATCGGCGGGACACAGCACGGCGTTCGGCTGCGTCGGGATCGGGCGCTGCGGATCACGGAAGAACTGCACGATGAAGATCACGATCAGCCAGAAGAGCCACGCAAAGCCGAAGCCGCCGATCGCGTGGACGATCAGGGCAACGACGACCGCGGCGGCAATGAACGGCCAGCCTTCGCGGGCAATGATCGGATGGGGATAGTTCATGGATGAGTTCGAGTTTTTCAAAACCGTAGGATAGCAAAAGCCGTCCGGGGTCAGCGACGCCCGGACGGCTCTCAGGTGTTACCGCACTGCGTGGTGCTTTGAACTTTAGTTCTTCGACTGATCGACGAGCTTGTTCTTCGCGATCCACGGCATCATCGCGCGCAGCTTCGAACCGACTTGTTCGACCTGATGCTCGCTCGTCAGGCGGCGGCGCGATTGCAGCGTCGGCGCGCCGGCGCGGTTCTCGATGATGAAGCTCTTCGCGTACTCGCCCGTCTGGATGTCCTTCAGGACGGCCTTCATCGCCTTCTTCGTTTCTTCCGTCACGATGCGCGGACCCGTCACGTACTCGCCGTACTCGGCGTTGTTCGAGATCGAGTAGTTCATGTTCGCGATGCCGCCTTCGTAGATCAGGTCGACGATCAGCTTCAGTTCGTGCAGGCACTCGAAGTACGCCATTTCCGGCGCATAACCCGCTTCCACCAGCGTTTCGAAGCCGGCCTTGATCAGGTCGACGGTGCCGCCGCACAGCACGGCTTGCTCGCCGAACAGGTCGGTTTCGGTTTCTTCGCGGAAGTTCGTTTCGATGATGCCGGCACGGCCGCCGCCGTTCGCCGCCGCGTACGACAGCGCGACGTCACGCGCCGAGCCCGACTTGTCCTGCGCGACCGCGATCAGGTGCGGCACGCCGCCGCCTTGCTGGTACGTGTTGCGCACCGTGTGGCCCGGGGCCTTCGGCGCGATCATGATCACGTCGAGGTCGGCGCGCGGGATCACCTGGCCGTAGTGCACGTTGAAGCCGTGCGCGAAGGCGAGTGCCGCGCCTTCCTTGATGTTCGCGTGCACTTCGGTCTTGTAGACTTCGGCGATCTGCTCGTCGGGCAGGAGCATCATCACGACGTCGGCGCCCTTCACGGCTTCCGCCACTTCCTTGACGGTCAGGCCCGCGTTCTCGGCCTTGCTCCACGATGCGCCGCCCTTGCGCAGGCCGACCGTCACCTTCACGCCGCTTTCCTTCAGGTTCAGCGCGTGCGCATGGCCTTGCGAGCCATAGCCGATGATGGTCACTTGCTTGCCCTTGATGAGGGAGAGGTCGGCGTCCTTGTCGTAGAAAACTTTCATGGTGGTTCCTTGAGTCGTGATTCGTTGAAATTTGGTGAAGCTTGAAATGCGGTGGAACTGCTGGCGGCGCCTAAACCTTCAAAATGCGCTCGCCCCGGCCGATGCCGGAACTGCCCGTGCGAACCGTTTCCAGGATCGCCGTGGCGTCGAGGCCCTGGATGAACGCATCGAGTTTGTCGCTCGCGCCCGTCAGTTCCATCGTGTAGGTCTTCTCGGTCACGTCGATGATGCGGCCCCGGAAAATGTCCGCCATCCGCTTCATTTCTTCGCGTTCCTTGCCGACCGCCCGAACCTTGATCAGCATCAGCTCGCGCTCGATGTGGGCGCCCTCGGTCAGGTCGACCACCTTCACCACCTCGATCAGGCGGTTGAGATGCTTCGTGATCTGTTCGATCACGTCGTCCGAGCCAATGGAGACGATGGTCAGCCGCGACAGCGAACTGTCCTCGGTCGGGGCCACCGTCAAGGTTTCAATGTTGTAGCCGCGTGCCGAAAAGAGCCCGACGACGCGCGATAACGCGCCCGGTTCGTTTTCCAGCAGCACGGAGATGATGTGTTTCATGATGTCAGCGTTCCCGATTTATCCAGTTTTCACTCGGCCCGCGCGCGGTGGACGTCCTTTGTGAAGACGTGCGCGCGCGAGCCTCGAAAAGGCCAGAAGCCTTATAGATCTTCCGATCCGAGCAGCATTTCCGTGATGCCCTTGCCTGCCTGGACCATCGGAAAGACGTTTTCGGTGGGATCGGTCTGGAAGTCGAGAAATACGGTGCGATCCTTCAGGCGCAGCGCTTCCTTCAGCGCAGGCTCGACGTCGGCCGTCTTCTCGACACGGATGCCGACGTGGCCGTACGCTTCAGCCAGCTTCACGAAATCGGGCAGCGCGTCCATGTACGAACTGGAGTAGCGCTTCTTGTATTCGATCTGCTGCCACTGGCGCACCATGCCGAGATAGCGGTTGTTGAGCGAAATGATCTTGACGGGCGTGTTGTACTGCTTGCACGTCGAGAGTTCCTGGATGCACATCTGGATCGAGCCTTCGCCCGTGATGCAGAGCACTTCCTCGTCGGGGAACGCCATCTTCACGCCCATCGCCGCCGGCAGGCCGAAGCCCATCGTGCCAAGGCCGCCCGAATTGATCCAGCGGCGCGGCTTGTTGAAGCGATAGAACTGCGCCGCCCACATCTGGTGCTGGCCGACATCGGAGCAGACGAACGCGTTGCCGTCGGTCAGTTCCCACGCCTTTTCCACCACGTACTGCGGCTTGATGATCTCGCTACTGCGGTCGTACGCGAGACAGTTCTTCGAGCGCCAGACTTCGATGTCCTTCCACCAGTCGGCGAGCGCCTTGGTGTCCGGGCCGTGGTCGGCGGTCTGGAGTTGCTCGAGCAATTCCTTCAGCACTTCCTTCACATCGCCGACGATCGGGATATCGACCTTCACGCGCTTCGAAATGGACGACGGATCGACGTCGATATGGATGATCTTGCGCGGCGTCGACGCGAAATGCTTCGGGTCGCCGATCACGCGGTCGTCGAAACGCGCGCCGATCGCGATCAGCACGTCGCAGTTCTGCATCGCCATGTTGGCTTCGTACGTGCCGTGCATGCCGAGCATGCCGAGGAACTTCTTGTCGCTCGCACGATAGCCGCCGAGGCCCATCAGCGTGTTGGTGACCGGATAACCGAGCAGGTCGACGAACTGGTTCAGCTCGCGCGACGCATCCGCGAGGATGATGCCGCCGCCGGTATAGACATACGGGCGCTTCGCCGACAAAAGCAGTTGCACCGCCTTGCGGATCTGGCCCGAATGGCCCTTCGTGACCGGGTTGTACGAACGCAGCGACACGCTCTTGAGCGGCTCGTACTTGCACGGCGCTTTCGACACATCCTTCGGAATGTCGATCAGCACGGGACCGGGACGGCCGGTGCGGGCAATGTAGAACGCTTTCTTGACGGTCGCGGCGAGATCGCGCACGTCCTTCACGAGGAAGTTGTGCTTCACGCACGGCCGCGTGATGCCGACGGTATCGCACTCCTGAAACGCATCGAGACCGATCGCGGCAGTCGGCACCTGGCCGCTGATCACGACCATCGGGATCGAATCCATGTAGGCGGTGGCGATGCCGGTCACCGCATTGGTGACGCCGGGGCCGGAAGTCACGAGACACACACCGACGTTGCCGGTGGAGCGCGCGTAGGCGTCGGCGGCGTGGACGGCGGCCTGCTCGTGGCGCACGAGGATGTGCTGGATCTGGTCCTGCTTGTACAGCTCGTCGTAGATATAGAGTACCGAGCCGCCGGGATAGCCCCAGATGAACTCGACGTTCTCGTCCGCCAGCGCGCGCATGAGCACGGTGCCGCCGATGGATTCAGAATCGTGCGAGGGGGTCGTATCCGACGTGGAGAATTCCGCGCTGGGCATATTCATTAATCACCTTTCGAATTTTCGGCAAAAAATTGATCGGGTGCTCTCTGCCGGGCTTGTGGCTCGGGTTCAAGCGGCGCGTCTTGGTTTGACAGGCGTGCTTCTTGGGCTCGCCTCAAATTAGACATTCACTTTATGATGCGAGTCGGAAACGATAGCTTGGGGCGATCGGCGGGTCAAGCGAAAAATTGGTGTTCAGCGCGGGAAAAGGCGCAAAACACCGCGATTCCGAGCGGCTTTCGCACGTTTTCGGTCTCGCGCACGAGAAAACCGGCGACGCGTTTCTATCGGGACAAGCAAAAATTTGCTAGCATCCGCAGGTTTCTCAAAAATCTCACGAACCCTTTCGACGCACACTCGCTGCGCCGGCCCCCACGGATGGCATCAGACAAGGAACTCGCCGATTTTCTGGCGGGCGTCGAAAGACGCGCGTTCAAGCAGACCGTCTACACCGTGCGCGACGACGACGCGGCGCTCGACATCGTGCAGGATGCGATGATCAAGCTCGCCGAAAAATACGGCGATCGTCCTCCGGCGGAGCTCCCGCTATTGTTTCAGCGTATCCTGCAGAATGCGACGCATGACTATTTCCGCCGCCAGAAGGTGCGCAATACGTGGGTAAGTCTGTTCTCGTCGTTCGGCAACGCGGATGACGACGAATTCGACCCCCTCGAAACCTTTGAATCCCAGGACGGAACGGTGGGCGCGGAGAGCAGCGAGAACAAGCTCGAGCGTGAACAGGTGCTCAACCTGATCGACGCGGAGATCCAGAAATTACCGACTCGTCAACGGGAAGCCTTTCTCATGCGTTACTGGGAAGATATGGATGTCGCCGAGACCGCCGCGGCGATGGGCTGCTCCGAGGGCAGCGTAAAGACGCATTGCTCCCGGGCGACGCACGCGCTCGCACACGCGCTGAAGGCGAAAGGGATCACGCTATGAGCACCGCTCTTGAATCGAAAGAAAATGAATTCGCGCGCAAGTTAGTTCACGCGCTCGACGAAACGACGTCCGGCATACCGGCTGCGGCCGTCGACCGGCTCGCTGCTGCGCGGCGCGCCGCGATCGCCCGCAAGAAGCCAGAGAAGGTGGCCGTCACGGCGCCGGCGTTCGCGCCCGCTTTTGCAGGCGCGGCGGGCGGCCAGTTCAGCTCGCCCAATGTTTCCGGGCCGCGCGGACGGTTTGCGCGCTTCGGACGCTTCGGCCTTGCGTGGCCGGTACTCGCATTGGTCATCGGACTGGCCGGCATCGCTTACTGGGAAGACCAGGAGCGCACGGCGGAACTCGCCGACATCGACGCCGCCATGCTGAGCGACAACCTGCCACTCGACGCCTACCTCGATCACGGCTTCAACGCGTACCTGACGCGCAATCACTAAGACAGCAGGAGTTCCCGGGTGAGTTACAAGCGCGGTCTCGCGATTGTTTTTGGATGCGCGATTGCGGGAATGGTCGCGTTTGCCGCGACTTATCCGCGCTTCTACTCGCCCTCGACCGCCACGTCCGCCAGCGTCGCTACGCCCGCTGGCGCAAGCGCCGGTTCGGGTGGCAGTCTCCTCGCGCTGTCGTCGTCGAGTCCGCTTTCGTGGAATCGTCTGACCGATCTGCAGCGCGCCGCGCTCGCGCCGTTCGCCGAGCAATGGGACCAGTTCAGCGACGAGCGCAAACAGAAATGGCTGAAGATCGCGTCGCGTTATCACCGGATGTCGCCTGAAGCGCAAAAGCGGCTGCATCAGCGCATGGCCGAATGGACGCGCATGACGCCCGATCAGCGCAAGGTCGCGCGCGAGAACTATCAGGTGTCGAAATCCGTGCCGGTCGAAAAGCGCGAGAGCGCCTGGGACGCTTATCAGAAGCTCTCCGAGGAGCAAAAGAAGAAGCTTGCCGCGACCGAGCGCACGCGGCGGCCGAACGTCGTCAGCGCGCCGCCGAGCGGCAAGGCCGAGCTCAAGGACATCAATCGCATCGTGACCGCGCGCGAGCAGGGCCACGCAGCCGAGCACGCGGAACACGGGTCCGAGGCACCGGGCGCCGCACTGCCCGGCTCCCAGCCGATAACGCCGGCGATCCCGAGCGCGGGCAGCTTCGTCCCCGCGACGCCGATTCCGGTCTCGCCGCAGCAGGCGCCGTCGATCTTCAACGGTTCGTGAGCCGCATGCGCGCACCGGATGCCCCCGCCGTCCCGCCGATGCGCGCGCCCACCCTGCGCCGTCGGCTCGCGACGATGCTCTATGAAGGCTTGATTCTCTTCGGCATCGTGTTCATCGCGGGGTATCTCTTCAGCACCCTCACCCAGCAACGCAACGGCCTCACGCATCACAACCTGCTGATGACGTGGATCGGCATCGTGCTCGCGGCGTATTTCGTCTGGTTCTGGACGCACGGCGGGCAAACCCTGCCGATGAAAACGTGGCGCCTCAAGCTCGTCGACGTATATGGCCGGCCCGTGCGTCCCGCGCGGGCGCTCGCGCGTTATGCGCTCGCGTGGCTGTGGTTTTTGCCGCCGCTCGCCCTGCATCCGATTTTCGGACTTTCAGTGCCGCAGACGCTTGGCTTAGCGGGCGTCTGGGTCGCGCTATGGGCCGCGACTGTGTGGCTCGACCCGGCGCGGCAGTTTCTCCATGACCGTATCGCAGGGACGCGGATCGTCGCGGTGACGGCTACGGCTTGAACGGCGCGGCGTCGGCGTTTCCTGCGTGCGTTTGCAGCCCTCGCACAGCTTCACGTAATCGAGGCTCGCCCCGGGAGAACGCATCGCACATGCGCACGCCACTCTGTGTCGCCCGGCAACCCGCGAATAACCCTGCACGTCGCTCACGGCGAATTCCGAGACAAGCGGCGCGGGGGACGCGCAACCCGTTTGGACGCCCGGTCGCACCAATTCCCTCGATCTCCGGTAATAGGTGCTTTCGCGACGCGAGAACGCATCGCGTAGACACGCCTCGCATCGGCCGCACGGCCATCCCCTGTCGCAAAAACACATCGCCTCACCTGCGAGTAGTAAGAACTTCTCGTGACTGTCATGGCTCCGTCACGGCTGCATGGCGCAATGCGCTTACTGCAACCCGACGCGCGAGCCAATGGCCTTCAGACCGTCCGCGACTTTCCGTTTGCGCAAGCCCGAGTCGAACATCGACCCGCTCGCGTTCCTTCCCAGCGCCCACGCAGGCGCGACGGCCCTGGCGCCCGAGCGCCTCGACGACGCTCATACTGCGCTGGCAACCGATCCCGACGAAGCGCCCCACCGCTATCGCACGATCTGGCTCTCGGATATCCATTTAGGCTCCGGCGGCTGCCAGGCGCCGTACCTGCTCGATTTCCTGCGGCACAACGATTCGGAATACCTGTACCTCGTCGGCGACATCATCGACGGATGGCAGCTCCGCAAAGGCTGGTTCTGGCCGCAGGCGCACAACGACGTCGTCCAGAAGATCCTGCGCAAGGCGCGCAAGGGCACGCAGGTCGTCTACATCCCCGGCAATCACGATGAAGCCGCGCGCCAGTTCTGCGACCTCGCGTTCGGCGACATCCACGTGCGCGGCGAAGCCTTCCACACGACGCTCGCCGGCAAGCGCCTCTGGATCGTGCACGGCGATCTCTTCGATGGCGTCATCCAGCACGCGAAATGGCTCGCCTATCTCGGCGACACGCTTTACACGCTGATACTGCTTCTGAACCGCTGGTTCAATCGCGTGCGCTCGCGGCTCGGGCTGAACTACTGGTCGCTCTCGCAGTACCTCAAGCACCAGGTCAAGAACGCGGTCAACTTCATCTCGCAATTCGAGCGCGTGATGACCGACGAAGCGCGTCGCCGCGGCTGCGACGGCGTCGTCTGCGGGCACATCCACAAGGCGGAGATCCGCGACATCGACGGCGTTCTCTACTGCAACGACGGCGATTGGGTCGAGAGCCTCTCGGCGCTCGTCGAAACGCTCGACGGCGAGCTGAAGATCGTCTACTGGACCGTCATGCGCTCGCCCGAGCAAGCCACCGAAAAAGCCCGGGCGACCGCCTGAGCTACTCACTACCTGGGCCGAATACGATGAAGATCATGATCGTCACCGATGCATGGGAACCGCAGGTCAACGGCGTCGTCCGGACGCTGAAGAACACGACGCGCGAACTGACTGCGCTCGGGCACCGCGTGGAATTGCTGACGCCGCTCGAGTTCAAAACAATCCCCTGCCCGACCTATCCCGAAATTCGCCTCTCGCTGATGCCGAAGCGGCGCGTCGCGCGGCGCATCGACGAATTCGCGCCCGATGCGCTCCACATCGCGACCGAAGGCCCGCTCGGCATGGCCGCGCGCGCCTACGCCATCCGCCACGGCCTGCCGTTCACCACCGCCTATCACACGCGCTTTCCCGAGTACGTCCACGCGCGCTTCGGAATTCCGGTCACGCTGACGTATCGCTTCCTGCACTGGTTCCACAAGCGCTCGCAGGCTGTGATGGCGCCGACGCCCGTCGTCCAGAGCGACCTGGAGAAGCACGGCTTCACGAACGTCGTGCTGTGGACGCGTGGCGTCGATCTCGACATCTTCCGGCCCATGGAATCGAAGGTGCTGAATACCGCGCGGCCGATCTTTCTGTATGTCGGGCGCGTGGCGGTGGAGAAGAACGTCGAGGCGTTTCTGAAGCTGGATCTGCCCGGCTCGAAGTGGGTCGCGGGCGAAGGCCCGGCGCTCGCCGAGCTCAAGTCGCGCTATACGAACGTGAACTATCTGGGCGTGCTGTCGCAGCCGGAACTGGCGAAGGTTTACGCCGCCGCCGACGTCTTCGTGTTCCCGAGCCGCACCGATACCTTCGGCCTCGTGCTGCTCGAAGCGATGGCGTGCGGGACGCCCGTCGCGGCGTATCCGGTGACGGGCCCGATCGACGTGCTCGGCAGCGAAGGTCCCGGCGCGCTGAACGAAGACCTGCGCGAGGCGTGCCTGCAGGCGCTGAAAATTGAACGCGGCGATGCCCGCGCCTGGGCCGAGCGTTTTTCGTGGCGCGCGGCGTCGGAGCAGTTCGCGTCGCATCTGAAGCCGCTCGGCACGCGCGAGGCGAGCACCAAGCGGGCGACCGCATGACGCGGCGCGCGCCCGCAGGCGCGGAGGCTCGGGTCGGCGGAGAGCGCACGCGCACAACGCGACGCAATGCGACGCCTCGCGCTACCATCGCCGCCATGCGCGCCCCTTTCGAACAAGACCCCGCCGACGAGCAAGAGACCGACCGCGAGCGCGAGCGCCCCGAGCCGCTCTCCCCCGACGATCCACTCGCCCCGCTGCCCTTCAATCCGTACAAGGGCAATCGCGGCTTCACGCGCGCGTGGCACGCGCTCAAGAATTCGCTGTGCGGCATCCGCGTGGCGATCCGCGAGGAAAGCGCGTTTCGTCAGGAACTCACGCTCGCCGCGATCCTCGTGCCGTGCGGCATCGTCGTGCCGGTCGCGCCGGTCGAGCGCGCCGCGTTGCTCGCCACCGTGCTGCTCGTCCTGATCGTCGAGTTGCTGAATTCGAGCGTGGAAGCCGCGATCGACCGAATCTCGCTCGAACGCCACGAGCTCTCCAAACGCGCGAAGGACTTCGGCAGCGCCGCTGTTCTGCTCGCGCTCGCCGTCTGCGTGCTGACGTGGGCGCTGATCGTCGGGCCGCTCGCCTGGCATTGGCTCGCGCGTATCTCATAGTCAAGAATCGTCTTAAGCGTAAGCCCGTTTCCGAGGGCCCGAACGACCGGTTTATAATCGTCCGATATTCTCAAAAATAGCAACCGATCCAGGGTCCGCCACGCTCTTAACGAGGCCGATGCGCCCCGGATAACAAGGTACGGACGAAATGGAAGCCAAACCTCCCCGCCGCACCCGCGAACGGATACTCGAGTTGTCGCTGAAGCTGTTCAACGATATCGGCGAGCCGAACGTCACGACGACGACGATCGCCGAAGAGATGGAAATCAGTCCAGGCAACCTGTACTACCATTTCCGCAACAAAGACGACATCATCAACAGCATCTTCGCGCAGTTCGAGCAGCAGATCGAAAAGCGGCTGCGGTTCCCCGACGACCACCGTCCGACCATCGACGAAATGTGGTCGTATCTGCAGTACATGGCCGATTTTCTCTGGACCTACCGGTTCCTCTACCGCGACCTGAACGACCTGCTCGCGCGCAACCGGACCCTCGAAACGCACTTCAAGCAGATCATCACGCACAAGGTGCATTTCGCGAGCCAGTTGTGCGAGGCGCTCGTCGCCGATCAGGAGATGGTCGCGACGCCCGCCGAGATCAAGGTGATCGCGACGAACATCGGCGTGATCGCGACTTACTGGCTGTCGTATCAATATGTGATGAATCCGCGCAAGTACAACGATCAAGAAGCGATCCGTGCCGAATTGCATCAGGCGAGCTTGCACATCATTTCGGTAATGGCGCCGTATCTGCGGGGCCGCTCGCGACAGCTTTTCGACGATCTGGCTTCCGGCAAGATGCCGATGCGCCAGTACGCCGACTTTCTTCCGCCGCGTGACGATGCCGCGTCGAAAAACGAAACACCCAAGGATTCGAGATGATCAAGGCGGTTTGTGTGTATTGCGGCTCCGCGCCCGGAGCCAAGCCGGTTTATGCCGAGGCCGCGAAGGCGTTCGGGCGGGCGCTGGTCGAGGCGGACATGTCGCTCGTGTATGGCGGCGGACGGGTCGGGTTGATGGGGCTCATCGCCGATGAAGTGCTCGCCTGCGGCGGGCGTGCGGTCGGCGTGATTCCCGAGTTGCTGCTCAGCAAGGAAGTCGGACATACGGATCTGACCGAGCTTCACGTCGTGCCCGATATGCACGAGCGCAAGAAGAAGATGGCGGATCTGTCGGATGCGTTCGTTGCCATGCCCGGGGGCGTAGGCACGTTCGAGGAACTGTTCGAGGTATATACGTGGGCGCAGCTTGGGTATCACCAGAAGCCTGTCGCGCTGCTCGATGTCGATGGGTATTACGATCCGCTCATCGCGATGCTGCGGCATACGGTCGAGGAAGGGTTCATGCGGGCGGCGTATCTCGACATGCTGCAGGTGGCAGCGGACCCGGCTGCGATGATCAAGTTGCTGCAGCGCTACGTGCCGCCCTTGATCGACAAGTGGGCCGAGAAACGTAACGCCGTTTGAATTTTCGCTGGCGCTTGAGGGAAAACAATGTCGAAGACGATTTTGATAACCGGCGCCAGCCGAGGCATCGGCCACTCGACGGCCGTGCTGGCCGGAGCCCTCGGCTGGTCGGTCAGCGTGAACTACGCGACCAACGCGTCCGCCGCCGGGCAAACCGTCGCCGCGGTGCAATCGGCCGGCGGCAACGCCATCGCGATCCAGGCCGACGTCACCGATGAAACCGCCGTCATCGCCATGTTCGACGCGACGCGCGAAGCCTTCGGCCCCATCGACGGTTTCGTGAACAACGCGGGCATTGTCGCGCCGGGTTCGGCCCTCGCCGACATGGACCTCGCGCGCCTGAAGCGCATCTTCGACACCAACGTCCTCGGCGCCTATCTCTGCGCGCGCGAAGCCGCCCGCCACATGTCGCGCTCACGCGGCGGCAACGGGGGGTCGATCGTGAACATCTCATCTGCGGCAGCGCGGCTCGGCGCACCGAACGAATACGTCGACTACGCGGGATCGAAAGGCGCCATCGATACGCTCACCATCGGGCTCTCGAAGGAACTCGGCCCGGAAGGCGTGCGCGTGAACGCCGTGCGCCCCGGTCTTATCGATACCGATATCCACGCGAGCGGCGGCAAGCCAGATCGCGCAGCCGTTCTCGGCGTGCAAACGCCGTTAGGACGTCCGGGAACCGCCGATGAAGTCGCGGAATCGATCATCTGGCTGCTGTCGGATGCGTCGTCCTATGTGACGGGCGCGATCATCGATGTGACCGGCGGGCGTTAGAACCCGCCACGCTCCTTGAGCCACGCTTCCTCTTCCGGCCGCGTCGCGCGGCCGAGAATGCAGTTGCGATGTGGAAAGCGCCCGAAGCGCTCGATCACTTCCGAATGCCGCAGCGCGTACTTGAGCAAATCGTCGTCACGCAGCGCCGTGAATAGCCGCACCGATTCGCGCTGGCTCGCGAGCGTTTCGTCGTGCTCGAACGGCATGTAGACGAAGCTGCGGTGCTGCGGAGTCGGCATGCGAAGATCATCGCCCGAAGCGACCAGCGCTTTCGCTAGTGCGAGCGCTTGAGCATCGCCCGCGAACGCGCGCGGCGTGCCGCGATAGCAGTTGCGCGAAAACTGGTCGAGCACCACGATCAGCGCGAGCGCGCCGAGCGGCGTTTCGGCCCAGCGCGCGAGTTTTCCAGCCTGCGCTCCTTCGAGAACCGCGCTAAAGCGCTCGGACAACGCCGCATCGAACGCACGGTTTTTCTTGAACCACACCTTCCTTTCCGTGCCGAATTCCGCCGATCCAGGCGCGCCGAACCATGCATCGAGCACCTGTTGCGCGCGCGGTTCCATCAAACGAATTCCAGCACGAGGCGCCGCGTGCGCGCGCTCTTCTTCTCGACTTTCGCCACCCGCAGCCGCCCGATCTCGCCCGTATTGCGCACGTGCGTGCCGCCGCACGGCTGCAAATCGACGTTCTGAATTCGCAGAAGCCGCACGCGTCCGAGCCCCATCGGCGGCTTCACGCTCATTGTGCGCACGAGTTCGGGACGCTCGGCCATTTCATCGTCGGTGATCCATTCGGTCTCGACCGCGTGCGATCCGCCAACGAGTTCCGCCAGCCGCGCCTCGACGAACTCGCGCTCGATCGGTTCGACGGTCGCGAAATCGAGCCTCGCGTAATCGGTCGTGATGCTGCAGCCGTCGACCGGATAAGGCAGCACCGCGCACATCAGGTGGCTCGCCGTGTGCAGGCGCATATGCCGGTAACGTCGCTCCCAGTCGATCTCGGCGCTCACGCGATCGCCCGGTTTTAGGCCCGCGAGCGTTTCTTCCTGCCCCGGCGCGGGAACGTGGACGGCGTCATCGGGTGTCGCGCCTTCAAATTTGGCCTTGCGCGTGTCGGCGATCGTCAGCAGCGTGCCGTCGGCGAGCGTGAGCGTGCCGGCGTCGCCCGCCTGGCCGCCGCCGAGCGGATAGAACACGGTCTGATCGAGTTGAATGCCCTGCTCATCGATGGCGGTGATCGTCGCGTCGCAGCGCGTCTGATAGGCGTCTTCGCGAAAGAGTGCGCGTGTGCTCATGGGGTTGTCCTTGTGATGCCGTCGAGAAAGCGAACGAACGGTCATTATGCCCGGTCGATCGCGCCCCGTTACGCTACAGGGATCAGTCGGCTGTTTTCCGCTCGACGAACAATCTGAACAGTGGAGCTTATGGATAGGCGTCGAGGTCTCCATTTCGGCTGGCTGCCAGACGCGGGCTGACATGCCATTCGTCGAGCGGACAGTCAGGCCATCCGCGACTGATTCGCCCTGACGGTGCGCTCCATCGTGCCGAGCGTTTCCTCAGTGATCGGCAAGCCGTCGGCATACTGCCGGAACCCTGACGCAACCGAGGCGATGCGTTCGATGCTCTCGGATGCCATACGCGGTACGACGCCGGTCATGCTGGCGAGATTCATCAAGTGCTCGCGCGCCGGCGCCCTCGCCTCGCCGCAGATGTCCATCTGATGCTCCCCGCCCGGCCCCCCGTTGAACGTCAGGTCATAGGCGGGTGAAAACTGCCAGCGGCCATCTGCGCCCATCACGAACGAGAAGTTTTTTGCGTGGTCATCGCGGTTGTTGAACACGACGTTGAACACACATCGCTCAAACGCCTGCTGAACCTCGCGCGCGTCCCGCGTCATGAACTGCGTCAGCCGCAGCAACGTGATGTAGTCCATCTGCGGGACGCGAAAATCGGCGTGGGCCACACCCGCCGCCGTATGCATCGGCACACGCATCTCATTCACGCGGTCGAACCGCTCCACGCCAAACGCCGACAGCGAGGGACCGAGGTCGAAGTAAGCCGTGACGGGCATCCGAAGGTCACAGGCCGCAGCAATCGCCCCGTACATCGCCTCGACCGCACAGACCTCCTTATGGTCGTACTGCGCCGGGAATTTCACGAGCCACGGTGTTCCCGCGCCTTGCTCCGAGTTCGACATCCGGTTGGAATGCCGGTCATAGTTGACGAGCACCTTGGGGCGCGCGCCGTGCGGCGAGCCGCCCATCAGCGCAAGCTCGCGCAAGAGCGCCTCACTGTCGTCCGCCATCACCTGGCGGACTTCGTGAGCAAGAGTAAGCAATTGAACATCCTGCGGAACAAGTACTTCGCCGTCATTGGGTTCAAAGACGAGCGCGCCCATCGCTTTCTCGCCGATGAAGGCCAGTCGGTCCAGCGGAGACATGCGCCGGGGGTCCAAGCCCTGCTTCCGAAACAGCCGGTCCATCAGAAGCATGCCCCAGCCGTCCGGCAATGAGTCGCTCACGAGGCCGGGCAGGCGCAGCTGATGCGCAGGGAAATCTCCGTAGGTCGTCGCTGCGAGCGGCATCTTGAACGGAGACAGATTCAATCCGCTTTGCTGCGCGAGCGCGGAGTATTCGAACAGGAGGTCAGTGCCATCGTCGGCCAGCTGGCCGAGCTCGAAGCGCTCACCCCAACCCGCGTAGATCACACTGAGTTTTTTCATTTCGTTGCCCGTGAAGCACGTTGGCGCTTGACGCTGGCCGCCTCCATCGCCTTGATGGACCTGGGTTTCAGCTCGAACATTCCGCCCAGTTCTTCCGCTAGTCCCAAAGCCATGACGACTCTGACGAAGTTGTCGAGTGTGGCTTGCCCGCTGCGCTCGAGATTGCGTAAAGCCCTCTCGGATATACCAGCACGGCTAGCGAGCTCTTCCTGCTGCAGATTCTGTGAGAGCCGCTGCGCGCGGAGACGTTGCCCCAACTCCTCCGCGATTTCTTGAGAGCTAGACAGTGCAAAGTGCATTTTTGTGCCGGTTAGGCCGCTGAAATTGGCTTATCGGCACAATTATGCTGCTTACGGATTTGGTGGTCAATGAAAGTGCGTTAACCGGCATGTATTGATTGACTAAATCATCATTGGCGTCTTAACCGGCTTAAAATTACCGATAAAAGGCGTTCGAAGCGCTCTCGCCTGCTCGACAGCGTTTGAGGCGATGACTCGCGTAATCGCCAAGGCGTGGTCGAGCCGAAGCCTGACTAACGACGGTTGCGCATCCAGTCGGCGGTATCGAAGAAGGAGGTGAGGAGTCGCTCGCGCAGCGTCACGTCGAGGCCGACGTCTTCCATCGCCCACGCCATGCAGCGCAGCCACTGGTCGCGCTCATCGGTGGCGATCGCGAACGGCAGGTGCCGCGCCCGCAAACGCGGATGGCCGAAGCGGCTGATGTAATGGTCCGGGCCGCCCATCCAGCCGCACAGGAACCAGAAGAACTTGTCGCGCGAGCCGTCGAGCGTCGGCGGATGCAGCGCGCGGATGCCCGCGAATTCGGGTTCGAGGTCCATCAAGTCATAGAACCGGTCGACCAGCGCGCGCACGCACTCTTCGCCGCCAACGAGTTCGAACGCCGTCGGTTGCGGCGCTTCGCTGTTCACTTCGCTCATAAGTTCAGAAAAGGTCGATAAAGTGTCTAGGCATCGCGCAACGACTGCAACGCGGGCCGCGAGAGCACGCGCCGCAAGCTGAGCCACCCGCCGACACCCGCGCACGCCACGCCCGCGACGATGCCGGCCGGCAGGAGCCATGGATTGAAATCGATGTGGAATTCGAACACGCGCGACGCCAGCACGTAGCCGATCACCTGCGCGCCGAGCGCCGCCATCAGGCCCGCGAGCGCGCCGACCGCGACGAATTCCGCCACCTGCACCGAACGCACCTGCCTGTGCGACGCACCCAGCGCGCGCAGGAGCGCCGATTCGCGCATGCGCTCGTCGCGCGTGCCGGCGAGCGCCGCGTAAAGCACGAGCACGCCCGCGGCGAGCGTGAAGAGGAACAGGAACTGCACCGCGCCGATCACCTGCGCGAGCGTGCGCTGGATCTGCGCGAGGATCGGCGCGGTGTCGATCGCGGTGACGTTCGGATACTGCGCGACGATGCCGTCGATCAGCGCCTGCTGGTTCGACGGCAAGTAGAAGCTCGTGATGAACGTCGCGGGGAAATCGGCGAGCGCGGCGGGCGGCATCAGAACGAAGAAGTTGACCTTGAACGAATTCCAGTCGAGCTTGCGCACGCTCGTGACGGGCCCCTCCACCTGCAGCCCGGCGACGTCGAAGCGCAGCGTGTCGCCGAGTTTCACGTTGATCGTCTTCGCCAGCCCCTGCTCGATCGAAACCTGCGGCTTCTCGTTCGTGCCGAACCAGTCGCCCTCGACAACGCGGTTGTCGCTCGGCAGTTCAGTCTGATACGACAGGTTGAATTCGCGGTCCACGAGGCGCTTCGCGTCGGCCTTCTGGTAGTTGTCCGGGCTTACAGGCTTACCGTTGATCGCGATCAGCCGGCCGCGCACCATCGGTGAGAGGGCCGCGTCGGCCTGGCCGTGCTGCTTCAGATAAGTCGCGACGCCCGGCCGCTGGTCCGGCTGGATGTCGATCAGGAACTGGTTCGGCGCGTCGGGCGGCGTGGCGTTGCGCCAGCCGGCGATCAGGTCGTTACGCGTCATCGCGATCAGCAACAGGCACATCAGGCCGATGCCGAGCGCCGTGATCTGCAGCGCGCTCGCGCCGCTCCGGCGTTCCAGCGACGCCAGCGCATAGCGCCAGCCTACGCCCGCGCCGCCGCGCTCGCGCCGCACATAGCGCGCCGCTGCCCAAAGCGCCGCGCGCGCGATCGCGCCGAAAATGAGCAGCCCGCCCGCGAACCCACCCGCTACGATCCCACCGAGCTTCCACTCGCCCGCCGCGATCACCAGCAGCAGCCCGAACAGCAAAACGCCGACACCGTAAGCGGCATGTGCGACGCGTTCCTCCGCGCCGATTTCGCGCCTGATCACGTGGACCGGCGGCACGCGCGTGAGCGGCAGGAGCGGCGGCACCGCGAAGCCGAGCAGCAGCACGAGCCCCATCGCGATGCCTTGCAGTGCGGGCCAGACGCTCGGCTTCGGCAATTCCACTTCAACCAGCGTCCCGAGCCAGTTCAGCAGCACGAGATGCCCGCCGAACCCGAGTACAACGCCCACGACGCTACCCAGCACGCCGATCGTCAGGAATTCGCCGATGAAAAGCGAACGCAGCGTCCATTGGCTGACGCCGAGACAGCGCATCGCGGCGCAGCCGTCGAGATGGCGCCGCGCGAAACGGTGCGCGGCCATCGCGATCGCGACCGCCGCGAGGAGCGCGGTCAACAGCGAAACGAGCGTGAGAAAGTGACTCGCGCGATCGATCGTCTGGCGCACCTGCGGCTGGCCGTCCTGCAGCGATTCGAGATTGACACCGCGCAGCTTGCCGCCATCGACCCGTTCCCGCGCCCACGTCGCGAACCGGTCGACCTGCGCCTCCGGTCCCGCGACCAGCAGCCGGTACGTGACGCGGCTTCCATAACCGACCAGGCCCGTGCCCGCGAGTTCGTCGGCGCGCATCATCAGGCGCGGTGAGAAGTTGACGAAGCCGAAGCCGCGATCCAGCTCGCGCGTGATGACCGCCACCACCGTGAACGTCCGCGTGCCGACCTTCACCGTGCCGCCGACGCGCGTCTTCAGCGCATCGGCGAGTGCCGGGTCCAGCCAGACGGTGCCGGGCGCGGGGATCGCGGTTGCAGGGGCATCGGCGGCGCCGGGCGCGGGGGCAATCCGCACGGCGCCGCGCAACGGATAACCCGGCGACACGCCCTTGATCGCCGCAAGCCGCGACACCGGCTGCGCACCGGTCGCGCTGATCATGCTCGGGAAAATCGTGGTGGTGGCCGTCGCGAGCTTGAGCGCGGCCGCTTCCTGCGCGAACGACGGATCGACCGGATGATCGGCGCGCACGAGGAAATCGGCGGCGATCATCTGGCGGGCATCACGCTCGAGGCCGTGGCGCATGCGGTCGGCGAGAAAGCCGACGCTCGCGAGCGCCGCTACGGCGAGCACGAGCGCGAACAAGAGCATCGTGAGTTCGCCCGCGCGCCAGTCGCGCGCGGTCATTCGGAGGGACTGGCGGAAGGTATCGGTGAATCCGGGGCGGTTTTTCCGGGACGCGGCGCTCAATCGTGCTTGCTCCGCAGCCGGCTGAAGCGCTCGACGCCGCCCGGCAGCATGTGCTTCGCCATGCGGCTCACGCCACCGTGCACGCCGCGCACGAGGCGCGGCAAGGCCCAGCCGGCGAACACGAGAAACGCGATCACGAGCACGAGGAACAGGAGCGGCACGAACAGCGCGAGCGTGAGGCCGCCGAGCGCGCCGACATCCTCGGTCGCCGACGCGGCCCAGTTCGACACCGGTTCCGGCGACAGGTTGATCAGCGCGCGCGTGCCCGCCTTGGCGAAATGCGACGCGCCAGCAAGCGTGCCGCCAGCAAGCGCGGCGACGGTGACGAGCGCCGGATCGGCGTGACCGAATGACGCAGCCGCGAGCACGGCGCCTGCTGGAATGCGGATCAGCGTGTGGATGGCGTCCCAGAGGGAATCGAAGGCGGGGATCTTGTCAGCAAGAAATTCGACGACGGCGAGAAAGCCCGCCACGCCGATCACCCACGGTGAACTGAGCACGGCGAGCGTGTCGGGTAGATGCACGAGACCCATGCGCTCAAGCAGACCCGCGACGAAAATCGTGAGATACAGGCGCAGCCCGCTGGCCCACGAAAGGCCCGCTGCGAGCGAAAGAGTTTCCAGCATTGCCGCCTCCTTGCGTGCTGCACGCGAAGCCGCGCTTGGCATGTGCGGCCAGGTCGGTTGCTTCCGCCGGAGTTGCCGGAAGAAGCCGCCCGCATCGCGGAAGATGCCGGCAATTGATGTGACGGTTGCGGCCCGAAGGATGATTTCGAGATGACTTCAGACCATTATAGCCACGCACGGGCAGCCATTGCATCTAGCATAAAAACAACCGATGCATTCCCGCAGGCGCTCAATGTCCCGAAGACAGCTTCAGCCCGATGAGCCCGATTACGATCAGCGCCGCGCTAGCGACCCGCGCGACAGTCAGCGCCTCCCCCATCACGACGATGCCGAACACGAAGGCGCCGACCGCGCCGATGCCCGTCCAGACGGCATACGCCGTGCCGAGCGGCAACTGGCGCATCGCGATGGCGAGCAGCACGAAGCTGCCGACAGCGGTGACGAGCGTGAACACCGACGGCCAGAGCCGCGTGAAGCCTTCGGACGTTTTGAGACCGGCGGCCCAGGCAACTTCGAGCAGGCCGGCGATGAGAAGAAGAATCCAGGACATCGGAGACACTCCATAAAAAACATGGGGCCGTCCCCGTTGATGATGGAGCGCGCGCGGTCGTCCGCGTGGCTGTAGGTGAAGTGTAATTGTACCAAAATGGTGCAAAACGTTCAGCGCAGAGGATTCGTCGATCCGTCTTATATGACGATAGATAAATTTGATAACCCCCACTTGATCCGCTTTAAATGTCTTTGGCAGACAAAAACGAATCATTGAATAAAGCGCGTTAATCAACGAAATCGTGTATTAATCTGAATGGCGCGACTCCTTTAATTCGCCGGTGGTTTTGCCGTGCAGCGCGGCGAAAGCGGGATATCCCTATCGACATCTTCGACGCGGAGTGCTCATGGAGTTCGATGCCGTCCTCTTATCCCGCTTCCAGTTTGCCTGGGTCGTCGCTTTTCACATTCTCCTGCCGGCTTTCACGGTCGGCTTGTCGTGCTTTATCGCCACGCTCGAATTCAACTGGTGGATCACCAAGCGCGACGTCTATCGACGGCTTTCCGCTTTCTGGCTGAAGATTTTCGCGGTCTCGTTCGGGATGGGCGTGGTCTCCGGCATCGTAATGCCGTTCCAGTTCGGCACCAACTGGAGCCGTTTTTCCGATGCCACCGCGAACGTCATCGGCCCGCTGATGGGCTACGAAGTGCTGACCGCGTTCTTCCTCGAAGCCGCGTTCCTCGGCGTGCTGCTCTTCGGGCGCAAGCTCGTGCCGCAGTGGGCGCACGTGATGTCCGCGATTTTCGTGGCGACGGGCACCGTGGTGTCGTCGTTCTGGATTCTCGCGGTCAATAGCTGGATGCAGACTCCGCAAGGCCATCGAATCCTGCCCGACGGCCGCTTCGAAGTCGTCAGCTTCTTCGACGTGATCTTCACGCCCTCTTTTCCGTACCGGCTCGGCCACACGGTGAGCGCCTTTCTGGTGACGGCCGGCTTCGTGATCCTCGGCGTCGGCGCGATGTACATCCTGCAGCGGCGCGCCCTCGAGGAAAGCCGCGTGATGCTGAAGATGTCGCTGATCTTTCTGGTCATCATGGTGCCGGTGCAGATGGTGATCGGCGACATGCACGGCCTCAACACGCTCAAGCACCAGCCGGTGAAGATCGCCGCGATGGAGGGCCTGTGGGAAACCCGCTCGCGCGTGCCCGCCAATCTCTTCGCGATCCCCGATCAGCAAGCCGAGAAGAATTACTTTGAGATCGCGATTCCGGTGCTCGGCAGCATCTACCTGACGCACGATCCGAACGGCACCGTGCAGGGCCTCAAGGCGTTCCCGCGCGAGGACCGGCCTAACGTCGCCGTCGTGTTCTTCGCGTTCCACATCATGGTCGGCATCGCGCTGTTGATGTTCGGGCTCGTGCTGTCCGGCATCGTGCTCTTTGCGCGCGGGCGGCTCGAACAAAGCCGCAAGTGGCTACGGTGCGCGACGTTCAGCATGCCGCTCGGGTTCATCGCGGTGATCGCCGGGTGGACGACGACCGAAGCCGGCCGCCAGCCGTGGACGGTCTACGGGATCCTGCGCACCCGCGATTCGGTGACGCCCTCGCTGACCGCGGCGAACGTCGGGCTGTCGTGGCTGCTTTACGTGCTCGCGTATATCGTGATCTTCGGCGCGGGGTTCACGCTGCTGCGGCGGCTGGTGCGCGTCGGGCCGTCGGAAGCGACGCAGGGCCAGGACAGCGAACTGCTGCAGCCCGAGACGCGCGCGGCGCGGCCGCTTTCGGCGTTATCGACGAAAACGGCGAACCATTCCAAGCCGCCGTCCGGCGTCTGAAGAGGAGACCCTGCATGCTCGATCTCGTGCCGCTGTGGGCCGCCATTCTCGCGCTGGCGGTGTTCATGTACGTGCTGCTCGACGGCTTCGACCTCGGCGTCGGCATGGTGTTTCTCGTGCGGCGCGATCCGCACGACCGCGACATGATGATCAACTCGGTCGCGCCCGTCTGGGACTTCAACGAGACGTGGCTGATCCTCGGCGGCGGCGGATTGCTCGCCGTGTTCCCGCTCGCGTTCGCGATCATCGTGCCGGCCGTCTACTTTCCGATTCTGTTCATGCTGCTCGGGCTGATCTTCCGGGGCGTCGCGTTCGAATTCCGCGAAGTGGTCGGCGCGCGCAAGTGGCTGTGGGACCGTGCGTTCGGCTACGGATCGCTCGTCGCAACGTTCTCGCAGGGCATCGTGCTCGGCATGTTCATCCAGGGCTTTCCAATTCAAGGACGCGTGTTTTCCGGCACGAGTTGGGACTGGGTGGCGCCGTTTCCGCTGCTCGTCGGCGTGGGGCTCGTGTTCGGCTATGCGTTGCAGGGCACGACGTGGCTCGTGTTGAAAACCGAAGGCGACTTGCAGGCGTGGGCGCGGCGGATGGCGCGTTTTGCGCTGATTGGCGTGATCGCGTTCGTCTTGCTGATCAGCATCTGGACGCCGCTCAAGGACGCACGCATCGCCGCGCGCTGGTTCGATTTCCCGGTGAGCTTCGTGTTCGCGCCGGTGCCGGTTCTGACGGCGCTTCTCGCCTGGACGTTGTGGACCAGTCTGGCCAAGGGGCGTGAGGTGTTGCCGTTTTTGTGCTCGATCGGGTTGTTCTTTCTCGCGTTCACGGGGCTCGTGATCAGCTTGTGGCCGTTTATCGCGCCGCCATCGGTGACGCTGTGGGATGCGTCGGCGGCACCGCTGTCACAGCAATTCCTGCTGATCGGGACGATGTTCCTGCTGCCGGTGATCGTGCTGTATGTGATCTGGTCGTACTGGGTATTTCGCGGGAAGGTGCGGGGGGATATGGGGTATCACGGGTGAGTGAGGCGCCCTAAAGCCTCTGCTCCACCGCCCGCGACAAAATCCTCGCCCACTTGCGCGCCTCGCGCTGATCGCGCATCGGCAGGAGCCATTCGCGGCGCTGCGGGTCCTTCGCGTCGCGCACGTCCAGCGCGACCTGCCACGCGCCCGCCTCGCCCGCCGCCGGCTGCACACGGGCGCCGCGCAGGTCCGCGAAGATATAGCCGCCGCTTTGATCTCCGACGCGCAGATCGCACAGACGCTTGCCCGCCGCCAGCCGCACGCCGCCCCAGTCGCGCGTGAGTTCGTGCGTCCAGTCGCCGTCCTGCCCTTTCGCGATGTTCGGCGCGACTTCGCGCCGCCGCTGCAGCCAGTACGCGATCGCCGCGACGATCAGCGCCGCCGCCACGACCGCGACGCCCGTCGCGACGCCCACGCCGAAGCGCGCCGAAAGCGCATGAAACGACCACACCGCGCCGTAGATCAGCGCGACGAGTACAGCGAGGGCAACGACGATCGGCATGTTGGCGGAGTCGAAAAAATCACTGCGTCTTGTGCTTCGCGTTCCACTCGCGCAGCGCCTGCAGCGTGTTGGAGACGTGCTTCTCCGGCGAAAGGCTCGTGTACTCGTAGATCACCGTGCCATCGGGCGCGATCACATACGACACGCGATTGGCCATCGTCGCGGTCATCGGCATCGAGGCATCGAAGGACTTGATGATCTTCGATTCGGCATCGGCGGCGACCGGGAACTTGCTGCGGCATTCGCTTACGGAAAAGCGCTTGAGCGTGTCGATGTTGTCGTGCGACACGCCGATCACCGTCGCGCCCTCGGCCTTGTACTGGTCTACGGCCTCGGCGAATTCGTGCGCCTCGATCGTGCAGCCCTTGGTGAACGCGGCCGGATAGAAATACAGCACGACGGGACCTTTCTTCAGCTCGTCAGCGAGCGAATAGTCGTAGACGTTGCCGCCGAGCGACGCCTGCGCGACGAACGACGGCGCGTGATCGCCCGGCTTGAGCGTCGCGAACGCGACGAGCGCATACACCGCGAGCCCTGTGCCGAGCGCGGCCGCGAGCATCCTGCCTGCAAATTTGCGTTTCATCTGTCCCCTGCCTTCGGTTGATTGTTTCGAATCGTCTAAAACAAAGCACCAGCGCACGTCTCATTCCAGCCGATGCGCCGCGAACCACGTCGCCGCATCGACCTGAAGCTTTGCCAGCAATGCGGGCGTGAGGTGCGCGAACGCGTGATCGGAGATGCTCGCGTCGACTTCCGGCGAATCGCCGCGATCCGCTGCCTGCGAGATCTTGAGCAGCACGCCCAACGCGCCCTCGCCGTCGATGATCGCGGCACGGATCGACTCCGACACCTTCAACTGGTCGAGGACCTCCGCCGGCGGCATGTCGAGTACGACATGCACGAGCGAAAAGATACCGGTGAGAAACGCGGCGTCGGCAAACGCTTCATCCGATGGACGCAATTCGCGCGCCGCAAGTTCCATGAAACGCGCGCGCGTGCCGACGAGTTGCACGAGCGGGTCCGAGCGCCACGGCAGACCGCGCCCGCCCGCGTAGAGAAGCAACTGCGTCCAGCGCGCGATTTGCCGCGTGCCGATCGCCGCAACCGCCTCGCGCAGCGACGACACCTCCCGGCTCAATCCGAACGCACTCGAATTCGCGACGCGCAACAATTGCACGACGAGTTCCGGGTTGCGCTTCAATTCGAGTTCGAGCCGCGCCATTGCGGGTTCATCGGCGAGCAGCGTCAGAAGGCTCAGGAGCGCGACGCGCGATGCGCTCGGACGGCGCGTCGCGAGCACTTGTGGACGCGCGAAGAAATAGCCCTGGAAGTAGTCGAAGCCGAGATCGCGCGCGCGCACGAAGTCCTCGTGCGTCTCGATCTTTTCGGCGACGAGCTTCTTGCCGTGGCGCTTGAGCACTTGCGCAAGCTCGGGCAGCCGCCCTTCCTCGACGCCGAGGAAATCGACCTTCACCTTATCGACGTAAGGCAGCGCTCTCAGGATCTGGTCGTCGAGGGCGACGACGTCGTCGAGCGCGAACTGGAAGCCCGCCTCGCGCAACTGCGTGCAGCGCCGAAAGAGCGCGGCATCGAAGGTGATCGTTTCCAGCAGTTCGAGCACGAAGCGCCCGGGCGGCATGATGTGGACGATGTCGTCGAAGAGCAGCGCGCGATTCATGTTCACGTAGCCGCGATAGTCCCCCAGCACCGCCGACAGCCCGATCTCGCCGACCGTGCGCGCGACGACATGCGCGGTCGCCTGGACGTCGTCGTGGACGCGCGCGCGGTTCTCAGGGCTGTCGCGAAACAGCAGTTCGTAGGCGTGCAGTGCGCCGGCGCGATCGAGAATCGGCTGGCGTCCAAGATAGACGCTCTCCGGTTCGCGTGCCTCGCCGGGTTCAGCCGGCTTCAACAAATCTTCCATGACTCGAACATGACAGGGAAAGTGCAGCCGTTGGCCGCAAGGAACTCGCATCACACATGATCAGGCAAGTCGAGGACGTGATGTGAGGATCGGAATGCAACAGGCAAATAGCGCGTAGTAGTTGATTGTTTTGGCTCGCCTGGCGCATGAAAAATCCGCTGGCGAGCGGCGCTATGAGATTCGCGACACTGTAACCGAAAACGCTTTCGCACACCCTGATACCCCCACGCGGACAAACCCTTGACACTTCGACGCCGCAAGCATTGCGCGACGCACGCGGCCGGGGTAGCGGTCAATTAAAGAAAAACCCTGACAAAGCCGATAACCTGCCTGATAGGGCGTGTAACTGCCGCGCGAAAAAGCCTCGGGCGAACCGCGCGTGGAGTCCCTCACGGACGTGCCGCCGTTCGTCCACCGACGGGTCGCGCAACCAGAAGACCAAACGAAAACATGCAAGCGAACCGGATCACCGCCAAACGCCGCAGTCCCTGGCGCATCGCACTCGAGACCGTGCTCGGGCTCATCCGTGCGCGTCCCCAGGACGTGGAGGCTTCGTCGTTGCCCGTCGAAGACGCGACGCCGCCGGAAGCGTTGCCTGAAGCCGTCACGAAACCGCTCGAAGCGACGCTCAATGCCGTCGATTTCCTCGCGCAGATCGACGACGCGCTGCGCTTCGTCTACGTGTCCGATGCGAGCATCGCGTTCATTGGCTATCACCGCGACTATCTCGGCATGCTGACGCTGCACGACCTCGTGCCGTCGTCCGAAGCCGACGAACTGAACGCGCTCGTCGCGCGTGCGAAGGCGAGCGGCAAGCTGGAATCGGCGACGCTCTCGCTCGTCAAGTCGCTGACCTATCCGATCTGCGTCGAACTGCGGCTCTTGTCGACCGCCGCGCAAGGCGTGCCCGGCTTCGCGCTCGCCGCGTTCGAGGTCTCGCACTGGCGTGACAACGAAGCGAAGCTCACGCACGCGCTGAACCACGACCCGCTGACGGGCCTGGCCAATCTCGCCGCGCTGATCCCGGCCGTCAACGCCGTGCAGGCGGAAGCCGAGCACACGCGCACGCAGGCCGCGCTCGTGCTCATCGATATCGACGACTATCAGCGCATCAACCGCGCGCTCGGCTACGACGCCGGCGACGACATGCTGCGCGAGACCGCGCGGCGCATCCAGCACGCGGCGGGGCACGGCGAGACCGTGGCGCGCATCGCGAGCGACGAATTCGCCGTGCTGCTGCCCGCCGGCGCAACCGCGGAATCCGCCGAGAGCCTCGGCCGGCGCCTCTTGACTGCCATTGCGCAGCCGTACCGGTATCGCGGACAGCACACGCATTTGTCGGCGAGCGTGGGCGTTGCGTTGTATCCGGACCACGCGGGACCGGCGACGAGCGCGCCCGGCACCATCGACGCGCATCTCTTGCGCATGGCCGACCACGCGCTCGCGGAGGCGAAGGAAGCGGGCGGCAATACGCTCGTCTTCCACGCGATCGACGACGATACCGCCGACGCCGAGCGCCTGAAGCTCGAAGCGGACCTGTACGAAGCCGTGCGCAACGGCGAGTTTTCGCTGCACTTCCAGCCGATCACGAGCAGCCTGTCGGGCGGCGTGGTGGGCGTCGAAGCGCTGATGCGCTGGCAGCATCCGGTGCATGGCCTCGTGCCGCCGTCGGATTTCATTCCGCTTGCCGAGTCGATCGGGCTCATCAATTACCTGGGCAACTGGGTGCTGAAGGCGGCCTGCATGCAGCTCGTGCAATGGGACGCGATCGGCATCCGGCTGGAATATGTGTCGGTGAACGTGTCACCGCAGCAGTTCCGCGACAAGCGCTTCACGTTCGCCGTGCAGGAAGCGCTCGCGCTGACGGGGCTCGATCCCAAGCGGCTCGTCTTCGAGATCACCGAAAGCCTCCTGATGCACGATCCGGAAGAGGCCACGCGCCTGCTGGAGACGCTGCGGGCGTTCGGCATCCGCTTTGCCGTGGACGATTTCGGCACGGGCTACTCGAGCCTCGCCTACCTGCAGCGCTTCCCGCTGTCGAAGCTTAAAATCGACCGGAGTTTCGTCGAGAACCTGCTGACTTCGCGCAATAACCGCGCGATCGTGAGCGCCGTGGTGGGGCTTGCGCAGTCGCTCGGGCTGGAACTCGTCGCGGAGGGTGTCGAGACCGAAGCGCAGCGCGACTTGCTGACCGAGATGGGGTGCGACCACATACAAGGCTGGCTGATCAGCCACGCGTTGCCGTCGGAGGAGCTGGCGCGGTCCTTCAAGTCCAATTCGTTGTTCCTGCACGAGGCATTATGATTCAGGGCACGTTCGTGTTTTAATCGGACAGCGTGCCGCACCATCGGATATCGTCCGGCCTGATATGACTTCAGGGTCTCCTCGCCGACGATTTACGCCGCGCCGGCCAAGCCGACGCGGCACGTGTAGGGCTTTCTCACAATACGCATGGCAAGCACCGTCAAGGCCGAATTACTGGACAAGCTGTGGCAGCGCATGAGCGAGCGCGGGGATTTCCCGATGCTCTCGCAGGCGCTGCGCACGACCGTGTCCGCGATGAGCGACGACGACCTCGACTTCACCGCCCTCGTGCAAGTCGTGCTGTCGGACTTCGGCCTCACGCAAAAGGTGCTGCGCCTCGCCAATTCAGCGATGTACATGGCGTTCGGCGGCAACATCACGACCGTTACGCGCGCGCTGATGGTGCTCGGCATGGATGCGGTGGGCCATCTCGTCGTGGGCCTGAAGCTCGTCGATCATTTTCATGCGAGCGCGCCGCGCCGGATCGACGCCAAGCTCGAACTCAACCGCACCCTGCTTTCCGGCGCCGTCGCGCGGCAGATCACCGAGAACACCGACCTGCGCTCGGCCGAGGAAGCAGTCGTCTGCACGCTGATGCGGCAGATCGGCAAGCTGCTCGTCGCGTTTTATCTCGAGAGCGAGTGGGATCAGTTGCGCCGCAAGGCCGCCGCCGAAAACATTACCGATAGCCACGCTTGTGCCGTGCTGCTCGGCGTGTCGTTCGAGGAGATCGGCATCGAGGCTGCGGACCGCTGGCGTCTGCCCGAGACGATCCGTTCGGGCATGCAGGTGAGCGATCCGCTCGCGCCGCCCGACGAAACCAAGCCGCGCCACGTGCGCTGGCTGCAGGCCGTCACCAATTATTCGACCGAAGTCGCCGATGCGCTCACTGCGCAGAACATGGCTGACGCCAGCCGCGAGACGTTGCTGGTCGATATCGCGAACCGCTATAGCATCGCGTTGAACACCGACGCCGAGACACTTGCCGCAATGAGCCTCGCGCTCGCGAACGAAGAGAGCGGCGACGGCGTGATGCGCGAGATCGTCGAACTGCGCGCGAATGCCGATGCTATTGCGCGGGCCGGGGTATCGGCGGAGGCGCGCATCGGCGCGGGGCTCGAGGATCTGCGTTCGCTGCCTTCCAAAAATGCGCTTGGGCCGGTGCTTGCGCTGGCTTCTGAAGCGGTGCTTGCCGGGCTGGGGTTTTCACGCACGGTGGTCTTCGTGCGGCAGGCTAACGACGAGTTTCAGGCGCGGCTGGGGCTTGGGCCGAACGTCGAGAAGATGCTGCCGGCGTTGCGGTTCGATGCGGCTTTTCAGCCGGATGTGTTTCATCTTGCGATCTCGAATCCCGTCGGGATTTTTATCGAGAATGCACATGATCCGCGGATCGATGCGCGCTTGCCGCGATGGTTCAAGAACGCTTTCGGCGATGCACAGGCGTTTGTTCTGCTGCCCGTGAAGGCCAAGGATTCGACCGTCGCGCTCGTATACGGCGATTGGACGTTGCAGCCGCAGGTGCGGAAGATCACTCCGCCGGAGATGAGTGTGCTCAATGAACTCACGCGGGAGCTTAGCCGGTTTTTTTCCAATGCGGATTGGAAGGAAGTGGAGCTTTTGTAGGCGCTGAGGTGCTTGCGCTTCGAAGTTGAAACCCTGATGTACTAAGACCGCTAAAGAATCTTTTCCTTAGCGGTCTTTTTGCGTTTTTTGATGCGCCTGAGCTTCGATGGAACTCGTTTGCTTAGCAGTCTATGGAAAGATCGCTGGCGCATCAAAGCGCCAGCGAGCATCCTCACGCCAGTTGAAACTTCTGCACAAGCCCTTTGAGCGCCCGCGCCTGATCATCGAGCGATTGCGCCGCAGCCGCAGCTTCCTCGACGAGAGCCGCATTCTGCTGCGTCCCCGCGTCCATCTGCGTGACGGCGTGACTGATCTCTTCGATACCGCTCTTCTGCTCGGCCGAAGCCGCTGAAATCTCGCCCATGATGTCGGTCACACGCTTGACCGCCCGCACGACCTCATCCATCGTCGCTCCCGCTTCCTGCGCATAAGTCGACCCATCCGTCACCCGCGAAACGGACGCGTGAATCAGCCCCTTGATCTCCTTGGCTGCCGCCGACGATCGCTGGGCGAGACTGCGCACCTCGCCCGCGACGACAGCAAACCCGCGCCCCTGCTCCCCGGCACGCGCAGCCTCGACGGCCGCGTTCAAAGCAAGGATATTGGTCTGAAAGGCAATGCCTTCGATCACGCCGATGATGTCGCCGATACTCCTGGCGCTGGCGTTGATCTGCTCCATCGTCGTGACGACGCGCCCCACGACCACTCCGCCCTTCTCCGCAATCGCCGATGCATTGTGGGCAAGCACGCTAGCCTGCTGGGCGTTATCGGCGTTCTGACGCACCGTCGACGTCAACTGCTCCATGCTGGTAGCCGTCTTTTCGAGCGCGACCGCCTGCTGCTCCGTGCGATGCGACAAGTCGACGTTGCCCGTCGAGATTTCGCTCGATGCCGATGCAATCGCCTCCGCGCTAGCCGCAATTTCGCCGACTGTCGACGACAACCCCGTCTGCATCTCGGAAAGCGCGCGCAGCATGCTCGCGTTGTCGCGCTTCGCGATATCAATGCGGTTCGACAGGTCACCCGCCGCGATCCGGCGCGCGATCTCCTTTGCATACACCGGCTCGCCGCCGAGTTGGCCCGCGAGGCGCCGCACGACCCATTCGCTCACGACGATCGCCAGCACGAAGATCGCGACGGTCAGCGCGGAGAGCATTACGAACGACGAGTGATAGATGAACGAGGCGGCATCGATAGTCGACTTGGCCGCGCTGCCGCGACGCGTGACGAGATCATCGACCATCTTTTCGAGCTTGCCCGTCTCCACCAGCAGCGACACGTCCTGGATGCCGACCTGCCAGTTCATCTGCGACAGATCGAGCGGCTGTTCCTGCACGAGCTTGACGAAGGCGCGCAGATTGCCGCTCCACGTCGTGATCGCGGTGGCGAGGCGCTTTTGCTGCGCAAGCGCGTCCTGATCCGACGCATCGACGTATTGCTGCAACTGCGCCTGTTCGCGGCCGATGTCGCCGAGCGCGCGATCGATCTGCACGCCGAGTTCTTCGCGTTCCTTCGCGGTGGTCGCGGTGAGCAACATCTTCTGCGAACGGCTCGCGCGCAGCACGTAGCCGCGCGTTTCCTCGGCAGCGCGGCTCGCGACGTAACCCTGCGTGTAGATCGTTTCCGTCGATGCGTTGAGACGGCTGATCTGCGTGAGCGCGATGATGCCGATCGCGAGTGTGCCCGCCAGAATCAGCGCGAAGGCGAGCCTGAGCGATGCCTTGACTGTCAGGCCGCCCTTGGCCGCGCGATGGGTGTGCCGGAGGTTGGCTGCTTGCGAGACGAAGCCCGCGCCGGTATGGCCGCGTAGCGAAAACGGTTTCATCGATTCATTCCCCGAATGATTCTGGTTGCAAGGCGATGTCGCTTGTGACGCACGCCTTTGTCAGTGGTCTACGGCAGCTTCGTTGCGTTACTTGAATGAGCGTATACGCGCGGGGCGTTTCACAATCCGGCGGCCGATTCCGCGTTATACCCGGCCAAAATAAACGCGCGTGCGGAAAAAGCAGACGAAAGCTTCGAGGTTCAATTGCTGTCCGATTCGCGACGAAGGTTGGCAGGACAACGCATACCGGACAAACTAAACTACGAGAAATGCCGCCCGCTCATGAATCGATTAAAACAACGCGCGGGCAGCAAATGATTCACGCGACGAGAATCACGAGACAACCTTCCGGGCCTTTTCTCACCATGCAAACGAGTATCGACAAGGCCGCGCTTGCGGCAACGCCTTCAGCGACAGCGAGTACAACGACTGCCATCAATCCGCAGCGCACCGTTTATTCGGTGCTGGGCGCGATCAGCTTCTCGCACCTGCTGAACGACATGATCCAGTCGCTGATCCTCGCAATCTATCCGATGTTCAAGAGCGAATTCGCGCTCTCGTTTGGCCAGATCGGGCTGATCACGCTCACTTACCAGATTACGGCGTCGCTTCTGCAGCCGCTCGTCGGCCTCTATACCGATAAGCATCCGAAGCCGTATTCGCTGCCCGTCGGCATGGGCTTCACGCTTTCGGGTCTGTTGCTGATGTCGGTTGCGGGCAACTTTCCGACGCTGCTCGTCGCGGCGGCGCTCGTCGGCTGCGGGTCGTCGGTGTTTCATCCGGAGTCGTCGCGGGTGGCGCGCATGGCGTCCGGTGGCAAGCACGGTCTCGCGCAGTCGCTCTTTCAGGTGGGCGGCAACGCCGGTTCGTCGCTCGGGCCGCTGCTCGCCGCGCTGATCGTGATTCCGCACGGCCAGAAGAGCATCGCGTGGTTCTCGGCGGCGGCGCTCGTCGCGATCGTCGTGCTCACGAATATCGGCCGCTGGTACAAGCGTCATCCCGCGACGAAGAAGGGGCGCGCACAAGTTGCACATTCAACCTTGCCGCGCAACAAGGTCATCGCCGCGATGAGCGTGCTGGTGCTGCTCGTGTTCTCCAAGTATTTCTACATGGCGAGCATCATGAGCTACTTCACGTTCTATCTGATCAGCAAGTTCGGCATGAGCGTGCAGACGGCGCAGATTCATCTGTTCGTGTTCCTCGCGGCCGTCGCAGCGGGGACGATCATCGGCGGGCCGGTCGGTGACCGCATCGGGCGCAAGGTCGTGATCTGGGTATCGATCCTGGGCGTCGCCCCGTTCACGCTGCTCCTGCCCTATGCGAATCTGTTCTGGACGGGCGTGTTGTCGGTGATCATCGGGCTCGTGCTGGCGTCGGCGTTCTCGGCGATCCTCGTCTATGCGCAGGAGCTGATTCCGGGCAAGGTCGGCATGGTCGCGGGACTGTTCTTCGGCTTCGCGTTCGGGATGGGCGGCATCGGTGCGGCCGTGCTCGGCCATCTTGCCGATGCGACGAGCATCGACTACGTGTACAAGCTGTGTTCGTTCCTGCCGTTGCTTGGGTTGCTCGCGGTGTTCCTGCCAAGGACGACGGAGCCGAAGTTGAAGAAGGCTTGAGGTCCACGCCATGCCTTAGCCGGAAAGAAAAGCCGCTTCGAAATTTCGAAGCGGCTTTTTAGCTCTTGCAGCGCTATTCGCTTAACGCAGCTTTCACCTGCTGCAACGCGCTTATGTCCTCGATGGTCGGCAACTCGCCCGGCTCGCGTCCCTCGGCAAGCGCCGCAATCGCACGCCTCAAGAGCTTGCCCGAGCGTGTCTTCGGCAGCATCGATACGAAATGCACGCGCGCCGGCCGCGCGATCGCGCCAAGCTGCGTATCGACGGTATGTGTCAGTTCCGCCTCCAGTCCTTGCCGCGCGCCCGGCGCGTTCAGCCGGTTCGCGTCGCGCAGTACGACGAACGCGAGCGCCGCCTGCCCCTTCAACGCATCCGCGACGCCGACCACCGCCACTTCCGCCACCGCCGGATGGCTCGACAACGCCTCCTCGATCTCCCGCGTGCCCAGCCGATGCCCCGCAACGTTGATCACATCGTCCGTGCGGCCGAGGATCGACACGTAGCCGTCCTCGTCGCGCACGCCCCAGTCGAAGGTCGAATAGACCTGCTGGTTCGGCACGCTCTTCCAATACGTATCGATGAAGCGTCGATCATCGCCCCATACCGTCTGCATGCAGCCCGGCGGCAGCGGATAGTCGAGCGCGATCACGCCTTTCTCGCCCGGCGCGCAGACGTCGCCCGTCTGCTCGTTGCGCACCGTGAGGTTGAAGCCCATCGACGGCACGCCGGGCGAGCCAAGCTTCGGCGGCAAGTCCTCGATGCCGTGCGGGATCGCGATCATCGGCCAGCCGGTTTCGGTCTGCCAGTAGTTATCGATGACGGGGCGCTTGAGCGCGCTCTGGATCCATTGCGCGGTGGGTTCGTCGAGAGGTTCGCCGGCGAGAAAAAGCGCGCGCAGGCTCGATAGATCCGCTTGCGACATCAGTTGCGGGTCCTGCTTCTTGAGCACGCGAATCGCGGTCGGCGCGGTAAACATCAGGTTGATCCTGTACTGCTCGACGAGCCGCCACCAGATGCCGCCGTCCGGCCGCACCGGCGTGCCCTCGTACATGACGGTGGTGAGCCCTGCGATCAGCGGCGCATAGATGATGTAGCTGTGCCCGACCACCCAGCCGATGTCCGAAGCGGTGAACATCACGTCGCCGGGCGCGCCCTGAAAGATGTGTTCCATCGATGCCGCGAGCGCCACCGCATAGCCGCCCACGTCGCGCTGAACGCCCTTCGGCCGCCCCGTCGTGCCCGAGGTGTAGAGCACGTACGACGGCTCGTTCGATTCGAGCCATTCGCACGGCACGCAGGCATCGAAGAACTTCTCGCGCAGCGGCTCGTAGGCGATCAGGTAGTTCGCTTGCAGGCGCTCGGGTGCGAGCTGCCGGTCGATCAGGAGCACCTGCGGCACCTTGTACTCGGCGCGGGCAAGCGCTTCATCGACGAGCGGCGTGTAGTCGATCACCTTGCCCGCGCGCGCGCCGGCGTCCGCGGTGACGATGAGCGCGGGCTTCGCATCGTCGATGCGCGCCGCGAGATTCGGCGCCGCGAAGCCGCCGAACACGACCGAATGGACCGCGCCGAGCCGCGCGCAGGCGAGCATCGCGAAGAGCGCCTCGGCGATCATCGGCAGATAGATCAGCACGCGATCGCCCTTCTTCACGTTCAGCGAGCGCATGACCGCGGCCATGCGGTTCACTTCGGCATGCAGTTCCGCATACGTGTAGCGGCGCTCGATGCCCGTTTCCGTCGAAACGTAGATCAGCGCGTTCTGTTGCGCGCGCGTCGCGAGATGACGATCGACGGCGTTGTAGCAGAGATTCGTTGTTCCGCCGATGAACCAGCGCGCGAACGGCGGACGGCTGCGGTCGAGCACCTGTTCGAATGGCGTTTCCCAGTGGATGCGGCGGGCCTCTTCGGCCCAGAACTGCTCGGGTTGCTCGATCGAACGGCGAAACTCTTCACGATAAGTCGACATTCGCTCCCTCTGATAGCAGTGTGCAGGCTGCTTCAGAGCATAGAGCAGGCCGTCAGGGCGTGCTAGAGAGGGGCGGCCCTATGCGCGGGCGCGTGTTCCTGTTCACCGGCCGAGTGCTTGAGAAGCACCGGCGCGAGTTCGCCCGCGACGCGCATTCCCGAGACGATCACCGTGCGAACGCCGCTGCCCCGCGTCGCGAGGCGCCATGCTTCGCGCGTCGTCGCGCGGGCTTCGATGCGCGGCTCGATCACGATGAAGCCACGGCAATACGCCGTGAGCGACGCCTGCTGCGAGCGCAGCCACGCGGCGCGCAGACGCGTGTCGTCGGGGGTTTCGTCGGCGCAATGCTCGCTGACGATCACGAACGGCGTCGCAAGCGCGAGCAGGCGCTGCATTTCGGCGCGCCACGCGAACGCGTAGCCGGGTTTCACCGCCCTTCGGCGCAGGCGCACGAGCGGGAAGCGGCTCGCATCGTGCATCGGCTGATCGGGGACATGCGGGACTCGGGCCGGCGCGAGTGTGGACTTGAGGTCGGATGCAATCACAGCGGTCTTGGGCTCCAGTAATTCAATGCGGCGACGAGGTTGCTCCACCGCGAGCGGCGCGGCCGAACCCGTTTCTTCGACGATGCCTTCTGCGTCGCGCGCTCGGTCTCAGCAGGCGCGGCGGCCGCACTCGTCTGCCACGCGCGGCGCGTGGTGTCGAGCACCTTCGCCGCGTTCGTGGAGATCGCGGATGTCGGTTGACCGGTCGGGATGAAATCGGTTGGCGCGTGTGGCATGAAAGCCTCCTGTCGTGCGAAACCCATTGTAGTTGAGAATGATTCTCAACTACAAGCAGGACTTATCCGATTGCACGACGGAGCGATTTCAGGTTTGCGCGCGCAGGAACCGCGAAAGAATGCCGGAGGAATAAGTGGATGCGATCGCCGTGAGGAATTCGGCGAAGGAGGTAGGAGCGGCGGCATCTGCGGTATCGGAGATCGTGCGCACGACCGCGCACGGCACGCCGTACTCGTAGCAGACCTGCGCGAGCGCGGCGCCTTCCATCTCGACGGCAAGCGCGTCGGGCAAGGCATCCCGCAATGCCATCAAGCCTTCGTGACTCGCGATGAAGCGATCGCCGCTCACCACCAGCCCGCGATGCACGCGCGGTCGCACGACCGCGAAGTGGCTCTGCAATGCCGCGCTTTCGTCGGCGAGAAACGCCTCGCAGGCGCTGAAAAGCGCGGCGCTCAGATCGGCGGACGCCTCGAAGCGCGATTTGTCCAGCAGCGGCACCTCGAAGCGCGGAAAAAGCGGCGACGCATCGAGATCGTGCTGCAACAGCGAATCCGCGACGACGATATCGCCCACTTGAACGTCCGCGTGCACGCCGCCCGCGACGCCGGTGAACACAATCGCATCGGTGTTGAACACGTGGATCAGCGCGCTGGCCGTCGTTGCGGCGGCGACCTTGCCAATGCGCGCAAGCGTCACGACGCACTGCACGCCATGCGCCTCGCCGACGGTGTACTCGCGCTGACCGAGCGTCAGCGTTTCTACTTCACCGGCCGCTCGCATCCCGGCGACCAGATCGCCGAGTTCCTGCGGCAGCGCGGCCATGATGCCGAGCATTGCCGTCACTCGACCGGCTGAAGTTTCGCGACCGCCAGCGCCAGCCATTTCTCGCCGTGGCGCTTGAAACGCACTTGCGCGCGGGCATCGGCGCCGGAGCCTTCCAGCGCCGTCACCGTGCCTTCGCCGAACTTCGTATGAAACACCGTCTGCCCGACCTTGAAGCCAGTGTCCGCGGCGCGCTGCGTGTTGGCGAACGCCGGGACCGGCGCGCCGGCGTCGGGATTCACGTAGTCGGCGGTGCGCTCGCGGCCGGGCCGCGCGAACCAGTCGCGGCCCCAGCCGGCGTTGTCCGAGCGGCCACCCCAGCGCGCGCCCGCCTCGACCTTCGGCGTTAGCCACTTGAGCGAGCCTTCCGGCAATTCGTCGAAAAAGCGCGAGCGGATGTTGTAGCGCGTCTGGCCGTGCAGCATCCGGCTCTGCGCAAACGACAGATACAGCCGCTCCTTCGCCCGCGTGATCGCGACGTACGCGAGGCGCCGCTCTTCCTCCAGCCCGTCGGTTTCCTTCGCGCTGTTCTCGTGCGGGAACAGGCCCTCTTCCATCCCGGTGATGAACACCGCCGTGAATTCGAGCCCCTTCGCCGCGTGCACCGTCATCAATTGCACGGCGTCCTGGCCGGCCTGCGCCTGATTGTCGCCGGCTTCAAGCGATGCATGCGAAAGGAAGCCCGCGAGCGGTGTCATCGTGTCGGGGTTTTGCGCGGGATCCGCGGGACTCGCGGCATCGAGCACGTCGATGCCCGGATCGTCGGTCGCGAGCGCGATCTCGGGCACCGCCGTCGCGCCGGGGCGCAGCGGGATCGAGCGCGCGGGGGTATCAAGCCCGTAGCCTTCCTCGCTGACGAACGCCGCCGCCGCGTTCACGACTTCCTGCAAATTCTCCAGCCGGTCCTGCCCTTCGCGCTCGAGTTCATAGTGCGCGGCGAGCCCGCTTCCCCGGACAACGTGCTCGACCGTCTCCGGCAGGCTCATTTGCTGCGTTTCGGTGCGCATTTTCGCGATCAGCGTCGCGAAACTGGCGAGGCTCGACCCCGCCTTGCCCGTCACGTAAGGCACCGCGGCGGCCATCGAACAGTTGTAGAGACGCGCGGCGTCGGCGAGTTGCTCGATCGAACGCGCGCCGATGCCGCGCGTCGGGAAGTTCACCACACGCGCGAACGCGGTGTCGTCGTTCGGGTTGTCGATCAGGCGCAGGTACGCGAGCGCGTGCTTCACTTCCTGCCGCTCGAAGAACCGCAACCCGCCGTACACGCGATACGGAATGCCCGTATTCACGAGCGTGTGCTCGATCGTGCGCGACTGCGCGTTGCTCCGGTACAGCACGGCGATCTCGCCGCGCGAGAGGCCCGTATTGATCAGCGCCCTGATTTCCTCGACGATCCAGCCCGCTTCCTGCGAATCAGTCGCGGCCTCGTAGACGCGCACCGGCTCGCCGTGCCCCGCGTCGGTGCGCAGGTTCTTGCCGAGCCGCCGCGAATTGTTCGCAATCAGCAGGTTGGCGGTATCGAGAATGTGGCCGTGCGAGCGGTAGTTCTGCTCCAGCTTGATGAGATTGCGCACGCGGAATTCGCGCTCGAAGTCGTGCATATTGCCGACGTTGGCGCCGCGAAAGGCGTAGATCGACTGATCGTCGTCGCCGACTGCGAAGATCGCGTTCTGCTCGCCCGCGAGCATTTTCAGCCACGCGTATTGCAGCTTGTTCGTGTCCTGGAATTCGTCGACGAGGATGTTGCGAAAGCGCGCCTGGTAGTGCGCGCGCAGCGGCGGATTGTGCGCGAGCAGTTCGTAGCAGCGCAGCAGCAGCTCCGGAAAATCGACGACGCCTTCTCGCTGGCACTGCTGGTCGTAGGCCTCGTACAGCTCGACGAACTTGCGATTGAAGGCATCGGTTGCATCGACGTCTTTCGGACGCAGGCCCTGTTCCTTCGCGTTGTTGATGAAGTACTGCAGGTTCTTCGCCGGATACTTCTCGTCGTCTATGTTCAGGCCCTTCATCAGGCGCTTGATCGCCGAAAGCTGGTCGGCGGTATCGAGGATCTGGAAAGTCTGCGGCAGCCCCGCGTCGCGGTAATGCGCGCGCAGCATCCGGTTGCACAGCCCGTGGAAGGTGCCGATCCACATGCCGCGCGTGTCGATTGGCAGGAGCGCCTGCAGGCGCGCCATCATCTCGCGCGCCGCCTTGTTCGTGAAGGTGACGGCGAGGATGGTCGGCGGCGAGGCGTAGCCCTGCTGGATCAGCCACGCGATGCGCGTGATCAGGACGCGCGTCTTGCCGCTGCCGGCGCCCGCGAGGATCAGCGCCGGCTCGTTCGGCAGCGTCACGGCAGCGAGTTGTTCGGGATTCAGATTGGCAAGCAGATCGGGCATGAGGGAAGTCTTCCGGTGGGTCGAACATTATAAGACCGCTCCGATGGCTGCGCCCTCCGCCGCTTCGCCCGATTCGTCGACGGTGCCGGTAAAACCTTATAATTGCCCGTTCCCCCGCATTTTTTCACGCATTTTTCGGCAGATTCCACAATGAGCGACAGCACGCTTGCGAAGAGCTTCGAGCCCCAGAACATCGAGTCCCAGTGGGGCCCGGAATGGGAAAAACGCGGTTATGCCGCCCCGGCCTTCGCTCCGGGCGCGAAGAATTTCTCGATCCAGCTCCCGCCGCCGAACGTCACCGGCACGCTGCACATGGGCCACGCGTTCAACCAGACCATCATGGATGGCCTCACGCGCTACCACCGCATGCTCGGCGACAACACGTTGTGGGTCCCGGGGACGGATCATGCGGGCATCGCGACGCAGATCGTCGTGGAACGTCAGCTCGATGCGCAGGGAATTTCGCGCCACGATCTCGGCCGTGAAGAGTTTTTGAAGCGCGTGTGGGCGTGGAAGCAGGAATCCGGCTCGACCATCACGAATCAGGTCCGGCGCCTGGGCGCGTCGATCGACTGGCCGCGCGAATATTTCACGATGGACGACAAGATGTCGCTCGCCGTGCGCGACGTGTTCGTCACGCTCTACAAGCAGGGCCTGATCTATCGCGGCAAGCGGCTCGTGAACTGGGACCCGGTCCTGGGCACGGCGGTGTCCGACCTCGAAGTGGTCAGCGAGGAGGAAAACGGCAGCCTGTGGCACATCAAGTACCCGCTGCCGGACGGCTCGGGCCATCTGACGGTCGCAACCACGCGCCCCGAAACCATGCTCGGCGACGTCGCCCTGATGGTGCATCCGGAAGACGAGCGTTACGCGGCCCTCATCGGCAAGACGGTCACGCTGCCGCTGTGCGACCGCGACATCCCGATCATCGCGGACGATTACGTCGATCGCGAGTTCGGCACGGGCGTCGTGAAAGTCACGCCCGCGCACGATTTCAACGACTATCAGGTCGGTCAGCGCCACAAGCTGCCGCAGATCGAAATCCTCACGCTCGACGCGAAAATCAACGATAACGCGCCCGAAAAGTATCGCGGCATGGACCGCTTCGATGCGCGCAAGCTCGTGGTCGCGGACCTGGAAGCGCTCGGCCTGCTCGATTCCGTCAAGCCGCACAAGCTGATGGTGCCGCGCGGCGACCGCACGGGCGTCGTGATCGAACCGATGCTCACGGACCAGTGGTTCGTCGCGATGAGCAAGCCGGCGCCAGAAGGCACGTTCAATCCGGGCAAGTCGATCGCGCAAACGGCGCTCGACGTCGTGAAGAACGGCGAAATCAGGTTCGTGCCCGAAAACTGGATGACGACCTACTATCAGTGGCTCGAAAACATCCAGGACTGGTGCATTTCGCGCCAGCTCTGGTGGGGCCACCAGATTCCGGCGTGGTACGGCGAGAACGGCGAGATTTTCGTCGCGAAGACGGAAGACGAGGCGCGCGCCGAAGCGCAATCGCAAGGCTATACCGGCGCGCTCCGGCGCGACGACGATGTGCTCGACACCTGGTTCTCGTCGGCGCTCGTGCCCTTTTCGTCGCTCGGCTGGCCCAATGAGACGAAGGAATTGCAGGCGTTCCTGCCGTCGTCGGTGTTGGTGACCGGCTTCGACATCATCTTCTTCTGGGTCGCGCGCATGGTCATGATGACCACGCATTTCACCGGAAAAGTGCCGTTTCACACCGTCTACGTGCACGGCCTCGTGCGCGACGCGGAAGGCCAGAAGATGTCGAAGAGCAAGGGCAACACGCTAGATCCGATCGATATCGTCGATGGCATCGCGCTCGACGAACTCGTCAAAAAGCGCACCACCGGCCTCATGAATCCGAAGCAGGCCGCGCAAATCGAAAAGAAGACGCGCAAGGAATTCCCCGACGGCATTCCGGCGTTCGGCACCGACGCGCTGCGCTTCACGATGGCGTCGATGGCAACGCTCGGTCGCAACGTGAATTTTGATCTGGCACGCTGCGAGGGGTATCGCAATTTCTGCAACAAGCTCTGGAACGCGACGCGCTTCGTGCTGATGAACACCGAAGGCCACGATTGCGGCTTTTCCAAACCCGGCGCGTGCGAGCCGGGCGACTGCGGCCCCGGTGGCTACACGGACTATTCGCCCGCCGACTTCTGGATCGTGTCGCTGTTGCAGCGCGTGGAGACCGAGGTCGAGAAAGGCTTCGCGGATTACCGTTTCGACAACGTCGCGAGCACGATCTATAAATTCGTGTGGGACGAATACTGCGACTGGTATCTCGAACTCGCGAAGGTGCAGATCCAGAACGGCACGCCGGAGCAGCAGCGCGCCACGCGCCGCACGCTGTTGCGCGTGCTCGAAACAGTGCTGCGTCTGGCGCATCCGGTGATTCCGTTCATCACCGAGGCGCTCTGGCAGAAGGTCGCGCCGCTCACGGATGCGTGGCCCGAGGGCGCGAAGGAAGGCGAGGCGTCGATCATGGTGCAGCGCTATCCGCACGCGCAGGCAGAAAAGATCGACGAATCGTCCGAACAGTGGGCCGCCGAACTGAAGGCCGTGATCGATGCGTGCCGTAATTTGCGCGGAGAGATGAATTTGTCGCCAGCGGTGAAGGTGCCGATGCTCGCCACCGGCGACGCCGCGCGTCTCACGACGTTCGCGCCTTACCTGCAGGCGCTTGCGCGGCTCTCGGACGTTCAGATCATCGCCGACGAAGCCACGCTCGACGCGCAGGCGCACGGCGCGCCGGTCGCGATCATCGGGTCGAGCAAGCTGGTGCTGAAGGTGGAAATCGACGTCGCGGCGGAGCGCGAGCGGTTGTCGAAGGAAGTCGAACGGCTCGCAAGTGAAGTTTTCAAATGTAACGCCAAGCTTGGAAATGAGAGTTTTGTTTCAAAAGCGCCGGCTGCTGTCGTGGATCAAGAGCGAAAAAGGCTGGCAGAATACGAATCGACCATCGAGAAGCTCCAGGCGCAATTATTGCGTCTTCCCGCCTAATCGAGCGCAGACTTACCGACATTGCTCGACGTTTCAAACACGAATTAGAGGATCAGGGTCATCACATGCTAAAAGTTACTAAAGCGGTTTTTCCCGTTGCAGGTCTCGGCACCCGGTTCCTCCCCGCGACCAAGGCAAGCCCGAAGGAAATGCTGCCGGTCGTCGACAAGCCGCTGATTCAATACGCGGTGGAAGAAGCGATGGCCGCAGGCATCACCGAAATGATCTTCGTCACGGGCCGCAGCAAGCGCGCGATCGAAGATCACTTCGACAAGTCGTATGAAATCGAAGCCGAGCTCGAAGCGCGCGGCAAGGACAAGCTGCTGGAACTCGTGCGCAGCATCAAGCCGAGCCACGTCGACTGCTTCTATGTGCGTCAGGCCGAAGCGCTGGGCCTCGGCCACGCGGTGCTGTGCGCCGAGAAGCTCGTCGGCGACAACCCGTTCGCCGTGATCCTCGCGGACGACTTGCTGTACGGCAAGCCGCCCGTGATGACGCAGATGATCGAAGTCTTCGATCACTATCACAGCTCGGTGATCGGCGTCGAAGAGATTCCGGCGCAGGACTCGAAGTCCTACGGCGTGATCGACGGCAAGGAATGGGAAAGCAATATTTTCAAGCTGGCCGGTATCGTCGAGAAGCCGGAACCGGCGGTGGCGCCGTCGAACCTGGGCGTGGTCGGGCGTTATGTGCTGAAGCCGCGCATTTTCGACCACATCCGCGCGCTGAAGCCGGGCGCGGGCGGTGAATTCCAGCTTACCGACGCGATCCAGTCGCTCCTCGCCGACGAGCAAGTGCTCGCGTACAAGTACCACGGCACGCGTTTCGACTGCGGCAGCAAGCTCGGCTATCTGAAGGCGACGGTGGAATTCGCGCTGCGCCATCCGGAAGTCGCGGCCGATTTCGAGGAGTATCTGAAGACGCGTTCGCCGATTCTCGAAGGCTGATTGCGTTAGATTCGGTTCGAAAAAAATGCCCGCGATGCGAATCGCGGGCATTTCCGTTTTCAGGCTTTCAAAATCGCTTCAGCGGCGGCGCATCAGAAAAACAAACGTCTTGTCCTGCGCCGTCGATTCGACGATTTCGTTGCCGGTCTGTTTGGCGAATGCGGCGAAATCGCGTTGCGAACCCGGATCGGTTGCCAGGACTTTCAGGATCTGGCCGCTTTCCATGTCCGCGAGGGCTTTTTTCGCCCGCAAGATGGGCAGCGGGCAGTTGAGCCCGCGCGCATCGACTTCCTTGTGAACTTGCATCGGGTGAGCCTTGGTTTTGCTTGTTGCCTAAAATCGGAGCCTTCCGATTCTACCGCAGCGCCTGCAGGTTCACCGGTTGCCCGCTCTCGAACGCCTCCCGCAATGCGATGCCGATCCGCGTCGCCTCGCGCGCGTCCGCGAGCGTGAGCCCGGTCGGCGCCCCGCCCCGCAACGCATCGACGAACGCGCGCGCCTCGTGCAGGAACGCTTCTTCGAAACGCTCGAAGAACGTCGGCGTGCATTCGTTGCGCACGCCTGAAGCATCGGCGATTTCCACGCGATTCGCCCGCGCGTTGCGCCCCACCGCGAGCATGCCGCCCGTGCCGATCACCTCCGTCTGCGTGTCGTGGCCGTGCGCCATCGTCCGCGACGCGTAGAACACCGCGAGCCGCCCGTCCTCGAATTCGCAGATGCCCACGCCGTTGTCGATGTCGCCGCATTCGCGCAGGCCTTCGTGGATCGCGATCGTGCCGCTCGCGAAGACGCGTTTCGGCTTCGGATTGCCGAGCAGCCACCGCGCGAGATCGATGTCGTGGACGCTGCAATCGAGGAAAAGCCCGCCTGAAGTCGGCGCGAAACGCACGAAGAAGCCGTCGGGGTCGTTCTTGTCGCAGGTTTGCGAGCGCACCATGAACGGCCGGCCGATCGCGCCCTTTACGACTTTTTCGAAAGCATCGCGATAACTTGGATCGAAACGGCGCACGAAGCCGATCATCACCTGCAATTCCGGCCGGCGCGCGCTTTCTTCTATCACGCGGTCGCATTCGTCGAGATCGAGCGACAGCGGCTTTTCGCAGAACACGTGCTTGCCCGCACGCAACGCGGCGATGATCTGCGCCGGATGCAGCGACGTCGGCGTGACGAGCCAGACGGCGTCGATCGATTTGTCGGCGAGCAAGGTATCGTAGCTGTCGTAGATCGCGAGTTCCGGCAGATTCGCGCGCGCCCACTCGCGCTCCTCGGCGACCGGGCTGAACGCCGCGGCGAGCGTCGCGCCCGGTACGCGCAACGCGAGGTTTTCCGCATGCCGGCGCCCCAGCCGCCCCAGCCCGACGATCCCGACTCTCACCGGCGGCGCGCTCATGCGACCTTCTCCCCGAGCTTGACGACGCGCCCTTCGCGCCACGAAAGCGTCGCGGCTTCGGCAAGTTCCAGCGCTTTCAGGCCGTCCGCGACGGTCGTGCGCACGGGCTTCCCTTCGCTCACTGCTTCGAAGAAATGCGCGATTTCGAGCGCGTACGCCGCGCGATAGCGTTCGAGGAAGAACGCCTCGGGCACGTCGCTGGATACGGCCGTTTTCGAGTACGCGGTGACTTCGGTCGGCCGCACGTTGCCCGCCTGCAGCATCCCGGCGCTGCCGAGCAATTCGAAGCGCTGGTCGTAGCCGTACGCCGCGCGCCGCGCCGTGTTGATCTGGCACAGTCGCCCGCGCTTCGTGCGGATCGTGACAGCCGTCGAGTCGATGTCGCCCGCGTCGGCGATCGCCGGGTCGGAGAGGCAACTGCCGGTGGCGTGCAGCGTGTCGGCTTCGTCGTCGAGCATCCAGCGGAAGATATCGAAATCGTGGATCAGCATGTCCTTGAAAATGCCGCCCGAATGCCGGATGTAGTCCACCGGCGGCGCGCCCGGATCGCGGCTCGTCACGACGAGCATCTCCGGCTCGCCGATCTCGCCCGCCTCGACGCGCGCCTTCAATGCCGAGAACGTCGGATCGAAGCGCCGCTGAAAGCCGATCATGCACACGACACCCGCCTTCGCGACCGCATCGGCGCAGGCGCGCGCGCGCTCGACCGTGAGATCGACCGGCTTTTCGCAGAACACATGCTTGCCCGCTGCCGCCGATTGCAGGATCAGGCCGGCGTGTGTATCGGTGCTCGAACACACGACCGTCGCGCCGATCGACGCATCGCCCATCGCGCCGTCGATGTCCGCGACTTGCGCGCCGTGAAGCGCTGCGAGCGCGGAGGCCGCGTCGCGGTTCACATCGACGACGTACTTAAGCCGCACGCCCGGCTGCCGCGCGAGATTCGCTGCGTGAATCCTGCCGATGCGTCCCGCCCCAAAAACCGCCACATCAATCGTCATAGCCACCTGTCTCCTTGGATTCTTCGACGTTCAGTTCGAGCCGGTACGCGAGCGCGATGAAGAGCGCCTGGCACAGGCAGATGGTGCTCGTGAGCGAGCGGAACGCGAACGCGCTCCCCTCCTTCACGAACAGATGCGCGCTCGCGTGACGCGCGAGCGGCGAAAGCTGGCTGTCGGTGATCACGAGCGTCTTCGCGCCGTGATGCTGCGCGGCGCGCACGCAGTACTGCGTCTCCTTGCCGTACGGCGCGAAGCTGATCGCGACGACGACATCGCCCTTCCTCACGCTGCGGATCTGCTCGCGATACATGCCACCGAATCCCGACACGAGATGCACGCGCTTCGGCGTATGTTGCAGCGCGTAGACGATGTAGCTCGCGACCGCGAACGAGCGCCGCACGCCGATCACGTAGATGTTTTCCGCTTGCTGCAGCATCTTCACGGCGGCTTCGAAGTGCTCGTCGTCGAGACCGACTTCGAGTTCGTCGAGGCCCGTGCGGCTCGCCGCGATGAATTCGCGCGCCACCGACACGCCCGACACCTTCCCCGCCTTCTCGTCGATCAGTTTCCGGATGCGCTGCTGGTAGCTCTGCGGCGAGCCGCTCTGCCCGGCATACGCCTGCTTGAAGACCGCCTGCAAATCGGAGAAACCGGAAAAGCCGAAGCGCTGCGCAAACCGCACGACCGCCGACGGATGCACGCCGCACGCACTGGCGATATCGCTCGTGCGGTCCATCATCACGTTCGACCGATGCTGCTCGATATACGTCGCGACGCTCTTCAACTGCCGCGGCAACGTCTCATAGGCCTCGGTGATCCGCTGCATCAGGTCGTCGACGTTCTGCACGTCCGCGCTCGTTTCTTCCTGCATGGGAGACTCTTCTTCGACACGTTCGATGCTGCTGATTATAGGGAGCGGATTCACGAAATGGAATGTATTTTCCATTTGCCTGACGCTTAAAATTTCCATTGCAGAGCACGCGAACTTGTCCTAATCTTGGTCGTGAGCAGCGGCATCGAGATGCGGCGCTCGCTTAAAACAACAACCTGGATAGGTGGAGACAATGAGACTTTGCAAAGGCCGGACCGCGCTTTCCGCGCTGGTCGCAGCCGCCGCCTTGTGCGGCGCCGCAGCAATGACGTCGACGGCAGCGCTCGCTGCACCCGATGCCAAGTTCGTCCTGATCAGCCATGCGCCGGATTCCGACTCGTGGTGGAACACCATCAAGAACGCGATCAAGCAGGCCGACGAGGACTTCAACGTCCAGACCGACTATCGCAATCCGCCCAACGGCGACATCGCGGACATGTCGCGGCTGATCGAGCAGGCGGCCGCGCGCAATTACGACGGCGTCATCACCACCATCGCCGACTTCGACGTGCTGAAAAGCTCGCTGAACAAGGTAACGGCGAAGAAGATTCCGCTCGTCACGATCAATTCGGGCACCGAGGAACAGAGCGCGCAGCTCGGCGCGATCATGCACGTCGGGCAGCCGGAATATGTCGCGGGCAAGGCCGCCGGCGAGAAGGCGAAGGCGGCGGGCGTGAAGTCGTTCCTGTGCGTGAATCACATTGCGACGAACACGGTCTCCTTCGACCGCTGCCGCGGCTTCGCGGACGCGCTCGGCGTCGATTACAAGGGTGCGACGCTCGACTCAGGGCAGGACCCGACCGAGATCCAGTCGAAGGTCGGCGCGTACCTGCGCAACCATCCGAACACGGACGCGATCCTCACGCTCGGACCGACGCCCGCCTCGGCGACGCTCAAGACCGTTACGCAGATGGGTCTGCAAAACAAGATCTACTTCGTGACTTTCGACTTTTCCGACGACATCGCGAAGGCGATCAAGGACGGTACGATCAAGTTCGCGATCGATCAGCAGCCGTACTTGCAGGGCTATATCCCGGTCGCGGTGCTCGCCATTGTGAAGAAGGACAAGACGACCGATCCGGTGAAGATCCGCCAGATCCTCGAAGCGAATCCGAAGTTCAAGGCGCGGCTTGAGACCTACGGATTGCAGCCGTCGTACGGGCCGAAGAACATTCGCTCGGGCCCGGGCTTCATCACGAAGGAAAACCTCGACAAGGTCCAGAAGTACGCGGGGCAGTATCGCTAGCGCTTTGGGGGGTTGCTCCACGCCGTTTGATGCGCTTGGGCTTCCATGGAACTTGCTTTCTTAGCGGTCTATTAGCTCTGCCCCTGTCCGGGGCGGGACTCACTTTCTTTGCTGCTGCAAAGAAAGTAAGCAAAGAAAGCAGCTTCCAACCGCCAAAGCAAACAAACCCTTACTCGCATAAAAACGGATTGGCGCTGGAGAGTAAGTGTCGCCCTCATGGTGGAACCGGGCTTGGCTCGCGGACCCACTGTGGCAACTCGCAGTACACCGGACAGGTGCAGCAGTCATACATCCGTCCTCGCGCTACGCGCTCAGACGTGGGGTGCGATGGGCAAAGAACACGTTAGGTGGTGAAGCAGAGCAGAGGTCATAGCTCCAAGCGAGAGCGAAGCAAAAGGTTTTAGTGAACCTCACGTCGGAGCGAAGCGAGGACGGAGCCAAACGGAGCGCATACCACTCAGAGCAAGTGCGCGTTGCCACAGTGGGTCCGCGAGCCAAGCCCGGTTCCACCGTGAGGGCGACACTTACTCTCCAGCGCCAATCCGTTCTTACGCGAGTGAGGGTTGGTTAGCACTGGCGGTGGAAAGCTGCTTTCTTTGCTTACTTTCTTTGCAGCAGCAAAGAAAGTGAGTCCCGCCCCGGACAGGGGCAGAGCTAATAGACCGATACCAAGGCAAGTTCCATCGGAGCACGAGCGCATCAAACGGTTTAAACAAACAACCGCCTCAAGCGCCAGCGTCAAACCTTGTGCAAAGAAAGTGAGTCCCGCCCCGGACAGGGGCAGCGCCGCAAGCCGATAACAACACACTTCCACAGAAGCGCATCAAACATCAAACGGTGTTCAACACCCGAAACACAAACCTCGAGCATCAAGGAGCAATCATGGGCGTAGCCGGCAAGCACTATCCTCGACACGCAGAGCCACCGGAATCCGCCGACGCGGAAGACAAGGCGAAGCTATCCGATGAACGCGTGCGCCGCGAATCGTGGTTCGGGCATTTGCTGAACCGGCCGGAATTCGCCGCGATTTCGGGCACGGTGCTGGTGTTCGCCGTGTTCGGCTTCGGCGCAGGATCGTCGGGCATGTTCAACCTCGACGGGGTAATGAACTGGTCGCAGGTCGCCGCCTACCTCGGGCTGCTCGCAGTGGGCGCGTGCTTGCTGATGATCGCGGGCGAATTCGACTTGTCGATCGGCTCGATGATCGGTTTCTCCGGGATGATGGTCGCGCTCCCCTCGGTGTACTTTCACTGGCCGATCTGGCTCGCGATCGTGTTCGCCTTCGCCGCATCGATGCTGCTCGGCGCGCTGAACGGCTATCTCGTGATGAAGACGCGGCTACCGTCGTTCATCGTCACGCTTGCGTTTCTCTTCATCCTGCGCGGCCTGACGCTCGCGCTCTCGATCATGTTCGCGGACCGCACGATCATCTCCGGCGTAGGCGATCTTGCACAGAACGACTGGATCACGAACGTGCTGTTTCATGGCGTCGCGCTGCATGGCTTCTTTACGTGGCTCGCGCACATGGGCGTCGGTTCGCTGCTCGACAACGGCCAGCCGCTCGTGCCGGGCATTCCAAAAGTCATCCTCTGGTGGTTCGCGCTCGCGGCGGTCAGCGCGTTCGTTCTCGCGAAGACGCGCTACGGCAACTGGATTCTCGCAGTCGGCGGCGATGCGAATGCAGCGAAGAACGTCGGCGTACCGGTGAAGCGCGTGAAGATTTCGCTCTTCGTCTTGACCGCGTTCTGCTCATGTCTCTTCGCCGTGCTGCAAGTGTGCGATATCGGCTCGGCGGCGGCGGACCGCGGCTTGCAGAAGGAATTCGAAGCGATCATCGCGGCAGTCATCGGCGGGACGCTGCTGACGGGCGGTTATGGCTCGGTGATCGGCGCGTGCTTCGGCGCGCTGATCTTCGGCGTCGTGCAGATCGGCATCACCTATACGAACGTGAGCTCGGACTGGTTCCGCGTGTTCCTCGGCGTGATGCTGCTGCTCGCCGTGCTCTTCAATCACTACGTGCGCCGTCGCGTATCACAGGCTCAATGAGCGGACAACGATCATGAACGACGACATCATTCTCGCGCTCGAAAACGTCAGCAAGTTTTTCGGCAAGGTCATCGCACTGAACGGCGTCACGCTGCGCCTGAAACGTGGCGAAGTGCATTGCCTCCTCGGCGATAACGGCGCGGGCAAATCCACGCTCATCAAGACGCTGGCCGGCGTGCATACGCCCTCTTCCGGCGAATACCTGGTCGACGGCAAGCCGGTGCACTTCGAGTCGCCGAAGGAGGCGCTCGACCTCGGCATCGCGACCGTATACCAGGATCTCGCGCTCGTGCCGCTGCTCTCCGTCGCGCGCAATTTCTTCATGGGACGCGAGCCGCAGAAGAAGCTCTTCGGCCTCTTCAACGTAATGGACCTCGACCTCGCCGCCGATACCTCGCGCGGCAAGCTCGCCGAGATGGGTATCAACGTGCGCGACCCGCATCAGCCGATCGGCACGATGTCCGGCGGCGAGAAGCAATGTCTCGCGATCGCGCGGGCGATCCACTTCGGCGCACGCGTGCTGATCCTCGACGAGCCGACCGCCGCGCTCGGCGTGAAGCAGAGCTTCAACGTGCTGCGACTGATCCATACGGCGCGCGCCAAGGGCATCTCCGTGATCTTCATCACGCACAACGTGCATCACGCGTATCCGATCGGCGATTCGTTCACGCTGCTCAATCGCGGCAAGTCGATGGGCACGTTCACGAAGGACACGATCAGCAAGAACGAAGTGCTCGACATGATGGCGGGCGGTGCCGAAATGCAGAAGATGATCGGCGAGCTCGAAGGCGCGACGATCTGAGGACGACAACATGCCAGTGAAATCCCGTTTTGCCCCGGGCCGCACGCGCGACATCGTGTGCCTGGGCCGCCTCGCAGTCGATCTCTACGCGCAGCAGGTCGGCGCGCGGCTCGAAGACGTGTCGAGCTTTGCGAAGTACCTCGGCGGATCGTCGGCGAACATCGCGTTCGGATGTGCGCGGCTCGGCCTGAAGTCGTCGATGCTCGCGCGCGTCGGCAACGATCACATGGGGCGCTTTCTCACCGAGACGCTCGAACGCGAAGGCTGCGACGTGAGCCACGTGCGCATCGATCGCGAGCGGCTGACCGCCCTCGTGCTGCTCGGCATCGAGGATCGCGATACGTTTCCGCTCGTGTTCTATCGCGAGAATTGCGCGGACATGGCCGTCGATGAGGACGATTTCGATGAGGCGTATATCGCGTCGTCGAAAGCCCTGCTGATCACCGGCACGCACTTCTCGACCGAGCAAGTGAACCGCACGAGCCGTCGCGCGCTCGACTACGCGCGGCGCAACCAGGTGCGCACGGTGCTCGACATCGACTATCGGCCGGTGTTGTGGGGCCTCACGAGCAAGGCCGATGGTGAGACGCGTTTCATCGCGAACGAAGGCGTCACCGCGCACTTGCAGCGCATCCTGCCGCTGATCGATCTCGTGATCGGCACGGAGGAAGAGTTCCGCATCGCGGGCGGCAAGGACCAGTTGATCGACGCGCTCACGATGGTGCGCGCGGTGACGAGCGCGACGCTCGTCGTCAAGCGCGGGCCGCTCGGGTGCTCGATCATCGAAGGCGCGGTGCCCGCATCGATCGACGATGCGCCGATTCATGGTGGCGTCGAAGTGGAAGTGCTCAACGTGCTCGGCGCGGGCGATGCGTTCGCCTCGGGCTTTCTCGCAGGCTGGCTGCGCGACGAATCGCTCGAAGCCTGCGCGCGCACGGCGAATGCGAGCGGCGCGCTGGTCGTGTCGCGGCACGGCTGCGCTCCGGCGATGCCCACGCCGGCCGAACTCGACTACTTCCTCGATGCCGCGAAGAAAGACCCGGTCCGCATGCGCCGCCCCGATCGCGATGCGACGCTCGCGCGCTTGCATCGTGTAAGCCCGAATCGCAAGCAATGGGACGAAGTGCTCGGCTTCGCGTTCGATCATCGCAACCAGTTCTTCGATCTCGCGCAGCAGACCGGCGCCGATGAAACACGCATCGCGAAGCTCAAAGGGCTCTTCGTAGAAGCGGTCGCGCAGACGGAAAAGCAGCTCGGGCTCGAAGGCCGCATCGGTGTATTGATCGACGATCGGTATGGACAGGATGCATTGAACTCAGCCACAGGACGCGGCTGGTGGATCGGTCGTCCTGTCGAGTTGCCGGGGTCGCTGCCCCTCGTCTTCGATCACGGCCGCTCGATCGGGACGACGTTGATCGAATGGCCGCGCGAACATGTGGCGAAGTGCCTCGTTCAATATCATCCCGATCATCCGCACGAATTGCGGCTCGAACAGGAAGCGCAGATCCGCGCGCTGTACGACGCGGTGCAGACGAGCGGACACGAATTGCTGCTCGAAGTGATCGTGCCGAAGAACGGCCCTGCAGTCGCCGACGATACGGTTTATCGTGGATTGAAGCGGCTCTATAACCTCGGCATCTATCCGGAGTGGTGGAAGCTCGAACCGATGAGCGCGCAGCAATGGCACGCGATCGACGCGCTCATCGCCGAGCGCGATCCGGCTTGCCGGGGCGTCGTGCTGCTGGGCCTGTCGGCGGCGGTCGATCAGCTTTGCGACGGCTTCAAGGCGGCGGCCGCGTCGAGCACGTGTCGCGGCTTCACGGTCGGGCGCACGATCTTTCATGAGCCGAGCCACGCGTGGCTGGCGAACCAGATCGACGACGACGAACTCATCGCGCGCGTGCGCCGCACGTTCGAAACGCTGATCGATGCATGGCGCAACGCGCGCGCCGGCAGCGGCGTTGCAGCGAGACAGGAGCAGGCAGCATGAACCAGCGCGCTATGCATAGGACATCGGAGCACGCCGTCATGGGAACGGTACGTCTCACCACAGCGCAAGCGCTCGTGCGCTATCTCGCCGCGCAACGCACGGCATCGGGCGAAGCGCTTTTCGGCGGCGTCTTCGCGATCTTCGGCCACGGCAACGTCGCGGGGATCGGCGAGGCGCTTTATCAGCATCGCGAGGAACTGCCGGTCTATCGCGCGCACAACGAGCAGGCGATGGCGCACAGTGCGATCGCCTACGCGAAGGCGAATTTCCGCAGACGCATGATGGCGGTTACGACTTCGATCGGACCGGGCGCGACGAACCTCGTCACGGCTGCCGCGCTCGCGCATGTGAACCGCTTGCCGGTGTTGCTGCTGCCCGGTGACATCTTCGTCTCGCGCGCGCCCGATCCGGTGCTGCAGCAAGTCGAGGACGCGCACGACGGCGGCGTGTCCGCCAACGAAGCGCTGAAGCCCGTCTCGCGTTACTTCGATCGCATCGTGCATCCGGCGCAGTTGTTGAGCGCGTTGCCGCGCGCGATCCGCGTGCTGACCGATGCCGCGCTGTGCGGCCCCGTCACGCTCGCGTTGCCGCAAGACGTCCAGGCGATGGCCTACGACTACCCCGCCTCGTTCTTCGAGCCGCGCGTCGTGCCGTTTCATGCGCCCGCGCCGGTGAAATACGAAATCGAGGAGGCCGCCGCCGCGTTGCGCGAGTCGCGCGAGCCGGTCATCGTCTCGGGCGGCGGCGTGCTTTACGGCGAAGCGACGGATGCGCTGCGCACGTTTGCGGAACGCCACGGCATCCCGGTCGCGGAAACGCAGGCGGGCAAGAGTGCGTTGCCCTGGGATCATCCTTTGAACGTCGGCGGTATCGGCGTGACGGGATCGTCGTCGGCCAACGAACTCGCCAATGCGGCCGATTGCGTGCTCGCCGTCGGCACGCGTCTGCAGGACTTCACGACGGGTTCGAACACGCTCTTCGCAGAAGCACGTCTTATCGGCATCAATGCGAACGCATTCGATGCGCTGAAGCGAAACAGCATCGCCGTCGAATCCGATGCGGGACTCGCGCTCGATGCGTTGAGCCAGGCACTCGGCGACTGGCGCGCCGCGCCGCAATGGACGACGCGCGCGCATCATCTCGCCGACGACTGGCGCACAGCGGTCGCGAGCGTGACGCACACGCCGCCGCACGAAGGCCTCTTGCCGCGCGAAGCCGACGTGATCGGCGCGGTGCAGCGCTCGCATGCACAGTCGGCTCGGAACGACATCGTCGTGTGTGCGGCTGGGACGCTCCCCGCCGATTTGCAGAAGCTCTGGCGCACGAGCACGCCCGGCGGCTATCACGTCGAATATGGCTACTCGTGTATGGGCTACGAGATCGCGGGTGGCCTCGGAGCCAAGCTTGCGAAGCCGGATCGCGAAGTGATCGTGATCGTCGGCGACGGCAGCTATCTGATGATGAACAGCGAGCTTGCCACATCGGTCATGCTCGGCGCGAAGCTGATCGTCGTGCTGCTCGACAATCGCGGCTACGGCTGCATCAACCGCTTGCAGCAGGCGTGCGGCGGCGCGCCGTTCAACAACCTCATCGACGATTGCACGCAAGGCCCGCAAGGCGCACCCGCGATCGACTTCGCGATGCATGCGCGCTCGCTCGGCGCGGTGGCCGAGCACGTCGCGAACATCGGCGAACTCGAAACCGCGATGCAGCGCGCACGCGCCGCCGATCGCAGCTACCTGATCAGCATCGATACCGATCCCGCTCGACCCACCGAGGAAGGCGGCTGGTGGTGGGAAGTCGCAGTGCCGGAAGTGTCGGAACGCGAGGCAGTGCGCGACGCGCGCGCGGACTACGAACGCGCGCTTACGGCCCGATCGACGAGCACTAGTCAATAAGGAAAACTTCAATGACGACTTTCGATGTACGCATCGGCATCAACCCGCTTTCGTGGATGAACGACGACCTGCCGTCGCTCGGCGGCGAGACGCCGCTCGATGTCGCGCTGACGGAAGGACGCCGCATCGGCTACGAAGGCTTCGAACTGGGCAACAAGTTTCCCCGCGAGCCGCAGGCGCTGAAGACGCTGCTCGCGCAATACGACCTCGCGCTCGTGTCGGGCTGGTACTCGGGAAGGCTTGCGGAACGCAGCGCCGAGGACGAGATCGCCGCCGTCGGGCCGCATCTCGATCTGCTGGCGAAAAACGGCGCGACGGTCATGGTCTATGGCGAAGTCGCAAACTCGATCCAGGGCGCGCCGCAGCCGCTCTATCAGCGTCCGCGCTTCTTCTCCGATGCGCGCTGGAGCGAGTACGCCGAGCGCCTGAACACGTTCGCCGCATACACGCTCTCGCGCGGCGTGCGCGTGGCGTACCATCATCACATGGGCGCATATGTCGAAACACCCGCCGACGTCGATCGTCTGATGAGCCTGACGAGCGACGACGTCGGCCTGCTTTTCGATGCGGGCCACATCACGTTCGCGGGCGGCGATCCGCTGACGGTGCTCGACAAGCACATCGCCCGCGTGTGCCACGTGCATTGCAAGGACGTGCGGCCGGAGATCATCAGGCTCGCACGCAACCGCAACTGGAGCTTCCTCGATGCGGTGATCAACGGTGCGTTCACCGTGCCCGGCGACGGCACGGTCGACTTCGCCTCGATCATCGCGCGCCTCAAGCGCCACGGCTATCGTGGCTGGCTCGTCGTGGAAGCCGAACAGGACCCGGTCATCGCGCCGAGCTATGCGTATGCCGAGAAAGGCTATCGCACGCTGCGCGCTTTGGTCGACGCAAACATCGAGGAGGCAGCATGAGTCTGCTAGTCAAGGCATCGCGCGAGGACCAGACGATCGCGCGCGTGACACCGGAATCGGCCGGCTGGAAGCATGTCGGCTTCGCGGCGTATCGTCTGGATGGCGGCGATCTCATCCACGTCTATGAAGCGGACCGCGAGGTGTGCATCGTCGTCTTGACGGGCACGGTAACGGTCGAAGCGGGCGATCAGCGCTGGGAGTCGATCGGCAAGCGCGACAGCGTGTTCGAGGATACGGCGCCGTATGCGCTCTACTTGCCGCCGAAGCTCGCCGCGATCGTGCGCGCGGATCGCGAGAGCGAGATTGGCGTTGCGAGTGCGCCGGCGACCGGCAAGTACCCGCCGCGTCTCATCGAGCCTTCGCAGATGGCGCGCTCGACACGCGGCAAAGGCGCGAATACGCGATACGTATGCGATATTCTTCCGCAGACGGAGCCGGCGGAAGGCTTGCTCGTGGTCGAGGTGAGGACGCCCGGCGGACATGCGTCGAGCTATCCGCCGCACAAGCACGACAAGGACAACGTGCCCATCGAGAGTTCGCTCGAAGAGACTTACTATCACCGCCTGAATCCACCGCAGGGGTTCGCGTTCCAGCGCGTCTATACGGATGAACGTGATCTAGACGAAACGATGGCCGTCGAAAATCACGACATCGTGATGGTGCCGCGCGGCTATCACCCGGTCGTCGTTCCGTATGGCTACGACAACTATTATCTGAACGTGATGGCGGGCAACAAAAGGACGTGGCACTTCAAGAACGATCCGAAGCACGAATGGATCTTCGAGCGCGACAGCAAGAGCTAACCGATCGAAAGCCAGTCGTTCGTGATGCGCTCGTCGGCGGCGAGCGCGTCGAAGCTGCCGTCGAAGACGATTGCGCCGTGGCCCATTACCGCGACGCGATTCGCCAGAGTGCGCGCGATCGTCATGCGCTGTTCGATCAGCAGCATCGCGAGGCCGCGTTGTTTCAATGTCGCGAGGCATTCGGTAAGTTGCGTGACCACTTGCGGCGCGAGTCCTTCGGCGGGCTCATCGATGATCACGAGTCGCGGATCGCCGACGAGCGTCCTCGCCAAGGCGAGCATCTGCTGCTCGCCGCCGGACAGCGCGCCCGCGTTCACCGATGCTCGTTCGCTCAGCACAGGGAAGAGGCTCATGGCGTCGTCGAGGGTGAAGCGTTCGGCGCGTGATCGCTCGCCGAGCATGAGGTTTTCGCGGACGGTCAGCGTCGGGAAGACGTCGCGCTGTTCGGGCACGTAGCCGACGCCCAGACGCGCGATGCGGAACGGCCGCATGCCCACGATCGGGCGGCCCAGGAACCGCATGCTCCCCTTCGCGCGCACGAGTCCCATGATCGCCTTGGCGAGCGTCGAGCGGCCCGAGCCGTTGCGTCCGCTCAAAGCGAGCACTTCGCCATCAGCGATCGATAGCGTTACACCGTGCAGCACGTGACTCGCGCCGTACCACGCGTGCAAGCCCTCGATGTCGAGCAGCAGCGCGCTCATCGCGGCACCTCCCCATCGCCGAGATACGCTTCGCGCACGCGCGCGTCCGCGCGAATCTGCGCGGGTGTGCCCATTGCGATCACGCGGCCGCGCACGAGCACGGAGATGCGATCGGCGAGCGCGAACACCGCTTCCATATCGTGTTCGACGATCAGCAACGTGCGGCCTTCGGTCGTCGCGCGAATCAGGTCTAGTGCGCGCGCGGCTTCCGCGCGGTTCATGCCAGCGGTCGGTTCATCCAGTAACAAGGTTGATGCGTCGGTCGCGAGCGCGATGCCAAGATCAAGCGCGCGTTGTTCCGCGTAGCTGAGGCTCGCGGCAAGTTCATCGGCGCGGCTGGCGAGGCCAACCGCATCGAGGATCGTGTGCGCGCGCTGGTCAATCACGCGCGGACGCAGCCATCGATCGAAAAAGCGCGATGACGCCGCGCAGCGTACGTTATCGAAGACGGAGAGGCCCGCGAACACGCTCGTAGTCTGGAAGCTGCGCGCGAGTCCGCAGCGCGCGATGCGGTATGGAGGCATCCGCGAGATGTCGATGCCGTTCAGGACGACGCGTCCCCCACTCGCTCGCGTGCGGCCGGAGATCAGATCGAAGAGCGTGGATTTGCCCGCGCCGTTGGGGCCGATCAGCGCATGGCGCTCGCCCTTTTCGATCGACAGATCGACGCCGCGCAGGATCTCCGTTGCGCCGAAGCGCTTCGTGATGTGATGGAGTTCGAGCGCGGCGGTCATCGTGCGAGGCGCGTCAGGAACGCAGCGATCAAAACGCTTATTGAAGCAAGGAGCCACGGCGTCAACGTCCTGCCATCGAGCGCGAAGCCCGCGAGATGCGCGAGCCCGTCGCTACTGGTCGCGAACTGCATAGCGTAGGCGACTTCGCTGGCGATGACGATGGCGAGCACCCACGCCAGCGCCGCGAGAACCGCAAGAGGCGAAGCGCGCCGGCCAATGCCATCGGGCGCGGCCACGACGACGCACACGAAAAAGACGCCCAGATACATCATCCACGCCGGCGACACGCTTGCAACCGCGACGCTGAAAAACGTCAACACCGCAGCGCCCAACACCGGCCCGAAGAACGACGACGCCCCGCCGATCACCGTCGCGATCAGCACGCTCCCCGAGCGCGCCAAGCCGACGCCTTCCGCCGATGCAAGCTCGACGTTGATCAAACCTAGCACGCCCGCGACGCCCGCGAAGAACGCCGACACGACAGACATCGTGAAGCGCACGCGCCGCGGATCGAAGCCGATCGCCGCGACGCGCACGGCGTTGTCACGCACAGCATTCGCTAGGCGAACCGTCGGCGTGCGGGAGAACAGGAACATCGCGATGCACGCGATCACGCACCACGCCGCGATCAACGCGTACGCTTCGCGCGCGGGGCCGAACGTCCACGCGAAGAAGCGCGCACCGCTCGCGCGATCGATAGATACACCGCCCTCCCCGCCGAACCAGCCCGGCACGAGCCACACGCTCGCCGCGACGAGTTCGCCGATGCCTAGCGTGATCATCGCGTAGGGGGTGCCTGCGCGGCGCGTCGAGATGAAGCCGAACAGCACGCCCGCGAGCGCGCCCGCCGCGCCGCCTGCAAGCGGCAAGAGCGGCAGCGGCACGTCGTATCGATTGAATGCGTGCGCCGCGGCGAACGCGCCGAGGCCCGCATACGCGGCGTGGCCCAGCGAGAGCAGTCCCGTCTCGCCGAGCAGGAGATTGTAGGAGAGCGCGAAGACGATCATCGTCGCGGTTTGCGCAAGGTACGCGAAGAGCCAGCTTTGCGACGAGAAGCACGCCGGAATGCCCAGCGCCGCGATCAGCACGAGCCACGGCACGAGCGATCTACGCATTGTCGCCACGCTCGCCGAAGAGTCCGCGCGGACGCACGCTCAGCATCGCGACGAGCAGCAAATAAGGCAGCACGGGCGCGACCTGCGCCACCGTCAACGATGCCCACGCCTCGGGCACCGAAGCCCCGAGCATCGCCGCGATGCTGCCTAACGACGCCGAGCTAGCCACCGCAAACGTCTGCACACAGCCGATCACAAGCGATGCCACTAGCGCGCCGCCCAGCGACCCCAATCCGCCGATCACCACGACGACGAACACGATCGGCCCCATCGCATCGGCCATCGACGGCTCGATCACGGAGAGCGGCGCGCCGATCACGCCGGCCAATGCGGCGAGCGCGGTGCCGACGGCGAATACCATCGTGAAGACGCGCGGCACGTCGTGGCCAAGCGTCTCGACGGTCGACGGGTGCGTAAGCGCGGCGCGCACGATGAGCCCCGTCTTCGAGACGCGCAGCACCGCGTACAACGCGATGAGCATCGCGATCGATAACGCCATCATGAACGCGCGATATCGCGGGAACGCTGCGCCGTAGAGCTTGAAGAGCGGGCCATCGAGCGAAGAAGGAATCGATGCGGCAAGCGGCGCCAATCCCCAGACGAGTTTCACCGCTTCAGCGATCAGATACGCCGCGCCGAACGTGAGCAGCAGTTCGGCGAGTGCGCCGCGCGCATGAACGCGGCGCAACAGGAAGCGCTCGAACAGCGCGCCCAACATACCTACGATCAAGGGCGCCGCGATCAGGGCGAACCAGAATCCGCCGTGCGCGGCGAGCGCGTAGCCCGTGTACGCGCCGAGCATGTAGAAACTCGCGTGCGCGAAGTTGAGTACGCCGAGCATGCTGAAAATCAGCGTCAGCCCCGCCGACAGCATGAAGAGCAGCAGCCCCACGCTCACGCCGTTGAGCAGGCTGAGGGCGAACCACTGGACGAACGACTGCACGCTCAGGCGTTCGCGAGCGGTTCGAGCGCGGCGCGCAGCGCGTCGGGCAACGCGACCGGCTTGCGCGTCACGCGATCGACGTACACATGCACGAAATGCCCGTGCGCCGCCGCCTCGCTCGCGCCTTCGCTGAAGATCGCGACTTCGTAGCGCACGCTCGTGGCGCCGAACTTCGCCACGCGCAGACCCGCCTCGATGCGCTCCGGAAACACGATCGACGCGAAATAGTTGCAATGCGTCTCGACGACGAGGCCGATCGTCGCGCCGCGCTCGAAGTCGAGCACGCCGGTGCGCATCAGATACTCGTTCACGACCGTATCGAAGTAGCTGTAGTACACGACGTTGTTCACATGGCCGTAAACGTCGTTATCGGACCAGCGCGTCGGGATCGCGAGGAAGTGCGGATAGTCGGCGCGGGTTGTCGGAAGCGGCTTGGTCATCGTTCTACGCCGCGCAGAGCGTGCGGATTTCGTCGGTGAATTGCTCTACGGTCTCACGCTTCGTATCCCATGCGCACATCAGCCGGCAGCCGCCCGAGCCGATGAACTGGTAGAACTTCCAGCCCTTGTTGCGCAGCGCGAGCGCCACATGTTGCGGCAGTTCCGCGAACACCGCGTTCGATTGCGTTTCGAACAGTACCTTCACGCCGGGGAGTCCGGCGAGGCGCTCGGTCATCAGGCGCGCCATCGCGTTCGCGTGGCGCGCATTGCGCAACCAGACGTCGTTATCGAGGAGGCCGAGCCACGGCGCGGAGATGAAGCGCATCTTCGAGGCGAGTTGCCCGGCCTGCTTCAGGCGATAGGCGAAATCGGCGGCGAGCGCCTTGTCGAAGAAGACGACCGCCTCGCCCACCGGCAGGCCGTTCTTCGTGCCGCCAAAGCACAGCACGTCGACGCCCGCGCGCCACGTGATCTCCGACGGATGCACGTCGAGCGACGCCACCGCGTTCGCGAAGCGCGCGCCGTCCATGTGGACCGTCAAATGCCGCCGCTTGGCGATCGCCGCGATCGCGCGCACTTCCTCGACGGTGTACACGGTGCCGACTTCCGTCGATTGCGTGAGCGTGACGACCTTCGGCTTCGGATAGTGGATGTCCGCGCGGCGCGTGACGACGGCTTCGATCGCATCTGGCGTGAGCTTCCCGTTCGCGCCGGTCGCGGTGAGGAGCTTCGAGCCGCCGGAGAAAAATTCGGGGCCGCCGCATTCGTCGGTTTCGACGTGCGCCAGTTCGTGGCAGATCACCGAGTGGTACGACTGGCACAGCGACGCCAGCGCAAGGGAATTCGCCGCCGTGCCGTTGAACACGAAGAAGACTTCGCAATCGGTCTGAAACAGGTCGCGGATGCGGTCGCAGACTTGCTGCGTCCACGAATCCTCGCCGTAGGACGGCTCGTGGCCGCTGTTGTTGGCGTCGATCAGCGCAGCGAGCGCTTCGGGGCAGATGCCGGCGTAGTTGTCGGAGGCGAAATGTTGCATGCGGTTTTTCTTGAGGTCACGTGGTGGGTCGGTAGTGCGGGCCATTTTAGCCCGTGCTAAATCAGCGCGCGGGATGAGCCGGCTCTGGCGAGGCTTCGACAGGTTCGTGGGCCGATTCGAGCGCCGCCGCATCCGCGAGCAGCATCTCGCGCAGCACGTTGAGCGCCGCCGAGAAATGTCCGCGCCGCCAGACGAGCAGCGTATCGATGATGCCGATCGACGGCAGCGCATGCACCGCGACGCCCTCGCTCGGCGTGCTGCTGAGCACCGCGCGCGGCGCGACTGCGACGCCTGCGCCCGCCGCCACGCAAGCGATGATCGCGTGGTACGAGCCGAGTTCGAGCACGCGCGCCGGCCGCACGCCGTCGCGCTCGTACCATCGTTCCGCATACGCGCGGTACTCGCAGCCGCGCTCGAACGCGACCAGAGTCGACAGCGCGATATCTCGCGCGCTAACGATCGGTCGATGCCCGCGCGGCGTCAGCATCACGAGTTCCTCGTGAAAGACCGGCACGTAATCGAAGGTATCGGAGGGCGTGGTTTGCGCGCCGGGCGCCTTCGCGACGAGCGCGGCATCGACTTCGAAATTGCGCACGCTCTCGATCAGGTCACGCGTCACGCCGGTCACGAGTTCGAGCGTCACCTCGGGCCAGTTCTGGTGATACTGCGCAAGCGCGCGCGGCAGACGGCTCGCGGCGGTGCTTTCCATCGTCCCGAGCCGCAAACGCCCGCGCGGACGGTTTTCCGCGATCGCATGGCGCGCTTCGTCCGCAAGCGCGAGCAGGCGCTCGGCGTAGGGCAGGAGTGTCTCGCCGGCGGGCGTCAGCACGAGTCGACGGCCGTCGCGCGTGAAAAGCTCGGCGCCGAGTTGCTCTTCGAGTTGCTTGATGCGCGTCGTCACGTTTGACTGCACGCGGTTCAGCTTCGCCGCCGCACGCGTTACGCCGTTTTCGCGCACGACCGTACGAAAAATATGAAGCGCTGCGAGATCCATTTGAATCTCTCCTGGTGATCCATTCAATCTCGATTATTCATTTTTCAGGATGGATCGGTCAAGTTAGCATAGGCTTAAGTTCTTCCCGGTGCGCTAAAAATGTCCGCCTTGCTGCCGCTTCACCTCTCCGCCCGTCATCCCGCACGCGATGCCGCGCTCGGCTGCGCCGTCGTGCTGGCGGTTGCGCTCGGCGTCGGGCGCTTCGCGTTCACGCCGCTCCTGCCGATGATGCTCGCGAGCGGTGCCCTCGATATCCGTCACGGCGGCTGGCTCGCGTCGTTCAACTACGCGGGCTATTTCGTGGGCGCGCTGTCGTGCGCGGCCATTTCCGCCGATCCCGCGAAGATGGTGCGCGGCGGCCTCGTCGCGACAGTCGTCCTGACGCTCGCGATGGGCGTCACCGATGCGTTCTGGCTCTGGGCGATCGTGCGGTTCGTCGGAGGCGTGGTGAGCGCGTGGACCTTCGTGTTCGCGTCGCAGTGGGGCTTGCGGCGGCTCGCCGAACTCGGCGCGCACGGCTGGAGCGGCGTGATTTACACGGGGCCGGGTGTGGGGATCGTCGTGACGGGGTTGCTCGGAGGAGCGGCCGGAGCGCTCGGTGCGAACGTGGCGTGGATCGGGTTCGCGGTGCTATCGGCGGTCGCCGGCGCGTTCGTTTGGGGAATTTTCGGGAAGGCTTCCGGCGTTGCGGGAAAGCCTGTCGCTCAAGCCGGCGCGAGCGCTTTCGTACCGGTCACAGCGCATCGGGCACAGGCCGCGTGGCTCGTGTTCCTCTACGCCCTACCGGGCTTCGGCTACATCATCACGGCAACCTTCCTGCCTGTCATCGCGCGACACGCATTGCCGGGATCGCCCTGGCCCGACCTGTTCTGGCCGATGTTCGGCGCGGCGCTGATCGCAGGTGCGCTGATCGCCGCGCGCTTGCCGATCGCTTGGGACAATCGCACGCTTCTAGCCGGCTGCTACGTGCTGCAGGCGTTGGGAATCGCATCGGGGATCGTCTTTCCGACGACGGTCGGCTTCACCGTCGGCAGTTTGCTGATCGGCTTGCCGTTCACCGCGATCACGCTTTTCGCGATGCGCGAAGCGCGGCGGCTACGCGGCGAGCGCGCAGCCGGGCTGATGGGTTACGCGACGGCGGCCTACGGCCTTGGACAGATCGCGGGGCCGCTCGTCGCCGCGCCGATCGCCGCGCACACCGGATCGTTTTCGATCGCGCTGTGGCTGGCGGTTGCGGCGCTGGCTGGTGGAAGTGCGGGGCTGGTCGGAGTGGCGATGCGGCATCGGCCGCGCGGTTGAGCTCCCTACTTCGCCGCCGGCTGGCTCGCGGCGGCATCCTTCTGCGCTTTGTCCTTCTTGCTCGCTTCGTGATGGCCGATGGCGCAGCCGCCCGCTGCGCCGACCGCGCCGTGCTTGCCGGCCACGTGTCCCGCCACGCCACCGACGGCCGCGCCTTCGATACAGCCCTTCGCCTCTGCGGCGCCGGTTGCGATCAGCATCGTCGATGCAAGGGCAAGAGAGGCAAGTTTGATATTCATCGAGGGTCCCTGTTTATTGGTTGAGGTGGCTTGGTATCCGCACGGCGCGTACCTGTTGGCGTTTTGCAAGGACATAAAAAAAAACCTGCTCCGTCGAACGAAGCAGGTTTTTCTAAAGCACGGCGCCCGTAACAGGCGCCCGAAACATCAAAGCTGCTGCTGCACCCAGCCGGTGACACCCGCCAGCGCCGCTGCCAGATTCGCCGGCTCCGTGCCGCCTGCCTGCGCCATGTCGGGCCGGCCGCCGCCTTTGCCGCCCACCTGCTGCGCGACGAAGTTCACGAGTTCGCCCGCCTTCACCTTCTTCGATGCATCCGCTGTCACGCCCGCGATCAGGCTGACCTTCCCGCCATCGACGGAAGCCAGCACGATCGCCGCGCTCTTTAGCTTGTCCTTCAGCTTGTCGACGGTTTCGCGCAGCGTCTTGACGTCGGCGCCATCGAGTTGCGCGGCGAGCACCTGCACGCCGCTCACATTGACCGCCTGCGACACGAGTTCGTCGCCCTGGCTCGATGCGAGCTTCGACTTCAGCGCGCCGAGTTCCTTCTCCAGCGACTTCACATGCTCCTGCACCTGCGCGATGCGCTGCGTCAGCTCCGACGGCTGCGCCTTCAGCACGGCGGCCGCCGCGTTGATGCGCGCATCGAGTTCCTGCACGAAGCGCACGGCGTTGTCGCCGGTGATCGCCTCGACGCGGCGAATGCCCGCCGCCACGCCTCCCTCCATCACGATCTTGAAGAAGCCGATATCGCCCGTGCGATGCACGTGCGTGCCGCCGCAGAGTTCGCGCGAGAAGCCGAGGTCGAGCACGCGCACGGTGTCGCCGTATTTTTCGCCGAAGAGCGCCATCGCGCCGCCTTTCACGGCTTCGTCGTACGGCATCACGCGCACGATGCCCGGCGCGTTCGCGAGCACTTCCTCGTTCACGATGGCCTCGACGCGGCGGATCTGGTCATCGGTCACCGGCGCGTTGTGGGCGAAGTCGAAGCGCGTCTTGTCGGCATCGACGAGCGAGCCTTTTTGCTGCACGTGGCCGCCGAGCACCTCGCGCAGCGCCTTGTGCATCAGGTGCGTCGCGGAGTGGTTGCGCGCGGTGCGGGCGCGGCGGATGGCGTCGATCTCGGCCTTCACGACGTCGCCAACCTTGAGCGTCCCCTGCTCCACCGAGCCGTGATGCCCGACGACATCGGCCTGCACCTTCAGCGTATCGAGGACAGCGAAACGCACGCTCGCGTTCGCGAGCACGCCCTGGTCGCCCGCCTGACCGCCTGATTCGGCGTAGAACGGCGTGTGATCGAGCACGACGACGGCTTGCTGGCCGGCCTTCGCCTCCTGCACCGACGCGCCTTCGACATACACCGCGACGATCTTGGCGTCGTCGAAGATTTCCTTCTCGTAGCCGTGGAACGTGGTCTTCGCGCCCGAGTATTCGAGGCCCGTCGCGATCTTGAACTTGCCGGCCGCGCGCGCCTGGTCGCGCTGGCGGGACATAGCGTCGTCGAAGGCGGGTTCGTCGACGGTCACGCCGCGCTCGCGGCACACGTCCGCCGTCAGATCGAGCGGGAAGCCGTAGGTGTCGTGCAACTTGAACGCGAGTTCGCCGTCGAGCGTCTTCGAGCCTTTCTTTTCCAGCGCCGCGAGTTCGCCTTCGAGGATCGACATGCCGTGCTCGATCGTCTCGAAAAAGCGTTCCTCTTCCTGGCGCAGCACGTCAGTGACGCGCGCCTGTGCATCCTTCAATTCGGGATAAGCCGCGCCCATTTCCTCGACGAGGTCAGGCACGAGCTTGTGAAAGAACGCGCCCTTGCGGCCGAGCTTGTAGCCGTGGCGGATCGCGCGGCGCACGATCCGGCGCAGCACGTAGCCGCGGCCTTCGTTGCCGGGAATCACGCCATCGACGATCAAAAACGAGCACGCGCGGATGTGGTCGGCGATCACCTTCAGCGAATTGTTCTCGAGGTCGGCGGTATCGGTTTCGCGGCCCGCAGCCTTGATGAGCGTCTGGAACAGGTCGATCTCGTAATTGCTGTGGACGTGCTGCAGCACCGCCGCGAGCCGCTCCAGCCCCATGCCCGTATCGACGCATTGCTTGGGCAGCGGCGTCATGTTGGCTTGAGCGTCGCGGTTGAACTGCATGAACACGAGATTCCAGATCTCGATGAAGCGGTCGCCGTCTTCCTCGGGCGATCCCGGCGGGCCGCCCCAAATCTCCGGGCCGTGGTCATAGAACACTTCTGAGCACGGGCCGCACGGGCCGGTGTCGGCCATCTGCCAGAAGTTGTCGGAGGCGTAGCGCGCGCCCTTGTTGTCGCCGATGCGGATGATGCGCTCGGCCGGCACGCCGATTTCCTTTTCCCAGATGCCGTAGGCCTCGTCGTCTTCCTGATAGACGGTGACGGTGAGCTTGTCAGCGGGGAGTTTGTAGACCTTCGTCAGCAGTTCCCAGCAGTAGTGGATCGCGTCGCGCTTGAAATAGTCGCCGAACGAGAAGTTGCCGAGCATCTCGAAAAACGTGTGATGCCGCGCCGTGTAGCCGACGTTTTCGAGGTCGTTGTGCTTGCCGCCCGCGCGCACGCTGCGCTGCGCGGTGGTCGCGCGCGAGTACGGGCGCGACTCGGCGCCGAGGAACACGTCCTTGAACTGGACCATGCCCGAATTGGTGAAGAGCAGCGTCGGGTCGTTGCCGGGCACGAGGCTCGACGAACGGACGATCGTATGGCCCTTCGATTCGAAGAACTTCAGGAATTTCTCGCGGATTTCGGCAGCTTTCATGGCGTACTGGGGCGGTCTGCTGTTTTGTGAGGCGTCGGACTGGCGGCGAGGGCTTGGCTCACGCCGCCTACTGTGCCGGTTTTGCCGCGCGCCGGGTGCGAACGCGCGGACAAAGGTGGTCATTGATTATACGGGATCGCTGTCGGATCGCTGAGCGCCAGTCTCGGCGCGGTTTTCAGGGCGGCGCGCGAAGTTCGGCCGAGCGTGGCCGGCGTTGCGAAATGTGAAACGTTGATGCATGGCATCTCGAAAATTGACCCGTCCCGGCGTGCGTGAGAGATTGCAGCGGCCCCAAAAAGGGGCACACGTCGCGGCTTCACAGCTTCGCTGAAAACGCCGAACTCCACCCGCGCCGCAAGGCGTCCCGAGCATGAGAACCACGATTCCAGCATGACAAACCGCCTCCTGATGACGCTCGCCCTGAGCGTAGCCACCCTCGCCATCGCAATGAACGCCAGCGCCGAAGTCCGGGGCCGCGATGCCCGCGTGAACAACGTCCACGTCGACAACTCTCGGCATAACGTGAACGTCAACCGCAACGTCGATGTCGACGTGCACGGCCGCGACGACTATCACCCCGTTGCAACCGCCGCCGCAGTGACCGCCACCGTCGGCCTGACAGCGGCGGTCGTCGGGTCGATCACGCGCTCGCTGCCTTCGGGCTGCGCGCCCGTGATGGTCGGCAATGTCGCTTACCAGCAATGCGGCAGTACGTGGTATCAGCCGCAGATCGCCGGATCGCAGACGCAGTACATCGTCGTGACCGCACCGCGTTAAAGCCTCGGCGGCCCGCGAGGCCTGCCGAATGCCTTACCATGCTCCGAAACGGCGGAATCCGCGTCCCTAGCCGGATTCCGCCCTACATGGAGACAGAAAACCCGCATGGGAGCGCTCAGCCATATCCGCGTCCTGGACCTGACCCGCGTGCTCGCGGGCCCCTGGTGCGCGCAGACCTTCGCCGATTTCGGCGCCGACGTCATCAAGATCGAACGCCCCGAAAGCGGCGACGACACCCGCCACTGGGGCCCGCCCTACCTCAAGACGCCTACGGGCGAAGACACGCACGAAGCCGCCTACTACCTCGCGGCGAACCGCAACAAGCGCTCGGTGACGGTCGATATCGCGACGCCCGAAGGCCAGCGTATCGTCCGCGCACTGGCGGCGCAAAGCGATGTCGTGCTGGAGAACTACAAGGTCGGCCAGTTGAAGAAGTACGGGCTCGACTACGAATCGCTGAAAACGGTCAAACCGGACCTCGTCTACTGCTCGGTCACGGGCTTCGGACAGACCGGCCCCTACGCATCGCGCGCGGGCTACGACTTCATCATTCAGGGGATCGGCGGGTTCATGAGCATCACCGGCGAGCGCGACGGCCAGCCGGGCGGCGGACCGCAGAAGGCGGGCGTCGCGATCGCCGACCTGATGACCGGCATGTACGCGACAGTCGGCGTGATGGCGGCCCTCGCGCACCGCGACCGCACAGGCGAAGGGCAGTACGTCGACATGGCGCTGCTCGACGTGCAGGTCGCGATGCTCGCGAACATGAACACGAATTTCCTCGCGAGCGGCCAGCCGCCGGTGCGCTGGGGCAACGCGCATCCGAACATCGTGCCCTATCAGACCTTCCAGACGAGCGACGGCTGGATCATCGTCGCGGTGGGCAACGACGGTCAGTTCCGCAAGTTCGTCGATGCAGGCGCCCGCCCGGAGCTCGCCGACGATCCGCGCTTCTCGACGAACCCGTCGCGCGTGCGCAACCGCGACACGCTCGTGCCGATCCTCGCCGCGATGGTGCGCGAGCGCGGCAAGCACGAATGGCTCGCGTCGCTGGAGGCGGCGGGCGTGCCGTGCGGGCCGATCAACGATCTCGGCGAAGTGTTCGAGGACCCGCAGGTGATCGCGCGCGGGATGCAGGTCGAGCTGCCGCATCCGACGGGCGCGAACGTGAAGCTGGTCAAGAGCCCGATCCGCATGAGCGCGACGCCGCCCGAGGCGCGCCTGCATCCGCCGATGCTCGGCGAACACACGGACAGCGTGCTGCGCGACCTGCTGGATTACGACGATGCGCGGATCGCGCGGTTACGGGAATCGAAGGTAATTTGAGCGCGCGGCGCGGCGGCGATCAAAAGCGCCGCGCTTTTTAACGCGTGCCCGCGCCGATCAGCCCGCCCGCGGCCGCCCCGGCGATCGTGCCGATCGGGCCGCCAGTGAGCACATAGCCGAGCGCGCCGCCCGCACCCGCGCCGATGGCGGCGTGCGCCTGCTGGCGGCTCATCCCGGAGCACGCGGCAAGACTTGCGATGAGGGCGCCGGCAACGGCGAGCTTGATGGTCGTGCAGGCAATCTTGTTCATGTGGGTGCTTTCCTTGTTTTAATCGATGGCCCCGAAAGGCGAGTGAATCTTACGGGCTGCGCAGAAGCCGGAACAACTCGATTTACGTCCCGTTACGCCCGAAACAAATCTTGTGGAGAATCCCCAAAAGCTCGCGAAAGGCCGCGCGCCTTGCATCCACGGCCTACGCCCCCATTTTCGACGGGTATTCGCAACACACCGGGACATACAGGCAATGTCCGAGTGACAAAAGTCCCGGTGTGGCCATCGCCGGGCGGTGCCTAAGGTAGAATCGACAGATAAATCAGGTCTTTTCGAACGCTTTTTGCACGCTTCCGAACGCTTCGGAACGTCCTGGCGCCCTCGTCCGCTCTCTTTTTTCGCATGAACACCGATCGCAACGACGCCCCGGCGGTATCCAATTTCATCCGCAACATCATCGAAGAAGACAATCGCAACGGCAAATGGTCGCAGCGGGTGGAGACGCGCTTCCCGCCCGAGCCGAACGGCTATCTGCACATCGGCCACGCGAAGAGCATCTGCGTGAATTTCGGCATCGCGCGCGACTACGGCGGCGTCTGCCACCTGCGTTTCGACGACACCAATCCGGAGAAGGAAAGCGTCGAGTACGTGGAATCGATCATCGACGCCGTGAAATGGCTCGGCTACGACTGGAACAAGGACGGCGAAGAGCACCTCTACTTCGCGAGCGACTATTACGACAAGCTCTACGACTTCGCCGAAACGCTGATCCAGCGCGGCCAGGCGTATGTCGACAGCCAGTCGGCGGAGGAAATCCGCGCGAACCGCGGTTCCGCCACTGAAGCCGGCACGAATTCGCCGTTCCGCGACCGCTCGCCTGAAGAGAACCTCGACCTCTTCCGCCGCATGAAGGCGGGCGAGTTCCAGGAAGGCGAGCACGTCCTGCGCGCGAAGATCGACATGGCGTCGCCGAATTTCAACATGCGCGACCCGGTCATTTATCGCATCCGCTTCGCGCATCACTACCGCACGGGCGATACGTGGTGCATCTACCCGATGTACGACTACACGCACTGCGTGTCGGACGCGCTCGAAAACATCACGCATTCGCTCTGCACGCTCGAATTCGAGGATCACCGCCCGCTCTACGACTGGTTCCTCGCCCAACTCGCCGACGACGGCGTCTTTACGCGCCCGCTGCCGCAGCAAATCGAGTTTTCGCGCCTGAACCTGACCTACGCGATCACCAGCAAGCGCAAGCTGCTGCAACTCGTGCAGGAAAACCACGTCGACGGCTGGGACGACCCGCGCATGCCGACTATCGTCGGTGTGCGGCGGCGCGGCTTCACGCCGGAGAGCATTCGCCTGATGGCGGACCGCATCGGCGTGACGAAGGTCGATTCGTGGATCGACATGAGCGTGCTGGAAGGCGCGCTGCGCGACGATCTGGACGCCAAGGCTCCGCGCGCGATCGCCGTGCTCGATCCGCTCAAGCTCATCATCGACAATTATCCCGAAGGCACGAGCGAGAATTGCAGCGCGCCGGTGCATCCGCATCATCCGGAGCGTGGGACGCGCACGTTCCCGTTCTCGCGCGAACTGTGGATCGAGCGCGAGGACTTCCAGGAAACGCCGCCTAAGGGCTATTTCCGGCTGTTTCCGGGCAACAAGGTGCGTCTGAAGTACGGCTTCGTCGTCGAATGTACGGGCGCGGACAAGGACGAAAACGGCAACGTTACCGCCGTCCACTGCAACTATTTCCCCGACAGCAAGTCCGGCACGGAAGGCGCGAACGGCTACAAGGTGAAGGGCACGATCCACTGGGTCAGCGCCGAGCACGCGTACGCGGCCGAAGTGCGTCTCTACGACCGCCTCTTCAAGGAACCGCAACCGGGCGCGGGCGGCGCGGAGTTCCTCGACGCGCTCAATCCGGATTCGAAGCGCATCGTGAACGCGTTCCTCGAACCGAGCGCACGCGATGCCGCAGCGGAAGACCGCTTCCAGTTCGAGCGTCACGGCTATTTCGTCGCGGATCGCCTCGATTCGCAGCCGGGCAAGCCGGTGTTCAACCGGATCGTCAGCCTGCGCGACAGTTGGGGCAAGCCCGCCTGACGGGGCCCACCGCGTTCGCTGGGTTTGCCCATCACGCGCGTCGTGCGCGGACTTTAGGGTCCGCGCGCGTTTCTCACATCTACGTAGCGCCCGAACGCCGCATCCTGCCGCAACGAGCGAGGACACCATGAAATCGCAGCATGCTCCCCCGCTGAGCCGCATTCGCTGGATCGCCGCTGCCTTGCTGTGCGCCGCCACGACCGCCCACGCAGCGGGAGAGATCGCTTCGGCGCAGGCCGCCGTCGACCAGTTGCCGCCGTCGGCCACGCTGCGCAAGATCGTCGAGAATGGCGCGATCGTGCTCGGCGTGCGCGAATCGTCGGTGCCTTTTTCGTACCTCGACCGCCAGCAGCAGCCGATCGGCTATTCGCACGACATCGCGCTCAAGATCGTCGAGGACATAAAGAAGCGCCTGAAGCTCCCCAATCTCGCCGTCAAGACCGTCCTCGTGACCTCGGCGAACCGGATTTCGTTCGTCGTCAACAATCAGGTCGATCTAGAATGCGGCTCGACCGCGCATATCGCCGAGCGCGACCCGCTCGTCTCGTTTTCGAACAGCTTTTTTCAGTACGGCATCCGCATGGCGGTGAAGCGCAAGTCCGGTATCACGGACTACGCCGATCTCGCCAACAAGACCGTCTCGACGACCGCCGGCACATCGGACGAGCGCATGCTGCGGGAAATGTCACGGGAGAAGAAGCTGAACCTGCGCATCATTAGCGCGCGCGATCACGCGGAGGCGTTCCAGGCGCTGAAGACCGATCGCGCAGTCGCGTTCGTGATGGACGATCCGCTGCTCTACGGCAAGATCGCGCAGGAAGGCGCTGCGCGGCGCGATTACGTCGTGACGGGCGCGCCGCTCGCGTTCGAAACCTACGGTTGCATGATGCGCAAGGGCGACCCAGTGTTCAAGCGCATCGTCGACGAAGTGATCGCCAACATGCAGCGCTCGGGCGAAGCCGCGAAGCTCTACGACACCTGGTTCATGCAGCCGATCCCGCCGGACGGCATCAATCTGCAGTTCCCGATGTCGGCGGAGATGAAGGCGCTCTTCGCCAATCCGAACGACCGCACGCTCGATTAATCGAGGGCTTCGTGGAGATCGGCGAGCGAGAGCGTCGTCTGGAAGAGCCGCGCTAGGCTGCGACTCGCGAATTCGTCGACTTCGGCGGGGCTGACCCAGCGGTAGGCGTCCATTTCCGGGATCATCGTGCCGTCGCCGCGGCGCGGGAAATAGGATTCGCAGACGCATTTGTCGAGCTGCACTTCTTCTTCGGTCACGCGCACGGCGAAGAGGTGCAAATCCTTGTCGCGGCGATACAGGAAGCGCCCGAGGTCTTTCAGGCGCGCGGCGGGCAGCACGATGCCCGTCTCCTCGACGAGCTCACGCAACGCCGCTTCGACCGGTTCCTCGCCGGGATCGGCCTGGCCTTTGGGCACGTCCCAGTGCGAGGTTTCGGTCGCATGGCAGAGCAGCACGTCGCCCTGCGCGTTCAAGATGACGACGCCGCACGAGACGGTACGACCGGTCATCCGCGTTCGCTCCGGCTCACGGCGCGCGCCGCCATCATTGCTTCTTCAATTGCCACTTGCCGCCGCCGCTCGGCTTGCAGGCGGTGGGCGTCCAGCTTTGCGTCTGCCCCTTCGCGACCGCGACGAGCGTTACCTTGCGGCAGGTGCGCCCGCCCTCCTCGAAGGATTCGTGCGGCGTCACGGTGCCCTTGATCGATACCGGATTGCCCGTGCCCTGGTTGTTCCAGTCCGACGACTCGCCGTTCTTGTTGCTTTCGAGCGCCGCGCTCGCCGCCTTGTTGAGCGCCTGCAGGTCGCGCTGCTTCATGTAGCTGATCGGCGTGTCGTTGAGAAAGCCGAGGTTCGCGGCGGATGCGGCCGCCGTCCCGGCGACGAGCGCGACAGCCGCCATCGACTGGACACAGCGACGGGTGAACGCACGGGATTGCATCGGCATGGAACATCCTCCTCAAGGTCGAATTCGATGGCCGCGCTCGAAGCAGACTAGAGCGCGGCCGGGTCCGACGAGAATAGCATGAGGCGATCGCCGAGGATCGTTTGGGCGGGCCGCCAGAAGGCCGTCCCGACGCTTATGAGAGTCCTATAAGAAAGTATCGGGGGAATTTTAAGATTGGTCCAATGGCCCGCTCATCCGGCGGTGTCTAGCATGGTGGGATTGTCCTTTCTCCGCTCATCCGATCATGTCCGAACTTCTGTTTTCCCCCCAGTCGCCCGCTATTTACTGGTTGCTCTCGATCGTCAGCGTGGCGTGCGCGGCGGGTATCCCCGGCGCCGTCCTTCTCGTCGACCGGGTGCTCGCGCGCGGACCGGTTTGGCAGCAGCGGGACGACGTCTGCGACTGGCCGCGCGTCGTCGCGTGGAGCGGCATGACGCTTTTGCTCGCGTCGTTCGTCGCGCTCGTGCTGCTCTGCCGCTCGCTTGCTACGGCTTAGTTCGCTGCTGTTTTCGCCGGCGCCTTCGCCGCCGGCTCATAACCATCCGTCAGCGTATTCAGAAACGCGACGATATCCCTGATCTCCGCCTCGTCCAGCGCCGGCTTCTCGCCGCGCTTGCGATCAAACGGCGGCTCCATATTCACGTTGCCCCAGTAACGCCTCGGCAAGTCGTCGAACTTCTGCGCCACGCCCTTCGATACCGGATAGAACTTCTCCGGATTCGTATCCCGCTCGACATAGAACCGCACCACGTCCTCGAGCGAGTGGTAGATCCCGTTATGAAAGAAGGTCTTGCGCAGCGCGACGTTGCGCAGCGACGGCGTGCGGAACAATCCGCAGAATTCGTCGCGTCCCGAAAGATCCGTCCGCTCGGGGCCGCAGGCGCCCAGGTCGTGAAAACGCGCGTCCTTGTTGATCGGCAGCGCGCGGTTGCGCGGCACGCCGATCGCGATCAGGCCGAAGTCGCTGAACTGCGGCGGCGTGCCGTCCTTCGCACGCTGGCTGATGTGGCACGCCGCGCAATTGCCCTTGCGTTCGTCGTTGAATAGTTCCAGGCCGTGCATCTCAGCCGTGGTCAGCGTCGCCTTGCCTGCGAGAAAGGCGTCGAACTTGCTCGTGTACGGGTAGAACTTCTTCGGCTCCTGCTCGAACGCTTCGAGCGCGCGCAGCACGGCGGCGAAGGTCTTTTCGTCGCTATCGAAGACGTTTGCGCCGAACGCGCGGCGGAAGTCGTCCGCGTAGGGCGCCGCCTTCACCGCCGCCGCCACCGTCGCAGGCGAGCTGCCCATTTCGAACGACGACAGCAAAGGAATGCGCGCCTGGTCCGCGCCATGATCGACGCGTCCGTCCCACGTGAGGCCGCCGGTCGGACCGGCATCGACGCTTTCGTCGCCTTCATCGTCGGAGTCGTGGAAATGCTCGCTGAACGCGGGCACCGCCTGCAAATACGTGAGCGACGGCACCGCGCGAAAGCCCGGCCGATGCATGTCGCTGCCGCCGAATTGCACCGATAGCGCGTTCGGCGGCCCGAACGCGTGACTCGGGCTGTGGCACGACGCGCACGCGAGCTTGCCCGATCCCGAGAGTGACGGATCGGAGAACAGCTTCGTGCCGACAGACGTCATCTCCTTCACTGCAGCGAAGACTTGCGCCCGCGATTGCGCTTGTGGCGATGCACTCGCCGTCTCGTGAACGGGGGACGGGTTGGCTGCATGCGAGTCGCAACCGGTCAACGCGATCGCCGCCAGCGCGGCTGCGACAAAAGAAAAAGACAAGCGCATCGGGGACATGAGCGGACAGGCGAATGAAAAGAAGCCGAAGCGTATGACGTAAAGATGTCGATTGCGTGTCACTGCAAGAACGCCGTCCGACCTTACGTATTCGAAAGCGTTATTACACGGCCACGTCAAACGCGCTTGCGACACTTCCCGCGCCGGCAACGTACGGCGGCGCTTCCTCGCGCTCCCGGCGGGCGCCGGCTCCCCAACATCAGAGACCATTCAATGAACAAGAAACTCGTGTGCGCAACGCCTCTCGTAGCGCTGCTCGCATTCGGCCTCTACGCGTGCGGCGGCAATGGCAGCACTCATGCGGATCTGTCGTCGGTCAAGAACGTCGTCGTGATCTATGCGGAGAACCGCAGCTTCGACAACCTGTACGGCAATTTCCCCGGCGCGAACGGCCTGCAGAACGTCGCGACTGCGAACTACCAGCAGCTCGATCGTGACGGCAGCGTGCTCGCCACCCTGCCCGCGGTCTGGGGCGGACTGACGGCGAAGGGCATCACGCCGGCCGTCACCGAGGCGATGACGGTGAAGCTGCCGAACGGACCGTTCGCGATCGACGATGCGGCTGGCTTCAACACGTCGCTCTCGGTCACGACGCGCGACCTGTATCACCGCTTCTACGAGAATCAGATGCAAATCGACGGCGGCAAGAACGACAAGTTCGCCGCGTGGGCCGACTCGGGCGGCCTCGTGATGGGCCACTACAACACGAACGCCGACAAGCTGCCGCTCTACAAGATCGCGCAGCAATACACGCTCGCCGACAACTTCTTCATGGGCGCGTTCGGTGGCTCGTTCCTGAACCACCAGTGGCTCGTGTGCGCGTGCACGCCGCTCTATCCGAACGCCGACAAGAGCCCGGCGGCCAGCTCGATCTCTGCCGTCGATACGGATGGCGTCTCGCTGAAAGTCGCGTCGAACTCGCCGGCGTCGGCGCTCTCCGGTATCCCGAAGTTCGTGAACTCCGGCAACCTCACGCCGGATTTCTTCGCGATCAACACGATGCAGCCGCCCTACCAGCCGAGCGGCAACAAGGCGGCAACGGGAGGCGACCCCGCGTACGCCGATCCGTCGGTGGCGACGACGCTGCCGCCGCAAACGCAGCAGCACATCGGCGACCTGCTGAACAATGCGGGTGTGTCGTGGGCGTGGTACGGCGGCTCGTGGGGCGCGGCACTTACCGACCCGACGAAGATCTACGGCTCGACGAATTCGGTGCCGAACTTCCAGACGCATCACCAGCCGTTCAACTACTTCGCCGATCTCGCGCCGGGCACGGCCAACCGTTCGCAGCATCTGCTCGACGGCGGCACCGACGGCGCCGGGTTCATCGCGGCGATCGATGCCGGCACGCTGCCGCAAGTGGCGTTCTACAAGCCGCAGGGCAACCTGAACGAGCACGCGGGTTACACCGATGTCGCTTCGGGCGACGCGCACATCGCCAGTCTGATCGCGCATCTGCAGAAGAGCCCGCAGTGGAAGAACATGGTCGTCGTCGTGACCTACGATGAAAACGGCGGCTTCTGGGATCACGTCGGCCCGCCGAAGGGTGATCGCTGGGGTCCGGGCTCGCGCATTCCGGCGCTCGTGATTTCGCCGTACGCGAAGAAGGGTTTCCTCGATCACACGCAATACGACACGACCTCGATCCTGCGTCTCATCACGCACCGCTTCTCGCTGCCGACGCTGCCCGGTCTCGCCGCACGCGATGCCGCGCTCGTCGCCAACGGTGGCAAGCCGATGGGCGACCTGACGAACGCGCTCGACTTCTCCCAGTAACCGCCTTCTGCTTTCGATATTACGCGCCGCGTGAAAAGCTTCGCTCGATCGCTTGGTCGACGCGAAGCTTACGCGCCGTTATGTTCGACGGAATCACGTCTTTCCATCGAACATAACGGTCGTCATGAAACACACCATTCGCCAGATTCTTTCGGCGGCAGCGCTCGTCGCGTTCGTCGCCTCGTCCACCTCGGCGCTCGCCGAGAACAAGCAAGTCCGCATCGGGTATCAGAAGGCCGGGCTGCTGGCGATCCTAAAGGCGCAGGGCGCGATCGAGCAGAAGCTCAAGCCGCTCGGCTACACCGTGTCGTGGTTCGAGTTCCCCGCCGGTCCGCAATTGCTCGAAGCGCTCAATAGCGGCAGCGTCGACTTCGGCTATACCGGCGCGCCGCCGCCCGTTTTCGCGCAGGCCGCGGGCGTGAACTTCGTCTATGTCGGCGCGGAGCCGGGTGCCGAGAGCAACGAGGCGATCTTCGTCAAGGCCGATTCTCCCGTGCGCTCGCTCGCCGACCTGAAGGGCAAGCGGATCGCGTTGCAGAAGGGATCGAGCTCCAATTTCCTGCTGCTCCAGGTGCTGAAGAAGGCGGGTCTCAAGCCCGACGACATCAAGCCCGTCTACCTGCCGCCCGCCGATGCGCGCGCCGCCTTCGAAAGCGGCGACGTCGATGCGTGGATCGTGTGGGACCCGTACTACGCGTCGGCGCAGCAAGCGTTGAAGGTGCGCACCCTCGCTGACTACGCGGGCCTGCCGAAGCCGTACAACTTCTACGAGGCGACGCGTGGATTCGCGCAGAACAATCCGCAGGCGGTGCGCGCGCTGATCGAGCAGTTGCGCGCGGGCGGGCTGTGGGTCAGCGCGCATCCGGCGGAGACCGCCGCGCTGCTAGCGCCGAAGATCGGGCTGGATACGGCGACGGTCGAGAAATGGGTGCGCCGCGTGCCGTACGCCGCGACGCCGATCGACGACAAGATCATCGCGACGCAGCAGACCGTCGCCGACGCGTTCTACCAGGCGAAGCTGATTCCGAAGCAGGTCACGGTGAAGGACAACGTGTGGCGTGACGAGACGCCTGCGCGCACTGCTGCGACGAATTGAGCGTCACGCACCGCTGAAGATCGACACGAGATCCGCGCCGCCGCGCGCGCCCGCCTGCGCGACGACGCGCTCTTCCAGTTCCTTCAAATGCTCGCGCATCGCGGCGAGCGCGGTGTCCAGGTCGCCAGATTCGAGGGCGTCGATGAGCTGCGTGTGATCGTCCGATGCACAGATCGACGCCTTCGACGGATCGAACAGCGCCTTGTACAACTCCGTCTTCGCGACGAGTTGCGCGAAGAAAACATGCAATTCCGGCGCGCCGGCCAGTTCCACGAGCAGCAGATGAAACTGGCCAGCGAGCCGCACGCAATCCTCGACCTTACCCGCCTTCGACGCACGCTCCTCGCTCTTCACATGCGCGCGCAGACGGCGCTTCTGCTGCGCGGTGAGCGCGCCGCACAGCGTCACGACGATCCCCGCCTCCAGCAGTTGCCGCGCGCGATACACCGCGCGGATATCGTCTTCCGACGGCGACGGCACGAACGCCCCGCGATTGGCCTCTAGCACAACTTTTCCCTCGAAGCCGAGCCGCGTCAGCACTTTGCGGATCGTGCCGCGCGTGCAGTCGAACGCGGCGGCGAGATCGCGCTCCACGAGCTGCGAGCCCGGCGCGAGCTTGCCCTGAAGCAACGCTGAAGTGAGCGCGGCGTGAATGCGTTCGTCGATGGGAAGTTGCTCGGGCGAGGACATGAATGAGAAAAAGCGCTTGTTATACGCCGTATTTGGACGGTTCTCATTGTATCGGCTGAGTTACTCTCTCGTCGATGGTTGACCAAATTTAGCTAGAATGGTCAACCAAACACCGAGGGATTGCATCATATGAAATCGTCTGTCTGGATCAGGAACGTGCGGCCGCTCGGAGCGGCATCGGTCGACGTGGAGGTGATCGACGGCTCGATTGCCGCACTCGCGCCGCATGGGAGCGCGCAGCCGGCGAGCGGCGATACCGTCATCGATGGCGAGGGCGCGCTGCTCTTGCCGGGTTTCGTCGAAGGCCACACGCACCTCGACAAGACCACGTGGGGCATGCCGTGGTATCGCAACGAAGTCGGGCCGCGTCTCGTCGATCGCATCGAGAACGAGCGGCGTTGGCGCGCGGCGAGCGGCCACGATGCGGCGCGCGCCTCCCGTGCGCTCGCGCTCGCGTTCCTGCGTGCGGGCACGACCCGTCTGCGCACGCACGTCGACATCGATACCGACGCGGGCCTGCGGCATCTCGAAGGCGTCCTCGCCACGCGCGATGCGCTGAAAGACGTGCTCGACATGCAGATCGTCGCGTTCCCGCAGTCGGGCGTGACCGGCCGTACGGGCACGCGCGAATTGCTCGACGCCGCGCTCGCAGCCGGCGCCGACGTGCTAGGCGCGCTCGATCCCGCCGCGATCGACGGCGATCCGGCCGCTTCGCTCGACATCACCTTCGCGCTCGCGACGAAACACCAGAAGCCCATCGACATCCATCTGCACGAACCCGGCGAACTCGGCGCGTTTACGTTCGGCCTGCTGCTCGATCGCGTCGAGGCGCATGGATTCGGCGGGCGCGTCGTCGTGAGTCATGCGTTTTGCCTCGGCGAATTGGCAGCTACAAAGCGCGATGCGCTGCTAGAACGAATCGCGCGCGCGGGCGTTGCGCTGCTGACGACCGCGCCCGCGTCCACGCCCGTTCCGCCGTTGCGCGCGGCGCAAGCGGCGGGCGTCACGCTATTCGGCGGCAACGACGGCATCCGCGACGCATGGACGCCCTACGGCTCGCCCGACATGCTCGAGCGCGCGATGCTGATCGCGATGCGCTACGACCTGCGACGCGACGACGACCTCGCCACCGCCCTCGCCTGCGTCACGACCGAAGGCGCGCGCGGCTGCGGTTTCGATCGATATGGCCTTGCGCACGGCGCGCGTGCGGACCTCGTGCTCGTCGATGCCGAGACCGTCGCGCACGCGATCACGTCGCGGCCGGCACGCCGGCTCGTGATGGCGAACGGCAGCGTCATCGCACCGGATTTCGTGCGATGAAACCACGCTCCAATTTCGCGTGGCTCGTCGTCATCGTCGCGATCGGGCTGAACCTGCGGCCGCTCCTCACGTCGATCAGCCCGCTCGCCGGCGTGATCCTGGAATCAACGGGGCTCACGTTTCACGACGCGTCGCTGCTCACCGGGCTGCCGGTCGTCGCGATGGGCGTCTGTGCGTTCGGGGCGAGCGCGCTCGCGCGGCTCGTCGGCGAGGCGCGCGGCGTGGCGGCGGGGCTCGTCGCGATCGTGATCGCGTGCGGGTCGCGGCTTTTCATCGACAGCGGCAGCGTGTTGATCGCGAGCGCGGCGGTCGCGGGCGTGGGCGTCGCGGTGATCCAGGCGCTGTTGCCGGGCGTCATGAAGACGCGCTTCGCCGCGCGCCTGCCTTTCGCGATGGGCCTCTATTCGGCATCGATCATGGCGGGCGGCGGACTCGGCGCGAGCATCACGCCGGGCGTCGCCGCGCGCTTCTCTTGGCACGCGGGGCTCGCGGTTTGGGCGCTGCCCGCGCTGGTCGCGCTCGTGTCGTGGCGCTTGCTGACGCGCGGTCAGGGCGTGCACGCGTCGCAGCGTTCCAGCGCGACGGGCAGCCAACCGACGCTCTTTCTCAACCGGCGCGCGTGGGCGCTCGGCGTGTACTTCGGGCTGGTGAACGGCGGCTATACGTGCCTTGTCGCGTGGCTGCCGGCGTACTACCAGCAGCTCGGACGCAGCGTGACGGCGAGCGGCGCGCTGCTCGCGATCATGACGGTGTTCCAGGCGTCGTCGGCATTGCTGCTGCCGATGGCCGCCGCGCGCTTTCGCGACCGGCGGCCGTGGCTCGCCGCCGGCCTCGTCGCGCAGCTGACGGGGTTCGCAGCGCTGCTCGTCGCGCCGATGGCCGCGCCCATTATGATCGTCGCGTTGCTGGGCGGCGGCCTTGGCGGCGTGTTCGCGCTGACGCTCGTCCTCACGCTCGATCACACCGACGACCCGAGGCTCGCCGCGCGGCTCGTCGCGTTCGTGCAGGGCGTGGGGTTCGTGATCGCGGCGGTGGCGCCGATCGTCGCGGGCATCGTGCGCGACGTGACGGGCGGTTTCTCGCTGTCGTGGACGATGCTCGCGACGAGCGTCGTCGCGATGACCGGATTGACGCTGGTATTTGCGCCCAGAAGCTACGAGCGGGCGATGCGGGGAAATGCGGAGAAGGTGACGCGGACTGCGGCGTTGGAAGAAGCTTGAAGAAGTCTCTGGCACGGCAGGAGGGACTCGAACCCCCGCCCCTCGGCTTAGAAGGCCGATGCTCTATCCAGCTGAGCTACTGCCGCGTCGCAAGAGAGCGAGGATTTTACCTCATCGACGGCGCCTGAGCGCCATCGAGATGACGATCAAACCGGTTGCGGATGCAGCATGAACCAGCCGAGGCACAGTGCCCCCGCGATCACGCAATACACGCCGAACGAAGCCAGCCGTCCGCGCCCTTCGAAGTAGTGCATCAGGAAGCGGATGCTCAGATAAGCCGCGATGCCGGTCAGCACGCCGCCGAGCAGTGCATCGCCCAATTGACCGGGCGCGTGAAAGAGCTTCGGCAACTCCAGCACGCCCGCCGCGAAAATGATCGGCGTGCCGAGCAGGAACGAGAACTCCGCCGCCTTCTCTGCCGTGAGACCCGCCCCGACGCCCGCAATCATCGTCAGCCCGCTACGCGAAAAACCGGGCACGAGCGCGCCGATCTGCGCGAGACCCACCAGAAACGCCTGCTTGAACGTGAGGCTTTCCGGCGTCCGGGTCGCGCGGGCGCGCTGCAGACGGTCGCCGAACCACAGCAGCACGCCGTTCACCATCAGCGCGGCCGCAACGATCCGCAGGTCGTGAAAAATCGCTTCAAGCCGCTTTTCGAGCAGCAAGCCGACGATCCCCGTCGGAATCGTGCCAATGATCAGCGCCCACATCATGTGGCCGTGCTCGTTGCGACGGCCGCCGAGCGAGGCGAACCAGCCGCCGATCAGATCTATCCAGCGCCGGCGGAAATACCAGAGGAGCGCGAACGCGGTGCCGAGATGCAGCGCGACCAGAAACGGCAGCAACTGCGGCGCGTGCTTGTCGATATGCATGCCGATCAGGCCGGGCACGAGCAGCGTATGTCCGAGGCTGCTGACCGGAAACAGCTCGGTCACGCCCTGCAGGACGCTAAGAAAAACCAGAAACCACAAAGTCACGCGTCGATCCTTTTATCGTTACGGGGAGGACGCGTCGTGCTTTTGCCATCGATCGGGACTGCGGGAGCCGACCGGATTGACGTTACGAGGGGATTTGAAACGGCACGGCGCGCGAAACCGGACCGATTATGCCGGTGGCGAAATCGGGCGCCAAGCGTTTAAGGCAAGCGGGATGAACCGACAGTCAAACGTCGGCAAAACGGATATCGAGGTAAGCAAAAACGAATGAAATCGAAAGCGTGGGCGCGTTTTCAGCCACGCCGACCGACGATTTCGCGCGTCACAGCTTATAGAGGAAAACCAGTGTGCTCGCGCCGAAGAGACCGAACATCGCCAGAGCCATTGTCATCGCCAAATCCATTCCTTCTCCTCGCTCTGTCTGGTTGCCAACATAGGGCCCAATAACAACACATCGCGCGCGCGGGCGTCAGTCGCGATTTCCCCCAAAGGGTTTCCCCGTACCATAAAGCAAGGCAGAATCTGCGAGTCTGTTCCGACCATCCCGCCGTCAATACGCCTCCCGGAGCGCCCCATCATGTCATCCGACGTAGACATCATCGACATCACGCGCGACGGCGCCTCGATCTCGCTCGCGCCCGGCGCGGGCGGCCGGCTCATGACGTGGCGGCTCGGCGGCGAGCCGGTGATCCACTGGCCAGCATCGCCCGACTGGTCGCAATTCGCGAAGATCCGCGGCGGCAATCCGCTGCTCTTTCCGTTTCTGGGCCGCCATTTCGTCGACGGCGAGATCGGCAAGTGGCGCGATCCCGACGGCAAGATCCACGCGCTGCCGACGCACGGCTTCGCCCGCAACCTGCCCTTCACCTGTACGAAGGACGCGGACGGCCACGGCCTGCGCATGACGCTCGTCGATGGCGACGCCACCCGGGCGGGTTATCCGTTCGCGTTCCGCTTCGAGGCGGCCTACCGGCTCGTCGATGCCACGACGCTCGAAGTCGAGCTGACCACGTCGAATCCGGGCGAAATCGCGCTGCCGTACTACGCGGGCCACCATTTCTACTTTCACCTGCCTCACGACCAGCGCGCGATCAGCAGCGTCGAGCTGCCGCGCACGGAGCGCCGTCATCAGCTCGACGACGGCTCGATCAGCGAGGCGCAGCCGGGCGCGCCCCGCTACACGCTCGACGATCCGGGCATCGTCGACCGGTTTCATTGCTTTACGGGCCCGTCCGACCAGCCGGTGCGGGTCTTCATGCCGGGGCTGAGGCGCGTGGTGAGCTTCGAGCTCGACCAGCCGGACTCGGTGCCGTGGTACGCGGTGACCACCTGGACCGAAGCCGATACCTCGGATTTCTACTGCGTCGAGCCGTGGATCGGCCTGCCGGACGCGATCCACAACGGGCGCGGCCTGCGCTGGCTCGCGCCGGGGAAGACGGAAGCGGCGTCGCTCAGGCTCTCTGTTTCGCCCCTCGACTGAACGCGGCGCGCCGGGTTTTCGCGTCCAAATAGTCGATGACGTTAAAATCCGATGTTTGGACCGCCGCGCACCTTTGCACGTGGCGGCGCTTCGCGAGGTTTAAAGTTGGCAACAAGAATTCGACGGCTCCTCTGCGCCTCGCTGGCCGCAGTGCTCGCCGCTTGCGGCTCGGCGCCGGTCGGGCCGGGTTTCTATCGCGTGGAACAGGGCGACACGGTTTCGAAGATCGCGCGGGCGAACCGGACCTCGGTGCAGAGCATCACGCGCTGGAACAGCCTGCCGAACGCCGATTCGATCGAAGTCGGACAGGTTTTGCGCGTCGCGCCGCCCGCTGGCACGGCGACCGCCTCGACCGGCGGGTTACGGGCTGCGCCGGCTCCTGCTTCATCGGCAAATCGTGACACGACGCCCGATCCTGCGCCCGCAAAAACGCCCGCCGTCTCGCTCATCTGGCCGGCGCAGGGCGATTTGATCCGCGGTTTCGACGGCAAGACGTCGAAAGGCATCGACATCGGCAACGCGCCGGGCACGAAGGTCGTCGCGGCCGCGGGCGGCACGGTCGTCTACGCGGGCAACGGCCTGCGCGGCTACGGCAACATGCTGATCGTCAAGCACGATTCGGAATACCTGACCGCCTACGCGCACAACCGCGCGCTCCTGGTGAAGGAAGGCCAGACGGTCACGCAAGGGCAGCAGATCGCGGAAATGGGCGATACGGACTCGAATCGCGTGATGCTGCACTTCGAGCTGCGCTATCTGGGCCGTTCGACCGATCCGTCGCGCTACCTGCCGCCGCGCTAACACTGAAGTCATGAGGAAAGAACTGATGAAGATGATGAACCGAGCTGCGTGCCTTGCGACGCTTGGCGCCGTAGCGGCGCTCGGCGGCTGCGCGAATACGTCGACGATGACCTACCTGCCTTCGGGCGACACCGGTTTCGCCATCAACTGCAGCGGCGGCGATGCGAGCACGAGCTGGGCGGAGTGTTACAAAAAGGCAGGCGAGACGTGCGGGGCTTACGGCTACGAAGTCGTATCGAAGGACACCGACGGGGGCGCGACCACAGGCGGAACGGTAGGCGGGATTTTCGGCGCGAACATCAAGAACCGCTCGATGGTGATTCGCTGCAAGCAATGACCGATGCGTTCGGCGCGCGCCAGCGAGCGGTGCGCTGAGCCAAGGGTTGCGCGGTGCGCCAGCGGCCCGATAGCGGATCGATATGCGCCGCGAACGCGATCAGCAATGCGATCGCGACGGGACAAACAGCGAGGCAAATCCACAGCAGAATCATGATCGAAGCGTAGGCGGCGAATGCTCCGATCATAACGGCGCGGCAAGAATTTCGCCGATTACGGGATGTCGCTGGCGGTTACGGGGCATTTTTTACGCGGAGCGCTTTCGCGCTTGATCGCGTAACCGCTATCAACTCGTTACGCTCCGATACAAGCGCATACAACCCCGCGCCGCCCTCACCTCTATGATCGTTCTCAGCCCGCTCATTCTCTGCGCGAACAGTTAGTGCGGGTCAGAAGCCCCGATGTGCCCGCGTCGGGGCTTCGCCTTTTCCGGCAGCGCAAATTCGAAAGCCGCCTACTTCACCTGCTCCGGCGTATTCAACATGACGGGCGGACGCGTATCGGTGGGAACGCCCTGGTAGTCTGGCGGGTCCTGCGGCGGCTTGTGCTTTTGACTCGTCGATGAATCGGCGCAAGCCGCAAGCGTAAGCGCGAGAGCGGTAATGAAAACGATACGCGGCATGAAATGTCCGGAAGTCGGCCTGGAAAGACAAAGGGGTTACAAGCCGAAACTTGTAACCCCTTCATGTACGGTGGTCGGAGCGAAAGGATTCGAACCTTCGACCCTCTGATCCCAAATCAGATGCGCTACCAGGCTGCGCTACGCTCCGACAAGCCGCAGATGATAGCGTTTTCCCGCACCACGCGCAATAAAAAGCATCGAAGGAGTTGGCACGCGAGATGCAACCGACGGTCGAAGTATTGTCGAACGCAATTCGAAGCTCATGGAGACACGCAATGAACCTCATTCTCTGGCGCCACGCCGAAGCCGAAGACCACGCCGCAAGCGATCTCGTGCGGCAACTCACGCCGCGCGGGCGCAAGCAGGCGCAGGCGGTCGCGAAGTGGCTCAAGGCGCGCATCGACGATGACGCCGTATTCATCGTCAGCCCCGCGACGCGGACGATCCAGACCGCGGAGGCGTTCGGCGACCGCTATCGCGTGGTGGAACAGCTCGCGCCCGGCAGGAGCGCCCAAGCCGTGCTCGATGCCGCGGGCTGGCCCGAAGGCATCGCGGAAACGGTCGTCGTGGTCGGCCATCAGCCGACGATCGGCCGCGTCGCCGCGTTGCTCCTCAGCGGGCAGGAAGCGGAGTGGTCGGTGAAAAAGGCCGGCATCTGGTGGTTCCAGCAACGCGCACGCGGCGTCGACCAGATCGTCCTGCGCGCCGTGACGAATCCGGATCTCCTCTGAGCCACTGAGCCGGCGTTTCACCGAAGCGTCACGTGCACGCCATGCGAGCGTCACGCGCGATTACTACATTGGCGGGGATTCAAGAGAATCCCACCGAGGAACGCCAATGCAAGATTCATCATCCAAAGCGCGCCCGCCGCTTGCGCTCGACTCGCGCCGCCGTCTGCCGCGTGCGGCGGAAACGGTTACCGGACAGCATCGTCTGCAAGTCGCGTGGGCGCGCTCCGAGGGCGAACTGCGCGAGGCGCAACGCCTGCGCTATCGCGTGTTCTCCGACGAGATGGGCGCGCGCCTCTCGGGCCCGGCCGGCCTCGACGTCGACCGGTTCGACGCCTTTTGCGATCACCTGCTCGTGCGCGATCTCGATACGCTGAAAGTGGTCGGCACGTATCGCGTACTGCCGCCGCATCAGGCGGCGCGCATCGGGCGGCTCTACGCGGAAAGCGAATTCGACGTGTCGCGTCTCGCGCACTTGCGGCCGAAGCTCGTCGAAGTGGGCCGCTCGTGCGTGCATCCCGACTATCGCAACGGCGCCGTCATCATGTCGCTATGGGGCGGCCTCGCCGCCTACATGAAGCAAAACGGCTACGAAACGATGCTCGGCTGCGCGAGTGTCGGCATGATCGATGGCGGGCACTACGCGGCGAACCTGTATTGCTCGTTGCAAGGCGATTCGCTGACCGCGCCCGAATACCGCGCGTTCCCCCATACGCCGCTGCCCGTCGAGGAATTGCGCACCGGCGCCGAGGTGAGCCCGCCGCCGCTGGTGAAGGGCTATCTGCGGCTCGGCGCGAAGATTTGCGGCGCGCCCGCGTGGGACCCGGATTTCAACACGGCCGATTTCCTCACGCTGTTCCGCCTTTCCGACATCAACGCTCGCTACGCACGCCATTTCATGGCATGACCGGCGTTGGAAAACCCTGCTGCGCTCGCACGCGGCAAGGTCTCCGATTTTTTCTCAATCGTCCGTATAGACAACCCGATACGGCCGCCCGATCTTCTCCCACTCCGCCGCTTCCTGCACGAGGCTGTAATCGGTGAGCGGATTGTTCGCGACCCAGTCGTTCGGCAGGCGCACGTCGAAACCGCTGCCCGCCTGCTTCACGCGAATGGCCGGCAGGCCGGCATCGGTGCGCCGGCGGCACAAAAGCGCCGCGAGCCGCAGACAGAACAGGAGCGTCCAGTCGACGTCGCGTGCGTGCGCGAGCTTGCCGAGCTTGCCCGCGTGGCCAAGCACGAGCGCCGCGAGCCGCGCCTGATCGGTGCGCGAGAAGCCGGGCATGTCCGCGTGGCTCGCGATGTACGCCGAGTGCTTGTGATACGCGCTGTGCGCAATCGACAGCCCGATCTCGTGCAGCGCCGCCGACCACGCGAGGAACATGCGGTTCTCCTCGCGACGCTCGTCGTCGGGTTCGTCGAGCTGATCGTAGAAGCTGATCGCGAGCTCGGCGATGCGATCGGACTGCGCGGCATCGACGGCATAGCGCCGCTTGAAGCCCTCCACCGTGACCGTGCGCATATCCTGATGCTGCGAGCGCCCGAGCAGGTCGTAGAGCACGCCGAGACGCAACGCGCCGTCCGTTGTATCGACGTAATCGATGCCCAGTTCCTCGAACACGCCGAGCATGATCGACAACCCGCCCGCCAGCACCGGAATGCGGTCCGGCTTCAGCGCGATGAGCTTCAGCCGGTTCACGTTCTCCGCCTTGATCAGCGCGCGTTTCAGGCGCTCCAGGCCGCCGCGCGAAATGCCGTGCGTGATGTGCGGATCGTTGAAGCCGTTAGCCTCGACGAGTTCCGCGAGCGCGCGCGCCGTGCCCGACGAACCGATCGCCTGGTCCCAGCCGGTCTGCTTGTATTCGCTCGAAATGATCTGGATCTCGCGCTTGGCGGCGAGCTCGGCCTGCCGCATCGTGTATTCGTCGACGTTGCCCGCCGCGAAAAACTGCCGGCTGTGGCTCACGCAGCCGATGTAGAGGCTTTCCATATGGATCGGCGTGTAATGCGAGCCGATGATGAATTCCGTCGAGCCGCCGCCGATGTCCACCACGAGGCGCTTGCCCGCGCTCGCGGGCACGGAATGCGCGGCGCCCGCATAGATGAGCCGCGCTTCCTCGCGGCCCGCGATCACTTCGATCGGGAAGCCGAGCGCCGCTTCCGCCTCGGCGATGAATTCGTTCGCGTTTTTTGCAACACGCAGCGTGTTGGTTGCGACTGCGCGCACGTGGTCCGGATGAAAATCGCGCAACCGTTCGCCGAAGCGCTTGAGCGCATCCCAGCCACGCAGTTGCGACGCGCGGTCGAGATATTTGTCGCGCGACAGGCCGGCGCCCAGGCGCACCGGCTCGCGCAGCGCATCGACCTGATAGATCTGGCTGCCGGCGTCGGTTTCCTCGACGCGCCCGACGATCAGCCGGAAGCTGTTCGAACCCAGGTCTACGGCGGCGAGAAGATGCGGGTGAGTGACCATCGGTTGTCCAGGATTCGTAAGAAAGGGAACGCAAAAAACCGCATCGCGGCGCCGCACCAATTCTAATGCAAGCGCTCCGGGCAGCACGCGCCACGCGGCCGCGCCTCTCGCGACGCTATTCCCAATCTGCGTAGAATTTGTGACACTGAGTCTGTCACGAAAATTTAATCTTACTGTGAGAGTATCCGAGCCTCCGTTTGCCCTCCCGATCGACCCCCACCGCTCCTCGCCGATGTCCATACGCTATCCGCTTTTCAACCGCGAACTGGGCATACTGGGATTCAACGAGCGCGTGCTCGCGCAAGCCGCCGACACCGCCGTCCCTCTTCTCGAGCGGCTCCGTTTCATCTGCATCACCAGCAGCAATCTCGATGAGTTCTTCGAAGTCCGCATGGCGGGCCTGCAGGAACAAATGCGCGACAACCCCGGTTCGCTCTCGCCCGACGGCATGTCGCTGCAGCACGTGTACGACCTCGTCGTCGAGCGCGCGCACCGGCTCGTGCACCAGCAGTACGCGATGCTGCACGACATCGTGCTGCCCGCGCTCGAGAGCGAAGGCATCTTCTTTCATGGCGTCGATGGCTGGTCGCAGCAGCAGACCGCCTGGGCGCGCGCTTACTTCCAGGACGAACTGCTGCCCGTCCTGACGCCGATCGGGCTCGACCCCGCGCATCCGTTTCCGCGCGTGCTCAACAAGAGCCTGAACTTCGTCGTCGAGCTGGAGGGCAAGGACGCGTTCGGCCGTCAGGCGATGATGGGCATCGTCCAGGCGCCGCGCGCGCTGCCGCGCCTCGTGCGGATGCCCGAGGCGCTGTCGGGGTATCCGCACGGCTTCGTGCTGCTGAGCTCGCTGATGCAACACTTCGTCGCCGAGCTGTTTCCACACCTGAACGTGCGAAGCTGCAACCAGTTTCGTATCACGCGCAACAGCGAACTGTTCGTCGACGAAGACGAAATCACGAATCTGCGTGTCGCGTTGCAGGGCGAATTGCCGGCGCGGCATCTGGGCAATGCGGTGCGGCTGGAAGTATCGGCGGAGACGCCGCCGCACATGATCCGGCGCCTCCTCGACGAAAGCCAGCTGAACGAGCGCGACTGCTATCGCGTGAACGGGCCGGTGAATCTCGTGCGATTGATGCAGTTGCCCGAGATGGTGGACCGGCCGGACCTGAAGTTCGTGCCGCACATTCCGGCGATCCCGAAGACGATCGCGAGCGCCGCGAATCTCTTCGATGCGATCGATCAGGGCGACATCCTGCTGCACCATCCGTACGAGAGTTTCCAGCCAGTGCTCGAATTGCTGCTGCAGGCGGCGAAGGACCCGCAGGTCGTCGCGATCAAGCAGACGATCTATCGCACCGGCACTGATTCCCCGCTGATGGACGCGCTCATGCAGGCCGCGCGCAACGGCAAGGAAGTGACGGTGGTCGTCGAGTTGCTCGCGCGCTTCGATGAGGAGACGAACATCAACTGGGCGGCGCAGCTTGAAGCGGTGGGCGCGCACGTGGTGTACGGCGTGGTCGGCCACAAGTGCCACGCGAAGATGATGCTGATCGTGCGGCGCGTGTCAGTCGGCGGGAAGATGGTGTTGAAGCGCTATGTGCATCTGGGCACGGGGAACTATCATCCGCGCACGGCGCGTCTTTATACCGACTTCGGCATGATGACGTCCGACCAGGAGCTTTGCGAGGACGTGCATCACGTGTTCCAGCAATTGACGGGCATCGGCGGGGAGATCGCGCTGCATCAGATCTGGCAGTCGCCGTTTACGCTGCATGCGCGGTTGATCGATGGGATTCGCGCGGAGGCCGATCATGCGCGGGCCGGGCGCAAGGCGCGCATCGTCGCAAAGATGAATGCTTTGCTGGAGCCTTCTGTAATTGCCGCGCTTTACGAGGCGTCGCAGGCGGGGGTGAAGATCGATTTGATCGTGCGCGGAGTTTGTTCCTTGAAGCCGGGCGTTGAAGATCTGTCGGAGAACATCACCGTGCGATCGATCGTCGGGCGGTTTCTCGAGCATCATCGGATCTTTTATTTCTATGCCAATGGGCGCGAAGATGTCTATCTGTCCAGCGCGGACTGGATGGATCGCAACTTCTTCCGGCGCGTCGAGGTGGCGTTTCCGGTGCGTGATCGTCGGCTCAAGCGGCGCGTGATCGCTGAAGGATTGTCGGTGTTTCTCGGCGACAATCAGGCGGCATGGCTCATGCAGAGCGATGGACATTACAAGCGCCGTCGGCCGGGGAAATCGATGCGCAACGCGCAGTTGGGGCTGCTCGCCAAGTTTTGTTCTTGAGAGTGCTGGCGCTTGAGGTTGGTTTAAAAGAGCGCCAGCGGAAATCAAACCGCTATCGATTTCCTCAAGGCCGTCCGCGCAGCGGGAAACCGTACGATGAACGTACTCCCCCGCCCTTCTTCACTTTTGACGTCAAGCTCCGCATGATGCCGCTGCAGCACGTGCTTGACGATTGCGAGCCCCAATCCCGTTCCGCCCGTATCGCGTGAGCGGCTGCGATCCACGCGATAAAACCGCTCGGTCAGCCGCGGAATATGCTCCGCAGGAATCCCGAGTCCGCTGTCCCGCACCGAAAAAACCGCGCGATCCTTCACACGCTGCCAGACGACATCGATCGTCCCGCCATCCGGCGTGTACCGAATCGCGTTCGTCACGAGATTGCCAAGCGCACTCACGATCTCCGTCTCCGCGCCCGCGACCGTCAAAGCCTCGTCAGCGTTGAACGTAATCCGATGCCGCCCGCCCGAAAGATTATTGGCATCGTCCTCGAGATGACGCAAGACCGCACGCATATCCAGCAGATCATCGCCCGGCGGACGCATATCGCCTTCGAGATTCGCGAGCACGAGCAGATCGCGCACGATGTTCTGCATCCGCGAAGCCTGCTGATCCATCATCTCGAGATAACGCGCGCGATCCGCTTCGTCGAGCGGCAACTCGCGCATCGTTTCCAGAAAGCCGGAAAGCACCGTCAGCGGCGTCTTCAATTCGTGCGATACGTTCGCGACGAAATCGCGCCGCATCGAGTCGGTACGTTCGAGCTCGGTGATGTCCTGCGTCAGAATCAGCTTGCGATTCTCGCCGTAGGGAAACACCTGCACGGAAAGCGTGTAATGCCGCCGCACGCCCATCCCGCGCATCACGAGCATCTCCTCGTAATGATGCGAATTCAGATAGCGCACGAACTCCGGCTGACGCACGAGATGCGTCACATGCTGGCGCAGATCGCGCTTCGCATCGAGCCCGAAGTGCGTCTCGGCGATCGCGTTGCACCACTCGATCTGATCGCGGTCGTCGAGCATGGCGACGCCGTTCGGCGATGCCTGGATCGCCTGGATGAAGCGCGAATGCTGCTGCTCGACCTGACGCACCTGCGCATGCCAGCGCTTCGCGAGCTTGTGCAGCCGATAGTAGATTTCGCCCCAGATGCCAAGCGCGCTGGGCACTTCGCCATAGACGGGGGCATCGAGCAGACGCCAAAGACGCTGCGTATGAAACGTGCTGATGAAGCTCTGCACGACGAGCACGACGACCGCGAACGCGAGCGCCACGCGCACGCCGAGGAAAGCGCCGATGAGCGCACTGAGCGCCGCGAGCAGCGCCAGGGACACGATCGAACGCGTCCAGATGATGTTCATGGATCGGCGAAAGAAGGAGTGGGGACCGGCGGCGGGTCAGGCGCTCCGGGCAAGCCGGTAGCCGCTGCCACGCACTGTTTCGATCATAGCATCGCAGCCCGCCGGCTTGAGCGCGGCGCGCAGGCGCTTGATATGCACGTCGACGGTCCGCTCCTCCACGAACACGTGATCGCCCCACACCTGATCCAGCAGTTGCGTGCGGCTGTGCACGCGCTCCGGATGCGTCATGAAGAAATGCAGCAGCCGGAATTCGGTCGGGCCGAGATCGAGCTTGATGTCGTTGCCCGAGTGGCTCGCGGCTACGCGATGCGTCGCCGGATCGAGCCGCAAGCCGTTGATCGCAACCACGTCTTCCGTCAACTGCGGCGCGCGGCGGCGCAGCACCGCCTTGATGCGCGCCATCAGTTCCTTCGGCGAGAAGGGCTTCGTGACGTAGTCGTCGGCGCCGATTTCGAGGCCGAGCACCTTGTCCTGCTCGTCGCCGCGCGCGGTCAGCATGATGATCGGAATGTGTTTCGTGCGCTCGTTGTTGCGCAACTCGCGCGCGAACGTGATGCCGGACTTGCCCGGCAGCATCCAGTCGAGCAGCACGAGATCGGGCAGGACATCGCTCATCAGGTTCTGCGCCTGCTCCGCGTTGTAGGCGCGGATCGGGCAATGTCCCGCGTGTTGCAGATTCACCGAGATCAGTTCGGAAATCGCGGGTTCGTCTTCGATGACGAGGATACTGCTGGGCATCGGCACCTCTGTGACCTTTTTGCTTGAAGTGAAATTAGCTGAGCGCTTCGCGTTCGAGCTGGTCGCGCGACACGTGGCGCACGTCGGTTCCCTTCACGATGTAGATGATGAACTCGGCGATGTTCTTCGCATGGTCGCCGATCCGCTCGACCGCCTTCGCGATGAACAGATAGTCGAGCCCCGCCGAAATCGTGCGCGGGTCTTCCATCATGTACGTGATGAGCTTCCGGACGAACGCGCGGAATTCCTCGTCGATGGCCTTGTCGTCGCGCACGATCTGCGCGGCCGCGACGGTGTCGAGGCGCGCGAACGCATCGAGCGCGCGGCGCAGGATCGTCACCGCCATCTCGCCCGAGAGCTTGATCTCCGCGATGTTCACCGTACGGCCCGCGCCGTCTTCGCTGATACGCTTCACGCGCTTTGCGATCTTCTCGGCTTCGTCGCCGGCGCGCTCGAGGTTCGTGATCGTCTTCGAGATCGCCATCAGGAGGCGCAGGTCGCGCGCGGCGGGCTGCCGGCGCGCGATGATGTTGCTGCACTCCTCGTCGATCTCGACTTCCATCGTGTTCAAACGGACTTCGGCTGCGATCACCTGGTCGGCGACGGCGATGTCGAACGTGTTGAGCGCCTGCATCGCGTGGATGATCTGCGACTCGACGAGCCCGCCCATTTCCAGCACTTTCGACGACACCGCGTTGAGGTCGGCGTCGAACTGGCTCGACAGATGTTTATCGGACATGTATTGCTCCTGTAATCCCGTTCTCTCTCCGGCGGCTTAGCCGAACCGGCCGGTAATGTAGTCTTCCGTTTCCTTGCGGCCGGGCTTGATGAAGATCTTTTCGGTGTCTCCGAATTCGATCAGCTCGCCGAGGTACATGTATGCAGTGTAGTCCGAGCAGCGCGCCGCCTGTTGCATGTTGTGCGTGACGATCACGACCGTGTAGTCGTTCTTCAGCTCGGCGATCAGCTCTTCGATGCGGCCCGTCGAGATCGGATCGAGCGCGGAGCACGGTTCGTCGAGCAGGAGCACTTCGGGCCGGATCGCGATGCCGCGCGCGATGCACAGGCGCTGCTGCTGTCCGCCCGAGAGGCCATAGCCGCTTTGCTGCAGCTTGTCCTTCACTTCGTTCCAGAGCGCGGCTTTCGTCAGCGCCCATTCGACGCGATCGTCCATCTCCGAACGCGATAACTGCTCGAACATCTTCACGCCGAACGCGATGTTGTCGTAGATCGACATCGGAAACGGCGTCGGCTTCTGGAACACCATGCCGACGCGCGCGCGCAGCAGCGAAATATCACGGCGCGTATCGAGCAGGTTCTCGCCGTCCATCAGGATCTCGCCTTCGGCGCGCTGCTCCGGATAGAGCGCGTACATCTTGTTGAAGGTGCGCAGGAGCGTGGACTTGCCGCACCCCGACGGGCCGATGAACGCCGTCACCTTTTTCTCGGGAATGCGCAAGTTGATGTTCTTCAGCGCGTGATATTTGCCGTAGAAGAAGTTGAGATCGTTGACTTCGATCTTCGGCTTCATCGAATCGGCGGGTTTCGCGCTGTGCGTCGGCTTGAAGCTGCCGGGCACCGGGCCGCGCTCGACCGGCGCCGCCGGCTTCTCTTCCAGCGCGTTTGCGTTCAGGTGGTTGACACCACTGGTGACCGTGTTCATGGAATCACTCCGCCTCTATTTCTTTGAAATGATCACGCGCGCGAGGATATTCAAACCCAGCACGCCGAGCGTAATCAGGAATACGCCGGCCCACGCGAGTGCTTGCCACTGCGGGAACGGGCTCATCGCGAACTTGTAGATCGTGACCGGCAGGTTCGCGACCGGCTGGTTCATGTCCCACGAGAAAAACTGGTTCGACAGCGCCGTAAAGAGCAACGGCGCGGTTTCGCCGGCGATGCGCGCCACCGCGAGGAGCACGCCCGTCACGATCCCGCCGATCGACGCCTTCAGCGTGATCGACATCACCATCTTCCACTTCGGCGTGCCGAGCGCGAACGCCGCTTCGCGCAGCGCATTCGGCACGAGCTTCAGCATGTTCTCGGTCGTGCGGATGACGATCGGGATCTGCAGCAGCGCCAGCGCAATCACCCCAGCCCAGCCGGAGAAGCGCCCCATTTTCGCGACGACGAGCGCGTAGACGAACAGGCCGATCACGATCGACGGCGCCGACAGCAGGATGTCATTGATGAAACGCGTGACGCTCGCAAGCCACTTCTTCTGGCCGTATTCCGCGAGATACACGCCCGCGAGGATGCCGAGCGGCGTGCCGAGGAACGTCGCGAGCAGGACGAGCATCAGGCTGCCGACGATGGCGTTCGCGAGACCGCCGCCGTCGGTGTTCGGCGGGGGCGTCGATTGCGTGAAGAGATCGATCGACAGGCCGCCGATGCCGAGCTTCAGCGTCGTGAAGAGAATCCACACGAGCCACAGCAGGCCGAAGGCCATCGCCGCGAGCGACATCGTCAGCGCGATGGCGTTTTTGCCGCGGCGGCGACGCTGCAGTTTGATGCGCGTCGCATCCGACGCGTCGCTATCGATGAATGCGGGCTGGCTCACTTGGCGCCCTCCCCTTTTTCGAGACGAAGCAGCATCAGCTTCGAGAGCGCGAGCACGAAGAACGTGATCACGAAGAGAATCAGGCCGAGTTCCATCAATGCGGACGTGTGCAGGCCGGGGCTCGCTTCGGCGAACTCGTTCGCGAGCGCCGACGTAATGCTGTTGCCCGGCGAGAAGAGCGACACGTTGTCGAGCAGGTTCGTGTTGCCGATCACGAAGGTGACGGCCATGGTTTCACCGAGCGCCCGGCCGAGGCCGAGCATCACGCCGCCGATCACGCCGGTACGCGTGTACGGCAGCACGATCTTCCACATCACTTCCCAAGTCGTGCAGCCGATGCCGTACGCCGATTCTTTCAGCAGCACCGGTGTGACTTCGAACACGTCGCGCATCACAGCCGCGATGTACGGGATGATCATGATCGCGAGGATGACGCCCGCGCACAGGATGCCGATGCCGATCGGCGGCCCCTGGAAGAAGCGGCCGATGAGCCACACGTCGCCGAGCAGGCGCCCGAGCGGCTTTTCGAAATAAGTCGCGAAAATCGGGGCGAAGACGAGCAGGCCCCACATGCCGTAGACGATCGACGGAATTGCCGCGAGCAGTTCGATCGCGACGCCCAGCGGGCGGCGCAGCCACGCCGGCGAGAGTTCCGTCAGGAAGAGCGCGATGCCGAAGCTCACCGGCACGGCGATCAGGAGCGCGATGATCGAGGTCGCGATGGTGCCGTAGATCGGGACGAGCGCGCCGAAGCTGTCGGTGTTCGGATCCCACTCGCCGCGCCAGAGGAAGCTGAAGCCGAATTTCTGGATGGTCGGCAGCGACGCATAAATCAGCGAAACGATGATGCCGCCGAGCAGAAGCAAGGTAACGACGGCCGCAAGCAGTGTCACGCCGTCGAAAATGATGTCGCCGAGACGGCTCGGCGCGCGTTGCGTACGACTTCCGGGGGGTGTCGAGGCTAGATTGATGTCCGACATGGGAACCTTGGGTCGGGCCGCGCGGCACATGCCGCGCGGCGAAACTTACTGCTTTTGTCCTGCCTCATCAGCTTAGGACGTTTTAGGACATGCGTACCGCGCGTTTATTGCGCGACCGCCTTGCCCGACCCGTCCTTCACCTTCGCCTTCCACTGCGAGCGGATTTCCGCGACCACCGAATCCGGCAGCGAGATGTAATCCAGATCGTTTGCCGCCTGGTTGCCGTTCTTGAACGCCCAGTCGAAGAACTTCAGGGTTTCGGTGCCTTGCGGCGCCTTTTCCTGCGTCGAGTGCAGCAGCACGAAGGTCGCGCCGACGACCGGCCATGCGTCCTTGCCTGATTCGTTCGTCAGGATCTGGTAGAACGACTTCGACCAGTCCGCGCCCGCAGCAGCGGCCTTGAACGTCTCCGTCTTCGGCTGCACGATCGTGCCGGCGGCGTTCTTCAGGCCGACGTAGGTCATCTTGTTCTGCTTGGCGTAGGCCCATTCCACATAGCCGATCGCGCCCGGCAGACGTTGCACGAAGGCCGCGACGCCGTCGTTGCCCTTGCCGCCCGTGCCCGTCGGCCAGTTGACGGTCGAGCCTTCGCCGATCTTCGACTTCCACTCCGGGTTCACCTTCGACAGGTAGTTCGTCCAGATGAAGCTCGTGCCCGAGCCGTCGGCGCGGCGGACCACGGCGATGTCCGTGTCCGGCAGCTTGACCTTCGGGTTGAGTGCGGCGATCGCCGGGTCGTTCCACTTCTTGATCTTGCCGAGATAGATGTCGCCGAGCACTTCGCCCGACAGCGTCACTTCACCTGCCTTCACGCCCGGCACGTTGATCACCGGCACCACGCCGCCGACCACCGTCGGGAACTGGAAAAGCCCTTGCTTTTCAAGCTCGTCGTCCTTTAGCGGCGCGTCGGAGCCCGCGAAATCGACCGTTTTCGCGATGATCTGCTTGATCCCGCCCGACGAACCGATGCCCTGATAATTCACCTTGCCGCCGCCAGTCTTCTGGTAGGCGTCGGCCCACTTTGTGTAGATCGGTGCTGCGAAGGTGCTGCCCGCGCCGGTAATATCGGCTGCTTGCGCGGAGATGGCGACGAGTGCGCCGATTACGCCAGCCAGCGCGGTTTGCATCAATTTCATGAGACCTCCAGGTTGTAAGCGAATGACACGACAAGCCGAAGCATAGGCACAGTCCGTGACAGTAATATGACTCTTCGTGAAGCTCGCGTGTCATTGCGCTTACGGCGATGAAAGCCGCTCGACGAACGCAAAAAAGCCGCTGCGGATCGCTCCGCAGCGGCTTTTTTGTGTTTTCGCCGATTACTTAAGAAGTCGCGTCTTTTACGACTTGCGCAATCGTTTCCGCGTGACGAACCGCGTCCCGTTCGGCTGCGGCCTCGACCATCACGCGCAGCACCGGCTCCGTGCCCGACGCGCGAATCAGGACGCGTCCGTGCCCTTCGAGCGCGCGCTCGGCACCGCTGATCGCCTTGGCGATCGCGTCGCTTTCCTTCCAGTTCGCTCCGGGGCTCATGCGCACGTTGATCAGCTTCTGCGGGAAAAGCGTTACTTCGTCGAGTTGATCGGCGAGCGACTTGCCACTGCGCTGCAGCGCGGCGAGCACGAGCAGCGCGGAGACAATGCCGTCGCCCGTGGAATGCCGATCCAGCGACAGAATGTGTCCCGAGCCTTCCGCGCCGAGCTGCCAGCCGTTCTCGCGGAGCTTTTCGAGCACGTAGCGGTCGCCGACATTCGCGCGCACGAACTGCACGCCCGCTTCCTTGAGCGCCACTTCGACGGCCATGTTCGTCATCAGCGTGCCGACGGCGCCTTCTACCTTCCCGTCCGTCGCGATGCGGTCCTTGACGAGCACATAGAGCAGTTCGTCGCCGTTGTAGAGGCGGCCCGCCGAATCGACGACTTGCAGGCGGTCGGCGTCGCCATCGAGCGCGATACCGATGTCCGCGCGATGTTCGAGCACGGCGTTCACGAGCGCGTCGGGGGCTGTGGCGCCGACACCGTCGTTGATGTTGAAGCCGTTCGGCGAAATGCCGATCGGGATCACTTCCGCGCCGAGTTCGTGGAACACGTTCGGCGCGACGTCGTACGCGGCGCCGTGCGCGCAATCGAGCACGATTCTTAAGCCCCGCAGGTCGAAACTCGCCGGGAACGTGCTCTTGCAGAACTCGATATAGCGGCCACCGGCATCATCGAGCCGCCGCGCCTTGCCGAGCCGCTCCGACGGCGCGCATTCGAGCGGCTCTTCGAGTTGCGCTTCGATCTGGAGCTCGACGTCGTCGGGCAGCTTGTTGCCGTCGGCGGAGAAAAACTTGATGCCGTTGTCATAGTACGGATTGTGCGACGCGCTGATCACGACGCCCGCCGCAAGCCGCAGCGCGCGAGTCAGATAGGCGATGCCCGGCGTCGGCATCGGCCCGGCCAGCATCACGTCGACGCCCGCCGCCGAGAAACCCGCTTCGAGCGCGGCTTCGAGCATGTAGCCCGACACCCGAGTGTCCTTGCCGATCAACACTGTCGGACGGCTGCCCTTTTTCTGCCAGCGATCGGCGCCCGCGAGCACTTTGCCCGCCGCGTAGCCGAGCCGCAGCACGAAATCGGGCGTGATCGGCGCCTCGCCGACCTTCCCGCGAATACCATCCGTTCCAAAATATCGACGTGCCATTACTTGATTACCCCCGCGGACGTGGATGCGCGTGTCGTGCGCCCGCATGTGTTGTTGAAACTGTGGACCGCGCGCACGCCCGCGCTGCAATCCGCTGTTTATAAGTGTCAATGATGCCTGCTTTGGCCGGCGGCTTTCGTTGCCTGCCAAACCTTCAGACCATCGAGGATCGGCGCGACGTCGTGAACCCGCACGATCACTGCGCCCCGCTCCACCGCGCAGACCGCAGCCGCGATGCCCGCCGCGAGCCGCTCGCCCTTCTTGCGGCCGGTGGCGGCGCCGAGCATCGATTTGCGCGACATCCCGACGAGCATCGGAAAGTCCGTCGCGACGGGACGCGTCTTGTCGAGATGCGCGAGCAACGCGAAATTGTGCTCCTCTGTCTTGCCGAAGCCGTAGCCGGGATCGAGACAAATCCGCTCGCGCGCGATGCCGGCCTTCGTCAGCGCATTGACGCGCTCGGCGAAAAAGTCCCGCACATCCTCGACGACATCCCGGTACACCGGCTCTTCAACCTGCATCGTCCGCGGCTCGCCGAGCATGTGCATCACGCAGAGACCGCAATTGCTGTTTTTGACGGCATTGATTGCGCCGTCCTGCCGGAAGCCCCAGACGTCGTTGATCATGTCGGCGCCCGCTTGAAGCGCTGCGCGCATGACCTCCGGCTTGTACGTATCGACGGATAGCGGCACGTTCATCGACCGTAACGCCTCGACGACTGGAATCACGCGCCGCAACTCCTCGTCCAGCGGTACGGGCAGCGAGCCAGGACGCGTCGATTCGCCGCCGATATCGATCATGTCGGCGCCATCGGCGAGCATCTGCTCGGCTCGCTTGATTGCGTCATCGCGTGACAGGAACTGGCCGCCATCGGAAAACGAATCCGGCGTGACGTTCAGAATGCCCATCACGAGCGGACGCTCGAAAGTCAGCGTGAAGCGCCCGCAATGAAGCGACGGCGGCACCGAAGATTGCAAATTGGATGAAGTCAACGATTCGACTGGAGAATGAGTTGGGAAGTTCGCGAGCCGGAAAAACACCATCAGGCCGATCAAAGAAAAAGGGCCGGTGTGTCGAACACACCAGCCCTTGAACGGATCGAGTAAAACTCAGGCCGGCGCGGTAGCGTTGCCCGGCTTCACTTCGGTGCCGCTGTTGCCGCTGCTCGGCGTATCACCCGAGGGCGGCGGCAGGTTCTTCGGCGGACGCGGCGGACGGCCAGCCATGATGTCGCTGATCTGGTCCGCGTCGATGGTTTCCCATTCGAGCAGCGCCTTCGTCATCGCTTCGACGTTGTCCCGGTGATCTTCGAGCAGCTTGCGGGCGAGCCCGTATTGCTCGTCGAGGATGCGGCGAATTTCAGCGTCGACCTTCTGCTGCGTCGCTTCCGACACCGTCTTCGATGCCAGCTTTCCGAACATGCCGTCCTGCTCGGTATCGACATAGACCATCGTGCCGAGCACGTCGGACATGCCGTACCGCGTCACCATGTCGCGCGCCATTTTGGTCGCGCGCTCGAAGTCGTTCGAAGCACCCGTCGACATCGAGTTCAGGAACACTTCTTCCGCTGCACGGCCGCCGAACAGGATCGCGATTTCCTCGAGCATCTTGTCGCGATACAGGTTCACACGGTCATGCTCCGGCAACTGCCAGGTCACACCGAGCGCCCAGCCACGCGGCATGATCGTGACCTTGTGCACCGGATCGGCATGCGGCAACAGCTTCGCGACCACCGCGTGACCCGACTCGTGGTACGCCGTATTGCGACGCTCTTCTTCGCGCATCACAGCCGACTTGCGCTCCGGACCCATGAAAATCTTGTCCTTTGCGTCCTCGAAATCCTGCATTTCGACGATCCGCTTGCCGCGACGCGCCGCAAACAACGCAGCTTCGTTCACGAGATTCGCGAGATCGGCGCCCGAGAAGCCTGGCGTCCCGCGCGCGATCACGGATGCGTCGACGTCGTTCGAGATTGGCACCTTGCGCAGGTGCACCTTCATGATGTGCTCGCGACCGCGGATGTCCGGCAGACCGACGTACACCTGACGGTCGAAACGGCCCGGACGCAAGAGCGCCTTGTCCAGCACGTCGGAGCGGTTGGTCGCGGCGATTACGATCACGCCGGAATTCGCTTCGAAGCCGTCCATCTCGACGAGCATCTGGTTCAGCGTCTGCTCGCGTTCATCGTTACCGCCGCCCATCCCGGCGCCGCGATGACGACCGACCGCGTCGATTTCGTCGATGAACACGATACACGGCGCATGCTTCTTCGCTTGCTCGAACATGTCGCGCACACGGGCCGCGCCCACGCCGACGAACATTTCGACGAAGTCCGAACCCGAAATGCTGAAGAACGGCACCTTCGCTTCGCCAGCGATGGCGCGGGCGAGCAGCGTCTTACCCGTACCCGGAGGGCCGACCAGCAGTACGCCGCGCGGAATGCGACCGCCCAGCTTCTGGAATTTCTGCGGATCGCGCAAGAAGTCGACGAGTTCCGACACTTCTTCCTTCGCTTCGTCACAGCCCGCGACATCGGTGAAATTGATTGCGTTGTTGTTTTCGTCGATCAGCCGCGCTCGCGACTTGCCGAACGAGAAGGCTCCGCCTTTGCCACCCCCCTGCATCTGCCGCATCATGTAGAACCAGAAACCGATGATCAGGATCGTCGGCCCGAGGTAATACAGCGCCGATACGAGCGCATTGGGTTCGTCGTCGGCCTTGCCGCTGACCTGTACGCCGTATTTCATCAGATCGCCGACCATCCAGATGTCGCCGGGGGACACGATCTGGTACTTCTGGCCGTCTGCCGGAGTGACCGTCAAATTGCGGCCCTGAACGGTCACGGTCTTGACCTTGCCGCTCTTCGCGTCGTCCATGAACTGCGAATACGACACACCTTCCTGGACGCGGGGCTTATCAAACTGCTTGAACACCGTGAACAGCACCAGTGCGATCACGAGCCACACTGCCGCCTTAGAGAACATATTGTTGTTCAAAGCACCACTCCTAATCATAGACGGGCGCCTACATACACCTTGCGGCACCACCTAAACCATTCTAATCCAGTCCGCTAGCCCCTGCCATAAGCATTCTCTACCACGCAAATAGCGATGGAGGCCTTTTTTCAGGCGCATTCGGCGGAAATCGGCGTTTTTTTGCCACTTCCGACGACGCTGACCTTAAGCGGGGCGCTTCAACTGCCTGCCCAAGATAAACGTTTCAGACGATTTGTCGCGCGACGCCTTCGGCTTGCGTGGCGCGACGATTTTGAACTGGTGCTTGAATTTCTCGACGATCTGGCTGTAACCGCTGCCATGAAAGCACTTGACCAGCAACGCGCCCTCCGGTTTCAGGTGATTTTGTGAGAATTCCAGCGCGAGATCGCATAAATGCTCCATCCGCGCTGCATCCGCACTCGCCACCCCCGACAGGTTGGGGGCCATGTCCGAGATTACAAGGTCCACTTGACGCTCGCCGACCAATTCCCTCAGTTGATCGAGCACCGAATCCTCACGGAAGTCGCCCTGAATGAAGGTAACGTCGGCGATCGGCTCCATCGGCTGGAGATCGAGCGCGATGATCGTGCCGTCGATGCCGCCTTCGCGCTGCTGGTCGCGCTTCGCGCCCTGCGCAAGCTTGTTGCGCACGTACTGGCTCCAGCTTCCCGGCGTCGAGCCGAGATCGACGATGATCTGGCCCGGGCGGATCAGCTTGTCCTGTTCGTCGATTTCCTTGAGCTTGTAGGCGGCGCGCGCGCGATAGCCCTCGCGCTGCGCGAGCTTCACGTAGGGATCGTTGATGTGGTCGTGCAACCACGAATGATTGAAGCGGTTTTTTGCCATTGATAATGAACTCGTGCTGCCTGATCCTGCTGCATTAAGTTGCTGCATCAAGCAATGCTTTTAGCGGATAATACGCGTCTTATTCGGCCGGCCGGCGGTTCTACCTGTCGCCGGCTTCGGTGTTCGCGGGCATTCGTCGCCCGGCTGTCGGCGAAGTTTTTTGTTCCTCCACCGCCTTGCGACGAGCCTTTCGTCTTGCGGCTGGCCCCGTCGGGAAAGCCCCTGACCCCGCGCTGTGACTCGCGTCTTTATTGGCCCTACATACTGTCGGCGCTAGCGTCGTCGATGCGGGCCGCAGCCCGGCGCGACGCCTTTCGCCCTTTTGCGCTTCAGCACCCCTCATATTTTAGTCGAGTCCGTTACTTCACATGCCCGCCCTCAAACTCTCTCCCGCTCAACGTGCCGATCTGCGCTCGCAGGCCCACGCGCTCAAGCCCGTCGTTCTCGTCGGCGCTGAAGGGCTGACCGAAGCCGTGCTGGCCGAAATCGAAGTCCACCTCGACGCCCATCAGCTCATCAAGATCCGCGTTTTCGGCGACGAGCGCGACGCGCGCGTTGCAATGTACGAGGAAATCTGCGATAGCCTCAAGGCCGCGCCTGTCCAGCATATCGGCAAGCTGCTCGTGATCTGGAGGCCCGAAGATACGACCCCAGTGAAGGCATCGGGCCGCCGCTCCACGATGCCGAGCGCCCGCGAAGCCGCCGCCGAGCCGACGACCAAGGGCCGCGCGCCGCGCATCGTGAAGGCGGTGAAGATCACACGCGATGCGCCAACCGTGCGCAAGCCGAAGAAGGAAAAGCTGCTCGTGCGCGGCAACGAGCGCGTGACGGCTGGCGGCAATGTCAAGCGCGCGAAAAAGCGCCAGACGAGCGCCAAGCGCCAGCATCAGACGTCGAAATAAGGCATTGATTTCGGGCAGCGCCCGGAAAGACGTGGCGCCCGGACATCCCGGGCGCCGGTGGCATCAGCGACGCGCGCGCCGCGCCGCGACCGCGGCGGATTGTCCCCGGGCGACGACCGGCCCGGACGATGACGGTCCCGGCAGTCGCCACACGAGCAGCACACCCAGCAGGCTTTCGACGACATAAAACGCGCTCGACACGCCATGCAACATGCCGAACTGCTTGGCATAGGGCGAATTCGCGAGATCCGTACCTGCTTCTTGAGCTGCCACACGAAGCGAATTCATGAACGGCTGCAGGCCGAAATAGCCGATCAGCACACACAGCAGCATCACTGCGACGATCCACCGCACGCGCTTGTAGTCGGCGAAACCGCCGCGCACCATGCGATTGGCGATCAAGAGCAGAATCAGCGCGCACACCACGCCCAGCATCGCTTCGATGCGGAAGATCTGCGCCGCCACCGACCCCGCCGACGCACGATCGAGCATCGAAAAAAGCACCGGCGCGGCGATAAACCCAAGGCTCAGCAAGCTGCCGACCCACGCCATTGCCACGATGCGGAAGAGTCGATGTGCCATCAGACGTACTTGACGGAGATGATTTCGTATTCGCGCGCGCCGCCCGGCGCCTGCACCGACGCGATATCGCCATCCGTCTTGCCGATCAGCGCCCGCGCGATCGGCGAGCTGATCGACACGAGGCCGTGATCGATGTCGGCTTCGTCGTCGCCGACGATCTGGTACTTCACCGGCTTGCCCGACTCCAGGTCCTCCAGCTCGACCGTCGCCCCGAACACCACGCGGCCGTCCGCTTCGACGGTGGTCGGATCGATGACTTGCGCGGCGGCCAGCTTCGACTCGAGCTCGGCGATGCGGCCCTCGATGAAGCCCTGCTTTTCCTTCGCGGCGTCGTACTCGGCGTTTTCCGACAGATCGCCCTGAGCCCGCGCTTCCGCGATCGAATTCACGACCGCCGGCCGCTCGACCGATTTCAGGCGTTGCAATTCCGCGCGCAGGAGTTCTGCGCCGCGCTTCGTCAATGGAACTGTGCTCATAAACAACTCGAAGAACAAAAAACAGCCGTAAAAAAATTACCGCGGTTAAGTGCATCTCCCGGTAAGAAGGGAGACGCCGCTTAACCGCGGCCCTTGAAGCCAAAAACCAATAATCGAGGCCTTAGTTTAGGCGAGCATGCAGACCTTGTAAATCATAGACTTCCAGGTCCTTCAGATAACGCAGCCCCTCGACCGCCGCCCGCGCGCCCGACATCGTCGTGTAGTACGTGACCTTGTTGGCCTGCGCGCTCATGCGGATCGAGCGCGAATCGGCAATCGCGGCGCGCGTTTCGTCGACGGTCGTGAAGACGAGTGCGATCTCGCCGTTCTTGATCATGTCGACGATGTGCGGACGGCCGTCCTTCACCTTGTTCACGACCTTCACCGGAACGCCCGCCGCCTGGATCGCGGCCGCCGTGCCCTTGGTCGCGGCGATCGGATAGCCGAGCTCGTGAAGCATGCTCGCAACCTCGACGGCCTTCGGCTTGTCGGCGTCCATCACGGTCAGGAGCACCGTGCCCGACTCCGGCAGGCGCGAGCCCGCCGCCAGTTGTGACTTGAAAAGCGCCTCGCCGAAGGTGCGGCCGACGCCCATCACTTCGCCCGTCGAGCGCATTTCGGGTCCGAGCACCGGATCGACTGCCGGGAACTTGACGAACGGGAACACCGCTTCCTTGACGCTGAAGTACGGCGGAATCACTTCCTTCGTGACGCCCTGCTCCGCGAGCTTCTGGCCGACCATCGCGCGCGCGGCGATCTTGGCGAGCGGCAGGCCGGTCGCCTTCGACACATACGGCACCGTCCGCGACGCACGCGGATTCACTTCCAGCACGTAGATCACGTCCTTCTTCGAGCCGTCGTCCTGCGGCACTTGCTGGATCGCGAACTGCACGTTCATCAGGCCGATCACGTTGAGCGCCTTCGCCATCGCGCCGGTCTGACGCTTCAGTTCGTCGACGGTTTCCTGCGACAGCGAGTACGGCGGCAGCGAACAGGCCGAATCGCCCGAGTGCACGCCCGCCTGCTCGATGTGCTCCATCACGCCGCCGATGAACACCGCTTCGCCGTCCGAGATGCAATCGACATCGCATTCGATCGCATCGTTCAGGAAGCGGTCGAGCAGCACCGGCGAATCGTTCGATACCTTCACGGCCTCGCGCATGTAGCGTTCGAGATCGCGCGGCTCGTGGACGATTTCCATCGCGCGCCCGCCCAGCACGTACGACGGACGCACGACGAGCGGATAGCCGATTTCCTCGGCGAGCTTCAGCGCTTCGTCCTCGGCGCGTGCCGTGCGGTTCGGCGGCTGGCGCAGGTTCAGGTCCTGCAGCAGCTTCTGGAAGCGCTCGCGGTCTTCGGCGGCATCGATCATGTCCGGCGACGTGCCGACGATCGGCACGCCGTTCGCTTCCAGATCGAGCGCGAGCTTGAGCGGCGTCTGGCCGCCGTACTGCACGATCACGCCGACCGGCTTTTCCAGATCGACGATCTCGAGCACGTCTTCGAGCGTCAGCGACTCGAAGTACAGGCGGTCGGATGTGTCGTAATCGGTGGAGACTGTCTCCGGATTGCAGTTGACCATGATGGTTTCATAGCCGTCCTCGCGCATCGCGAGCGCGGCGTGCACGCAGCAATAGTCGAACTCGATGCCCTGCCCGATCCGGTTCGGGCCGCCGCCCAGCACCATGATCTTCTTTTTGTCCGTGGGATTCGCTTCGCACTCGTCCTCGTAGGTCGAGTACATGTAGGCGGTTTTCGTCGCGAATTCGGCGGCGCAGGTGTCCACGCGCTTGTAGACCGGGCGCACCTTCAGTTCGTGACGGCGCTTGCGCACGGCGGTCTGATTGGAGCCGGTCAGCTTCGCCAGCCTGCGATCGGAAAACCCGCTTTGCTTCAGATAAAGCAGTTCTTCCTTCGAAAGACTCTCAAGCGTGCGGCCTTGCAGCGCCTTTTCCTTGAGAATGATCTGTTCGATCTGCGCGAGGAACCACGGGTCGATCGACGTTTCCTCGAAGATTTCCTGCGCCGTGAGGCCCAGACGGAACGCGTCGCCGAGGAACCAGATACGGTCCGGCCCCGGTTCGCCGATCTCGCGGATCGCTTCGTCGCGGCTGGTGGTCTTTTCGTCGAGACCGTCGACGCCGACTTCCAGCCCGCGCAGCGCCTTCTGGAACGACTCCTGGAACGTGCGGCCGATCGCCATCACTTCGCCGACCGACTTCATCTGCGTCGTCAGGCGCGAATCGGCTTCGCGGAACTTCTCGAACGCGAAACGCGGAATCTTCGTGACGACGTAGTCGATCGTCGGTTCGAACGAGGCCGGCGTCTGGCCGCCGGTGATTTCGTTCTTCAGTTCGTCGAGCGTGTAGCCGACGGCGAGCTTCGCCGCGACCTTCGCGATCGGGAAGCCCGTCGCCTTCGATGCCAGCGCCGACGAACGCGACACGCGCGGATTCATTTCGATCACGACCATGCGGCCGTCGATCGGGTTGATCGCGAACTGCACGTTCGAGCCGCCCGTATCGACGCCGATCTCGCGCAGCACCGCGAGCGATGCGTTGCGCAGGATCTGGTATTCCTTGTCGGTGAGTGTCTGCGCGGGCGCAACAGTGATCGAATCGCCCGTGTGCACGCCCATCGGGTCGAGGTTTTCGATCGAGCAAACGATGATGCAGTTATCCTTGGTGTCGCGGACCACTTCCATCTCGTACTCTTTCCAGCCGAGCAGCGACTCTTCGATCAGCAGCTCGCGCGTCGGCGAAAGATCCAGCCCCCGGCGACAGATTTCCTCGAACTCTTCCTTGTTGTACGCGATGCCGCCGCCCGAGCCGCCCAGCGTGAACGACGGACGGATGACGGTCGGATAGCCGCCGCTGCCAGTTTGCGCCGCGATATTGGCCTGCACCTGCAGCGCTTCCTCCATCGAATGCGCGATGCCCGACTTCGCCGACCCGAGGCCGATCTTTGTCATCGCGTCCTTGAACTTCTGGCGGTCCTCGGCCTTGTCGATAGCTTCCGGCGATGCGCCAATCAACTCGACCTTGTACTTTTCCAGCACGCCGTGATGGAAAAGATCGAGCGCGCAATTGAGCGCGGTCTGGCCGCCCATCGTCGGGAGGATCGCGTCCGGGCGCTCCTTCGCGATGATCCGCTCGACCACTTCCCACGAAATCGGCTCGATGTAGGTGACGTCGGCCGTGTTCGGGTCGGTCATGATCGTCGCGGGGTTGCTGTTGACGAGAATGACCTTGTAGCCCTCTTCACGCAGCGCCTTGCACGCCTGCGCGCCCGAATAGTCGAACTCGCACGCCTGGCCGATGATGATCGGTCCCGCGCCGATGATGAGAATGCTCTTGATGTCTGTCCGCTTCGGCATAACTGCTCTCGGTAATGTGGTTCTGTTGCGTGCTATTTACGCTGCGACTTTCTGCGTTTCCATCAGCTTGATGAAGCGGTCGAACAGATACGCGATGTCGTTCGGTCCCGGCGACGCTTCCGGATGGCCCTGGAAGCAGAACGCGGGCTTGTCGGTGAGCGCGAAGCCTTGCAGCGTGCCGTCGAAGAGCGAAACGTGCGTGACCTTCGCGTTTGCGGGGAGCGTCGAGGCATCGACGGCGAAGCCGTGGTTCTGCGACGTGATCACGACGCGCCCGTCTTCGAGATCCTTCACCGGATGGTTCGCGCCGTGGTGGCCGGTCTTCATCTTCATCGTCTTCGCGCCGACGGCGAGACCCATGATCTGGTGGCCGAGGCAGATGCCGAACGTCGGAATGCCGCGCTCGATGAATTCGCGCGTCGCGCGGATCGCGTAGTCGCACGGTTCCGGGTCGCCGGGGCCGTTCGAGAGGAACACGCCGTCGGGGTTGAGCGCAAGGGCGTCAACGGCGGTGGCTTCGGCCGGCAGCACGGTGACGTGGCAGCCGCGCTCGGCGAGCATGCGCAGGATGTTGTACTTCACGCCGTAGTCGAACGCGACGACGCGGTACTTCGGCGCTTCCTGCTTGCCGTAGCCGGATTCGAGCCGCCATTCGGTCTGCGTCCAGTCGTAGCTTTCCTTCGTCGACACGACTTTCGCGAGGTCCATGCCCGCGAGCCCCGGGAACGAGCGCGCGAGTTCGAGCGCTTTCGCTTCGTCGGTCGAGCCGGCGAGGATGCAGCCGTTCTGCGCGCCTTTGTCGCGCAGGATGCGCGTGAGCTTGCGCGTATCGATGCCCGCGATCGCGACGACGCCCTGCGCCTTCAGATAATCGCCGAGCGATTGCTCGCAGCGGAAATTGGAAGCGAGCACCGGCAGGTCACGGATGATCAGGCCGGCGGCATGGACTTTGGTGGCTTCGACATCCTCGGCATTCACGCCTACGTTGCCGATATGCGGATAGGTCAGCGTGACGATCTGGCGGGCGTAGCTCGGATCGGTGAGGATCTCTTGATAGCCGGTGATCGCGGTGTTGAACACCACTTCGCCGATCGTCGAACCGGCCGCGCCGATCGAATGACCACGAAAGACCGTGCCGTCGGCGAGTGCGAGAAGTGCTGGGGAAAATGACGGCAACACGGGAGGCTCCTTGGGGAACACCCTGTTGCCGACCTGTCTGTCCGACTTCTGGGGGTTGCGCGCAGCCTGTTTGATGGCGCGCGCAGACCCGCATCGCGTGATTTGTGACGGGGCGCATGGTTCGCGGCGTGGCTGGCCTGGTCTTTTTCCGCATGGAGCGGGACAGTCGGCGCAGAGGGTCGGCGGCATGCGGCGCGTGCTACAAGGCGCGGCGGATGAACGGTATGTGGGAGGTAGGCGCTAGGGTGCGGGTTGATGTGCTCAAACCTTCGAATTATAGCGCGGAACCGCACTTCCCGCCAAATTTTGAGACTCGCGCGATGCAAGAGGCGTTCCAGGAACGCCTCGGGACTTGCCCGGACGGCGCATGCGTTTCGATTACGAGACGGCGCGCCCCGTCTTCTGCAGGACGCGGCTCGGCAGGACGTACCAGATCGCGCTCGCGATCTGCAGCGCAATCAGCACGCCCCATGCAGTCAGATGCGCGGCGGCAGGGTAATGTCCATCCTCGATCGGCCATTGCGAAAGCACGCCGCCGATTCCCACCTGGAAGCCGAAGATCAGCACGAAGATAACGAGCGTGAGCGTCGTGTTGGTCCGCCCGATCATGTGCGACGGAAAGTATTCGGCGAGGACGGCGTAGCTCAGGATGCCGGTGCCCCCGAAGATGCCGTAAGCGGCGAGCAGCGCGGCCGGCGGCAGCGGCGCGCGAAACACCATCAGCAGTTGCACGAGCACGAAAAGCCCCATGCCGATGCCGCAGAACGCGTAGACCGAGACGCCCCGTCGCTCCAGGCTGCGCGCCGCCGCGCCGAAGCCAATGCAGCCGGCCATCATCGCGAAGCCGAGCACCGAGACGAGCGCCGCCGCGTGGCTGGCGCTGAGGCCCATCACGTCGAGCAGATAGGGGCGGATCCAGAGCGACTGCATCGCGTAGAAGACGCCTTGGGTCACGACCGAGAACGACGCGATCTTCCAGAACGCCGCGCTGCGCAGGATGTGCCAAGTGCCCTTGAACTGCGTGACGATGTCGGCCTGATGATGGGCGTCGCGTTTCTCGGGCGCGAACAGCAGAATCGCGCCGGCGACGACGAGCGTGAACACGCCGAGCCCCGCGCACACGCCGCGCCAGCTCGCGACGGCCAGAAGCGAAGCCAGCGGCGACCCGACGACGACGCCGCCGAGTCCGCCCATCGCCATCGTCAGTCCGTTGACGAGCGGTAGCCGCGCGACGGGAAAATACTGCGCGGAGGCCTTGAACGCCGCGCTCAGGCACACCGAAACGCCCACGCCGATCAGGAGCCGCCCCGCCATCATGCCGGCGAGCCCGTGCGCCATGCCGAACACCCAGATGCCGAGCGCCGCAAAAATCAGCATGCCGGCAGTGACACGGCGCGGCCCGAAGTGGTCGAGCAGCACGCCGACGGGAATCTGCGCGGCCGCGAAGCCGATGAAATAGAGCGAGGTGAGCAGGCCGAGGTCGGCGGCGGAGAGGCCGAGATCGTGCGTGATGAGCGGCGCGAAGCCCAGATTGACGCCCCGGAACACGTACGAGACGAAGTAACCGGCGGCGAACAGAAAAAAAACACGCAGACGGACGGAGGGCGTCATTCGGTGCAGGCGCTTAATTTGGCTTTAAAGCGGGAGTTTAACTGCGCGACCAATTGAAAACGCCGTCACCTTGGTGACGGCGTGGGATAAAGGCATCGCGTGCGGGTTATTTCTTCTTGCTCTTCGCGGTCGCGGTTTTGGTCGCTGGTGCTACGGGCTTGGCCTCGCTTTTGGAGGAAACTTTCGTCACCTTGGCTGAAGCCGCTCCTGCCGATTTCCCCCCGCGCGACGATTTCGATTCCGGCGCGCTCGTGCCGATCTTCGTCACGCCGCCCCGGTTGCGGCTCGACGCCGACACGGTCTGCATACGCACCGGACCAGGCTCGGCCGGCACCGCGCGCCCGTACGGCACGTGCAGCACCATCACCTGACCCGGCATGATCGCGTCGCGACGCGTGCGGTTCCATGCCCGCACCTGCGCGACCGATACGTCGTAACGATCGGCGAACGTCTCGATCGATTGCTGGCGGCGCACGCGGATCACCATGCGGCGCGTATCAGGCACGTCTGGCTCGACCGACAGCACGGCGCTTTCGGCGACGTCGGCGCTGATGTCTTCGTCGTCATCGTCGTTGCGCGGCACGACGATCGTCGAGCCCGGCTTCAGGCGCATGCCCGCGGGAATGCGGTTGACCGACATCAGCGTGTCGGCATCGACGCCGATCTTCTCCGCGATCGCGGCCGGGCGCGAGCGCTCGGTGACGGTATAAGTCGTCCATGACGACAGCGCCCCGTTATACGTCTTGAGGTTGCGCTGGAACGCGGTGGCGTTGTCGAAGGGCAGCAAGATCTGCGGGTTCGTCGCGCCGAGAATCACCGGCTTCGAAAACGACGGATTCAGCGAGCGGAATTCCTCCATCGGCATGCCGGCGAGCTTCGAGGCCATCGTCACGTCGATGTCGCGCGACGTCGTGACCGTCACGAAATACGGGTGATTCGGAATGTCCGGAAGCGTCAAGCCGTACATCTGCGGATTCGCGACGATGTTCTTGACCGCCTGCAGCTTCGGCACGTAGTTGCGCGTCTCGTTGGGCATGCGCAGGCTTTCGTAGTCGGTCGGCAGGCCCGCCGCCTCGTTGCGCGCGATCGCGCGCTGCACGTTGCCCTCGCCCCAGTTGTATGCAGCGAGCGCGAGATGCCAGTCGCCGAACATGTCGTGCAGGCGCGTGAGATAGTCGAGCGCCGCGCTGGTCGAGGCCAGCACGTCGCGCCGGTCGTCCTGCCACATGTTTTGCTTCAGCTTGTAGTCGCGGCCGGTGCCCGGCACGAACTGCCACATCCCGGCTGCCTTCGCGACGGAAAGCGCCTGCGGATTGAACGCCGATTCGATGAACGGAAGCAGCGCGAGTTCGGTCGGCATGTGCCGCTGCTCGAGTTCTTCGACGATGTGATACAGATATTTCTGAGAGCGCCCGGTCATGCGTTCAACGTAGTCCGGACGCTGCGCGTACCAGGACACCTGCATGTCGACGAGGTCGCTTTGCAGATCGGGAATCTGGAAGCCGCCGCGAATCCGGCCCCACAGATCGGCGTCGCGGCCCGCGAGTGAATCGACCGACGTCTTGTCGACGTTGATGGTTTCCTTGGCGGCGGCGGTTCGTCGGATCGTGTCGGCTACGGCTTGCTGTTTCGAAGCGGAAGGCAGTGAGGAAAGGGAATTGGGCGCTGTCGGTCCTTGGCTGGCACAGGCGGCTAGCGTGAGGACGAGTAGCGCACTAAGAATCTGTCGCATGAACGTCTCGGGATTCCAAAAAATATGCTTGGAAATTTGGAGCCGATGGTACGGAAGCGTACAGCCGTCGTCAATATAAAAGACGGAAAAGCCAGCAAAATCCAGCCTCTGGCGACGTTTCCAACGTTTCGGATGAAGTTCGCTTCCAGTTCGCTGGGGTTAGCGGAACTTATCTTTCCAGCCGCGCATCAATCGAAACGCTTCGAGACGGTCGGTGACCGGGTGATTGTAGTGAGCAGCGAGCGTCGCCTGGATGTCGGCTTCGTCGACGCGCAAGAACGGGTTCACCGATTTCTCGTGACCGATGGTCGTTGGCAGCGTCGGCTGGCCGGCTGCGCGCATGGCTTGGGCGTCGTCTTGCCAGCGGGCGAGCGCGTCGTTGGCCGGTTCGCAGGCGCGCGCAAAGCGGATGTTCGAGAGCGTATATTCGTGGGCGCAGTGAACCTGCGTGGTCTCGGGAAGCGCGGCGAGCGCATCGAGCGAGGTCAGCATCTGTTGCGGCGTGCCTTCGAACAGGCGCCCGCAGCCGCTCGCGAAAAGCGTATCGCCGCAGAATAGATGCGGCGTGCCGCGCGGATCGGCGTCCTGAAAATAAGCGATGTGGCCAGCGGTGTGGCCCGGGACGTCGATCACGGAGAAGTCGAGCGCCGGGCTCGCGATGCTCACCCGGTCGCCCTGTTTCAAGCGCTGCGTCAGGTGGTCGATTCGCTCGCCGGCCGGGCCGTAGACGGGTATCGCGCCGTTCGCGCCCTCGGCCGAACGGCTAACGAGCAGGTCTTCGACGCCGCCGACGTGGTCGTGATGATGGTGCGTGAGTAAAATAGCGGTCAGCTTCCAGCCGCGTTTCGCGAGATAGGCCTCGACAGGCGCGGCGTCGCCGGGATCGACGACCACGGCGTCGCTGCCGTCCGACACGAGCCAGATGTAGTTGTCTTCGAAAGCCGGCACCGGCACGTACTCAAGCGTTTTCATAGCGAGCTCTTCAAGGCGGCAATTCCGAACATGTCTGACCGATCGATTATAGACTGGCCCGCCTGGACCGGCTCCGCGCCCGGACGCTATGTCCTCGACTGGGAGCAGGCGCAGCTCGATCGCGTGGTGTCCGACATCTTCGGCTACCACGCGCTGCAACTCGGCATGCCGCAGCTCGACGCGCTGCGCGAAAACCGGATGACGGGCCGCGCGATCGTCCTCGATCCCGCGAGCGGCGCCAGCGCGCCCTATATGTATCCGCCGGCGAATCCACGGCCGGGCGTCGCGTCGCTGCCGTCGGCCAGTCGCGGCTTGCACGCGCCAGCGGGACGCAGCACCGTCTGGTGCGACCTGCTCGATCTGCCGTTCGAGGCGCAGAGCGTCGATCTGCTCGTGCTGCCGCACACGCTCGAGTTTACGAGCGATCCGCATCGTTTGCTGCGCGAAGCCGAACGGGTGCTGATGCCCGAAGGGCAATTGATCATCCTCGGCTTCAATTCGCTGAGCCTCTGGGGCGCGCGGCAATCGTTCGGGAAGGTGGCTGGACGGCCGTTCGTGCCAGATGCGCACGACATGATCGCGTTCACGCGGATCAAGGACTGGATCAAGCTGCTCGGATTCGACCTTGAACGCGGGCGTTTCGGCTGCTATCGTCCGCCGCTCGTCGCTGAAAAATGGCTGCAACGCTATCAGTTCATGGAAGCGGCCGGCGACCGCTGGTGGCCGATCTTCGGCGCCGCCTACATGATCACGGCGATCAAGCGCGTGCGCGGCATGCGTCTGATCGGCCCGCGCAAGCTGAAAAAACCCGCACTCGCGCCGGGGCTCGCTCCGGTCGCGGCACCGCACACTCGTAACGAGCATTGATGACTCCAGACTCCGCAAAGGTAATCGACATTTATACCGACGGCGCCTGCAAGGGAAATCCCGGCCCCGGTGGCTGGGGCGCCCTGCTGCGCTTCGGCACGCAGGAAAAGGAATTGTTTGGCGGCGAGGCCGCCACCACGAACAACCGCATGGAACTGATGGCCGTGATCGCCGCGCTCGAAGCGCTGAAGCGGCCGGTCCACGCAGTGATCCATACCGATTCGCAATATGTGCAAAAAGGCATCAGCGAATGGATTCACGGCTGGAAGAAGAAGAACTGGATGACGGCCGCGAAGACGCCCGTCAAGAATGCCGATCTCTGGAAGCGGCTCGACGCGCTCGTCGTGCAGCATCAGATCGAATGGCGCTGGGTCAAGGGCCACGCCGGCCACCCGGAAAACGAACGCGCCGATGCGCTCGCTAATCGCGGCGTGACATCGCTCGCCGACAGCTAACCAATTGATAAGCCAATGCGCCAACTCGTACTCGATACCGAAACCACCGGCCTCAATGCCCGCACGGGCGATCGCATCATCGAAATCGGCTGCGTCGAGCTGATCAATCGACGGCTCACCGGCAACAACCTGCACTTTTACGTCAACCCGGGCCGCGACAGCGATCCGGGCGCGCTCGCCGTGCACGGCCTGACGACCGAATTCCTGAGCGACAAGCCGAAGTTCGCGGAAATCGCTGCCGAACTGCGCGAATTTCTCGCGGACGCCGAGCTGATCATTCATAACGCGCCGTTCGACATTGGCTTTCTGGACGTCGAATTCGGGCTGCTCGGGATGCCGCGCGTGACGGAGTGCTGCGGCGGCGTGATCGACACGCTCGTGCAGGCGAAGCAGATGTTCCCCGGCAAACGCAATTCGCTCGACGCGCTATGCGACCGCTTTGACGTGAGCAACGCGCACCGCACGCTGCACGGCGCGTTGCTCGACTCGGAGTTGCTCGCGGAAGTTTATCTGGCGATGACGCGCGGCCAGGAAAGTCTCGTCATCGACATGCTCGGCGACGTGCCGGCGGCGGGCACGACGCTTTCGCCCCGTATCGCGCTCGATAATCTCGTCTTGCTGGTGATCACGGCATCGGCCGAGGAGCTGAGCGCCCACGACTCCGTGCTCAACGATCTCGATAAAGCCGTCAAAGGCACGAGCGTGTGGCGCACGGAACCGGTGGTGGAAAATGCCGAGGCAGCCGCATAAATTCGTGCAATGCTCTAAACAATCGCTTTACGAAGTCGGATATCTCTGACATAATTTCGCTTCTTCGGGTGGTTAGCTCAGCGGTAGAGCACTGCCTTCACACGGCAGGGGTCACTGGTTCGATCCCAGTACTACCCACCAGATGCAAAGGGAAGGGCTCAGGTTTAACGACCTGGGCCCTTTTTCTTTGCGTTCGCGCTATGAGTGCTGCCCCACTCGATGTCATACCAAACAGAGGCGTTTCTCAAGAATGAGCAGGCGCAGCAATGATCTTCAAACCAAGCGCATGAAATAACTTCGTTACGGTCTCATAGCGCGGCGCCAACGTCTTGTACACGCTTTCCCTTTCCAGCCTGCAGCGGCGGTCACTTTCGCCATGCCGCGCGCTTTTGCTACGTCGGCAATCGCGGCAAGAAGCAATTCCTGATCATCTTCTTCCAGAACGGATTGATGTAGCCAGCAATCATGTCCTCGCTGTCGAGGTGATCAGCCGCGTTGAAGGTTGATGTTTTCATGATTGATTGACCTTGCGATATTCCTACCCCGCCCAAACCCCCCGCGCCATCCCGCTCGCCGCAACCACCATCACGATCACCAGCCCCGCTTCCAGATCGCTCATCCACGCAAACCGCCGCGCGCGCCCCAGATCGATCGACCCGCCGTGGCCCGCCGCGACGCGCCAGCGGATCAGCGCCATCATCGGCGAGATTTCGATCGCGACGATCAGCACCAGCGCCGTCATCTTGAGATGGAACAGCGGCTCATGCAGGTAGTAAGAACCGCCCTTTTCGAAGCCGCTGAAAGCGCGCATCAAGCCGGTGATCAGGAGAAAAAGCGCCGTGACGCCCCACATGCTGTCGGCGCGAAACACGTCGCGCAGAACCACTGCGTTCGCGTGCACCGAATTCGACGCATCGAGCCGACGCAACGCGCGCGCTCGCGCCAGCACCGACGCCAGCGCGAAACCGAATGCGAGCAGATGAATCGCCGCGAGCAACCAACGTATCAGCATGCTTTCCTCCCTGCGTTCGACAAGAAAGACGTGGACTGCGTGACTACGCGAAACGACGAAGCTAGGCGACCCGCCCGCCGTCGAAAGTGATGAGCGGCACCGTCGACGCACCCGCATCGACCTGTCGCAGCGTGCTGTCGAGCGCGCGCGCTGCGCTCCGATCGCCCTCGGTGACGAGCGGCGCGCGGAATACAGTCGTGCGATTGTGCCCGGCTGCGGCCGGCGAATCCCACAACAATTCCATCTTCGGTCGATTCGGGAACCAGCCCCGCCAGCCGCGCCGCCGCGCAGGCGCAAGCGACGGCGCAGGCACGGCATGAACCGCATCGCCAGACGGCGGCCACTTCACCGACAACTCCCGCGCGTCATACTGCCCGAGCTTGCGGCTCTCGACCCAGACGACGGCGGTGCGCGTCAGCGGATCGAGCGAAATCGCGTACCGGCCGATCGCGAAGCGCCGCGCCGCGATATTCGTGCGCCACAGCGCGCGCGGCCGGCAGATCCACATCACGACCGCATACAGCGCGGGCGCCACAGCAAGCCAGCCGTTCGACTCGCCGAGCGCATGCGCCGCGCGCCGCCAGCCGGCCTGCCAGGTGAACAATCCGACCGAAAACACCGCGAACCCAAAGCTAAGCAGCGCAAGAAACCGCAGGGCCTGCCGAAGCCACTGCGGCAGCGGATGCAGCGGCCGATCGGCACGGGCTCGCGCGCCGGGCACAAAAATCAGCAGGAAAAGCAACACGAGATTGACGCAGGCCCAAGGCGAAGAAGTCATCGCGCGCACTGACGACAGATACCCCATCTGCGACATCGAAAAGATCCAGCGCGCGGCGAGCACCAGTCCGATTGCCCGCAGCGCGAAGACGGTGCCGGCGCCCGGTGCCGGGCTCGCGCTGGTGTGCTTCGTTCTCGCCAAAACATTCGCTCCTGTCCACGATTCATGCGGACCGCGCGTCCGATGCGCGGCAATCGGCCGTCGAAAAGGACGATCCGGCCCGCTTTGCGCGAGCCCGGACATTATATGAAGATTGCCGCGTCAACTTTCGATTTCGTGCGCGCACGCGGTATTCCGCACGCAAAGCGTCCGATTGTGACAACGCCCCGTGCGCCAGACGGCGCACGGGGCGTTGTTGCGGTCAATGCACCCAGCTTTTACTTCGCGTTGACTTCGCGCAGCACGGTACGGCGCTTCTGGCGCAGCAACTCTTCATACGACTGGACATAGCGCCCGGCCATGACCTTCGACGAGAAGCGCGTTTCGAACGCCTTGCGCACCTTGGCGCGCGACAGCGTGTCGAGGCGCTTGACCGCCGCGATCGCGCTCAGTTCGTCCTCGACCACAAAACCCGACACACCGTTCTCGATCACTTCCGGCACCGAACCGCGATTAAACGCGATCACCGGCGTGCCGCAAGCCATCGCCTCGATCATCACCAGGCCGAACGGCTCCGGCCAGTCGATCGGGAACAGCAGCGCGTGCGCGTTGCCGAGGAATTCAGTCTTCTGCTGCTCGTTGATCTCGCCGATGTATTCGACGTGCGGAAGTGCGAACAGCGGTTTGATGTGCTCTTCGTAATAGGCGCGGTCGGCCTTGTCGAGCTTCGCCGCGATCTTGATCTTCATGCCCGCCGCTTGCGCGATGCGGATCGCGCGGTCGACGCGCTTTTCCGGCGAAATGCGGCCGAGGAATGCGAGATAGCCCGGTTCGACGTTCGGAATCGGGTTCAGCAGGTTTTCCGGCAGGCCGTGATACACGGTCGACAGCCAGTTTGCCTGCGGCAGCGGCTGGCGCTGGTTGTCCGAGATCGAGACGACCGGCACGTCGCTGAACGTGTTGAAGATCGGCTGCAATTCGGGCAGGTCCAGACGGCCGTGGAGCGTCGTCAGGAACGGCACCGGCTGGCGCGCGAAGAGCGAGAACGGGTAGTAGTCGATGTGGAAATGCAGCACGTCGAATTCGTCGGCGCGGCGGCGGACTTCTTCGAGCAGCAGCATGTGCGGCGCCATCGTGTCGCGGATGGTCGGGTCGAGGCGCAGCGCCTGCGGCCAGAACGCTTCGAGCTTGGCCGACGTTTGCGAATCACCGCTCGCGAAGAGCGTGACGTCATGTCCGGCGTCGACCAGGGCCTCGGTCAGGTAGGACACCACGCGTTCCGTGCCGCCATACAGCTTCGGCGGAACAGCTTCATGAAGGGGCGCGATTTGAGCGATTCGCATATCGGAAACTCCTAATAAAAATTCAGGCTAAGTACTACGTGTCGTGTCGAAGTATCGGAAGCGAATCGCTCGGCTCGGGCGGAAGTTCACGCTGAAAAACAGCGGTGTGTCTGTTGCTCGAGTGAAAAAGCGTGGGCTCGCTGATCACCAGGTTTCGTGCGGATTGGCTGACTAGAGCAAGTTCGATTCCATCTCTAAATTCGCCGCGCACCTGCAATAAACGCGCAAGTGACGGGCGGGTTGACCGGAACCTACAGAAACCTGTCAAAAAATCTAGGTGGAAACCCGACGCGAAGTATGGAGCTTTTTACACGGCTATCGCGTACCCATTTCAACTTATTTACCTTGTTACAAAGGGGAAACACTTTGCAAACCCCTGTTTATTAAGGCTGTTCTACATTGGAGGACGAATGTTCGCGTGGGCGGCGGGCCGCAGGCCTCTCGCCCTCACCTCCTCTCTCGACGCGCCGGTCCGGCAACCGGCAGCGGGCCCGCGTTGTGCTGCGTCGCTCGATCGATGATGCCTCTTTGCTTCACGACTGCCCGTTCGCGAGTCGCTGCATGCGGTGCCGCAATCCGACCCGCATTGCTTACAATGCCGCGCGCGCCGAGGGCCGCGGGCATCGCGTTTCACAGCCGGCGGGACGCGAAAGCATCGCAACACGGCGATTTGGCCGCTTCGACCCATCTCATAACTGGCTACAATTCAGCCAGGGATCGCATGCCGGCGCCGCGCCGCTTTTTCACGACGATGGCGACACCAGACTCAGGCGCACTACGAGCTCAACCGATCTACGACCAAAAACGACCAATTGGACCAACTCACCGTCTCCCAACGTAACGCGCACAACGAAAAGCTGGCGAGCTATGCGCATCGTCCGCTGGCGTTCCTGCTCCGTTACATCCGCCGTCATCCGATCGCCCACGCCACGGTTCTCACGAGCGTGTTCCTTGCGGTCGGTTGCGCCCTCGCCTCGCAGTACGCGATCAAGCACCTGATCGACGTCCTCGGCCAGGGCCGCGGACATCCGGGCCCCCTGTGGGGCGCATTCATGATCCTGGTCGGGCTGATCGCCGCCGACAACATGCTGTGGCGCGTGGGCGGCTGGGTCGGCGCACACGCGTTCGTCACGGTGACGGGCGACTTGCGGCGCGACCTTTTCCAGTACCTGAGCGGCCACTCGCCGACCTACTTCTCCGAGAAGCAGCCGGGGATGCTCGCAAGCCGGATCACCGCGACGTCGAACGCGATCTACACGTCTGAAAACGTCATGGCGTGGAATGTCCTCCCGCCGTGCATCGCGGTGTTCGGCGCGATCGTGATGATCACGAGCGTCAACCCGCTGATGGCGGCTGGCCTGATGACCGCCTCCGCGATCCTCGCGTTAATCCTCTACCGGCTCGCCAAACGCGGCTCGGCGCGGCACCACAATTTTGCGTCGAAGGCGGCGTCGGTCGATGGCGAACTCGTCGACGTGATCGGCAACATGGCGCTCGTGCGCGCCTTCGGCATGACGTTCCGCGAGCAAAAGCGCTTCGGCTCGACGGTCAAGGCCGAAATGGTCGCGCGCCAGCAGAGCCTGCTGTATCTCGAAAAGCTGCGGCTGTTCCACGCGGTCGTGACGGCGATTCTGTCGGCGGGGCTGCTCGGCTGGGCGCTGTGGCTGTGGTCGCTGGGCCGCGCTACTTCGGGCGACATCGTGCTCGTCAGCTCGCTCGGTTTCACGATTCTGCACGGCACGCGCGATCTGGCCGTCGCACTCGTCGACGTAACACAGCACGTCGCGCGGCTGTCGGAGGCCGTTCAGACGCTGCTCGAGCCGCACGGCATGCCGGACCGGTCGGATGCGACCGAGCTCGTGCCGCAGGGCGGGCGCGTCGATTTCGAGGGCGTGACGTTCGCGTATCCGCGCCGCCGGCCGATTCTCGACAACTTCCACCTGCACATCGAGCCGGGCCAGCGCGTCGGACTGATCGGCAAGTCGGGGGCGGGCAAATCGACCGTGCTCGCGCTGCTGCAGCGTTTCTACGAGCCGCAGGGCGGCGTGATCCGGGTCGACGGGCAGGATATTTCGTCGATCACGCAGGACAGCCTGCGCCAGTCGATCGCGCTCGTGCCGCAGGATATTTCTCTCTTTCACCGCACGGTCTACGAGAACATCGCGTACGGGCGGCCGGAAGCGAGCCGCGAGGAAGTGCTCGCGGCGGCCCGCGAAGCGCGCTGCACCGATTTCATCGAGGCGATGCCGGAAGGTTTCGATACGATCGTCGGCGACCGGGGCGTGAAGCTCTCGGGCGGACAACGCCAGCGGATCGCGATCGCGCGCGCCATCCTGAAGAACGCGCCGATCCTGCTGCTCGACGAAGCGACTTCCGCGCTCGACAGTTCGTCGGAGGAAGCGATCCAGCAGGCGCTCGACCGGCTGATGGTCGGCCGCACGGTGGTCGCGATCGCGCACCGGCTGTCGACGCTGCAGAATTTCGACCGGATCATCGTGATGAGCTCGGGCAAGGTCATCGACGACGGCACGCCGCAGGAATTGCGCGACCGGCCGGGTTTGTATCGCGAATTGCTGTCGAAGCAGCACGGCAAGCTGCCGGCGGTCGTTGCGCCGACACAGCCCGCTTGACGAGAAACGGGGCCTTCAAGGCCCCGTTTTTTGCAACTCAGTCCCGCAAATCCCGCATGAAGTTGTCCCGCCACACGGACACGTTGTTCTCCCGCAGCGAATCGAACATCTCCCGATAACGCGCCTGCCGATCCGCGAGAGGCATCGCGAGCGCGGTTGCGAGGGCGTCAGCCATGCCGTCGATGTCGAGCGGATTCACGATCAGCGCCCCGTTCAGCTCACGCGCCGCGCCCGCGAACTGCGACAGCACTAGCACGCCGGGATCGGCCGGGTCCTGCGCCGACACATATTCCTTCGCCACCAGGTTCATTCCGTCGCGCAACGGCGTGACGAACCCGACGTGCGATTCGCGAAACAGCGCCGCGAGCACCGGCCGTTCGTACTGGCGGTGGATGTAGCGGATCGGCGTCCAGTCGAGTTCGGCGTAGCGGCCGTTGATCCGTCCCGATTCGGCTTCGAGTTGCAAACGAATGTCGCGGTATGCATCGACATCGGAGCGCGTCGGCGGCGCGATCTGCAGGAACGACACGTTGTTGCGCTGCTGCGGCTGGTGTTCGATCAGTCGCTCGAACGCGCGAAATCGCTCGACGAGGCCCTTCGAATAGTCGAGCCGGTCGACGCTCATCACGAGCTTGCGCTGATGCAGCGTCGCCTTGACGGTGCGCACGTCGCGGCCGCTTTCGCCGTCCTTCGCGAGCGCGGCGATCTCGTCCGGGTAGACGCCGATCGGATACGCCGCCGCCTTCAAGGTCTTGCCGAACGCGCTGATTTCACACGGTTTCGACGCGTGACGCACGATCGACCCGTTCGCCTCGCACTCGATGTAGTCGCAAAAAGCGCGCAGATCAGGCGCGGTCTGGAACCCGAGCAGATCGAAGGAACAGAGGGCCTCGACGAGTTCGCGATGACGCGGCACGGACAGCAAAATCTGCGACGCCGGAAACGGAATGTGCAGGAAAAATCCGATCCGGTTCGTCACGCCGATTTCGCGCAGCGCCTGCGCGAACGGAATCAGGTGATAGTCGTGGACCCAGATCACATCGTCGGGCTTCAGGAGCGGCGCGAGCTGCTGCCCGAGCCAGCGGTTCACGCGGCAATAGCCGTCGAATTCGTGGCGGTCAAACTGGATCAGATCCGGCCGGTAGTGAAACGCGGGCCAGAGCGTCGCGTTCGAGAAGCCGCGGTAGTACTGGTCGTAGTCGCGGCGCACGAGGCCGATCGTCGCGAAGGTCACCGGGCCGCGCTCCTCCAGCGTGATGCCGTCCGGCGGCGCCGACACCACGTCGCCGCTCCAGCCGAACCACATGCCACCGGTTTCCTTGAGCGCATCGTAGACGCCGACCGCGAGCCCGCCCGCCGCCGGGCCGCCCTCGGAGATCGGCGCGACACGGTTCGACACGATGATCAGACGGCTCACGCGCGCGGCTCCGCGTCGCCCGCGATTTGCTGGAGCCAGTCTAGGAACGCCGGCACCGACTCGATGCGCGCGTGCGCGAGCGTATCGCCCGCACCGACCTTGATCGACAGCCCGCCGGTTTCGTTGACGACCGCGAAGCCTTTTTCGTCGGTCAGGTCGTCGCCGACGAACACCGGCCGGCGGCCCGTGAACGGCGGCTCGCTCAGGAACGCGCGCACCGCGCGGCCCTTGTCGACGTCCTTCGGCTTGATCTCGTAGACCATCTTGCCAGGCTGCAGCACGTAGGCATCGGCGTATTCGCGCACGAGCCGCTCGGTGGCCTCGCGCGCGGCCGGCTCGCGATCCGGCGCATTGCGGTAGTGCAGCGCGAGCGCCGCGCCCTTGATTTCGAGCAGCATGCCGGGATGGCGGCTGACCACGTCTTCGAGGACGTGCTCCATCCGGAGAAGCCGCTCGTCGTTGAAGCCGATGCGCTGCACGTCGCCGTTCGAATCGCGCCGCTCGGCGCCGTGCAGGCCAGCGACCGGCAGATCGGGAATCGCTAGGTACGCGTCGATGCTGTCGATGCCCCGCCCCGATACCACCGCGACCGCGCCGTTCGTCGCGCGTCGGAGCGTCGTCAGAAGGTCGGGCACGATGCGCGGCACGACGATGCCATCGGGCGTCGGCGCGAGTTCGACGAGCGTGCCGTCGAAGTCGAAGAAGAAAGCGGTTTCGGCGAGGGAGAGTGTGCGAGGGAGAGCTTGCATCGATGGTTGCCTTTGCACCGGAGATGACCGGAAAAGTTTGCGCATCTTACCGCGAGCGATGGGGATTTCGAGATGCGGGCGGGCGATGGTTCAGTCGCGAACGGTGGGTTTGCTTTTGCGCGTGTCCCTTACAGCGTCTTGATACGCGCGGGTCTCGAGGGGCCGCATCATCGAGATGATGCACCCTGACAGTGCTGAGGCCGTTTTTTTGCGATACGACGAGCGGACCGCTCCAGCGCCGCCTCATCTAGTCGAGTCAGAAATGGCGTGTTTTGTTCCGGGCGCGGGGCAATGATCAAGGCGCGGGTCGAGGTGGTGGAGAGCCTCGGCAATGGCCTACGAACGCCGCATCCAGACATGCAGAATGCCGTCCTCATCGTGGACATCGGAGATCGGCTCGAAGCCGAACGCACCGTAGAACTTCTGCAGGTGCGCTTGTGCGTGCAGACGAATCGGCTGCTGCGGCCATTGCGCGACGATGTGCCCGAGCACGCGCTCGAGCATCGCGTTGCCGAGCTTCAGGCCACGATAACCGGCGCTCGTCAGCACCCGGCCGATGCGGACATCCGTCTCCGAGCGATCCCATTGGCCCGGCAAAAGCACACGCAGATAGCCCGCGAGTTCGGGACGCTTCGCGCCTTCGCCGTACACGAGCAGATGCCAGGCATCGATGTCGAGCCCATCGATATCGTTATAGAGACAGTCCTGCTCGACGATGAACACGGCGCTGCGCGCCGCGAGCATGTCGTAGACCTCGATGTTCGAGAGATCGTCGAAGTGTTTCCAGCGCCAGTCGAAACGGGAGAGAGGGTCGGTCATGAGTTCGATCGCGGGCCGGGCGGCATCATCGCGCCCCGCCGATGAGAAAGTCTGCAATTATGCCGCGATGTTGGCGAGGCGAAGCACGCAATGGACGCGCAAAAAGAAAAAGCCCTGACTTGTCAGGGCTTTTTCTCTTACTGGAGGCGCGAACCGGAGTCGAACCGGTCTAAACGGCTTTGCAGGCCGCTGCATAACCGCTTTGCTATCGCGCCGTAAGCGGTGTCTGGTGTCGGCCGACGTTCAGAAGCATTCAGCCGGTCCACCAAACAAAAAGGGAAGCTTGGCTTCCCCTTTGATTGGAGCGGGAGACGAGTCTCGAACTCGCGACCTCAACCTTGGCAAGGTTGCGCTCTACCAACTGAGCTACTCCCGCATTGTCCTGCATTTCCTGCCACACCGACGATGCGCCAATGCGCCACGCACCGACGACTTCAAATCTGGAGCGGGAGACGAGTCTCGAACTCGCGACCTCAACCTTGGCAAGGTTGCGCTCTACCAACTGAGCTACTCCCGCATCTACTTCTTTTCCTGCTTTGCGTTCGCTTCGTTTCAGCGCTCACTCGACAGAAACGAGATTATGTAGAAGCCCTGAAGCGCTGTCAATAGTTTTGTATGCGCCCTTTCACTCTGCGACGCAATTTATAGCATCCCGCCGCGCTCGCGGATTTGCGGCCACGCGAGCTTCATGTAATAGAGCATCGACCACACGGTCAGGAACGCCGCGACGTAGATGAGCCATAGACCCCAGACGCGCGTATCTATGACGTACTGCGTGCCCGCGATCCGCAACTGCCCATAGAAAAGCAGCATTGGAATGGCGACCATCTGGCAGACGGTCTTGAACTTGCCGAGCGAGTTTACGGCGACGCTCTTCGACGCGCCGATCTGCGCCATCCATTCGCGCAGCGCCGAAATCGTGATCTCGCGACCGACGATGACAAGCGCGATCACCGCGTTCAGGCGCATCAGTTGCACGAGGACGAGCAGCGCTGCGGTGACCATCAGCTTATCGGCGACGGGATCGAGGAACGCGCCGAACGATGACGTCTGGTTGAGCTTGCGCGCGAGAAAGCCGTCAAACCAGTCGGTAAGCGCGGCGAGCACGAAGATGATCATCGCGAGCAGATTGCGATGCTCCGGGCTCATCATCACGTCCGGCAAGTAGAAGATGCCCACGACGAGCGGAATCAGCACGATTCGCAGCCACGTCAGAAAAATCGGGAGGTTGAACGGCATCGGCTGAGGCGAGGCATCGTGTGAGGGAGGTGCCATTGTGCCGCGTCGACCCTCATGTCACAAGGCGAGCGGGCCGGCGCCTGGCTACGGTGGCGCACTGCGGTCCGCCCCGCCTCAATGCAACTGCCGATAAATCTGCTCGGCGAGCGCAAGCGAAATCCCTTCGACGCTCGCCAGATCCTCGACGCTCGCCGCCTGCACGCCGCGCAATCCGCCGAAACGCGACAACAGCCGCTGCCGCCGCTTCGCCCCGACGCCTTCCAGCTCCTCCAGCCGCGACGTCTGCCGCGTCTTCGCGCGTTTTGCGCGCATGCCGGTGATCGCGAAGCGGTGCGCTTCGTCGCGGATCTGCGCGACGAGCATCAGCGCCGCGCTCTCCTTGCCGAGTTCGAGCGGCGCCCGGCCGTCCGCGAAGATCAGCGTCTCCAGCCCGACCTTGCGCCCCTCGCCCTTCGCGACGCCGACCAGCATTCCGCGATCAAGTCCCAGTTCCGCGAACACCTGCCGCGCGATTTCGACCTGCCCTTTGCCGCCGTCGATCAGGACGATGTTCGGCAACAAGCCGCCCGCCGCGACGGGCTCGGCGGCGTCGAGCGTGACGTTGGGATCGGCGGCGTCTTCGGGCTGGAGCGTCGTGGCTTCGTCGGCGGCGTTGGCGGCGGCCTGCGCGAGCATCTTCTCGTAGCGGCGCGTGAGGACCTGGCGCATCGCGGCGTAGTCGTCGCCGGGGGTGATGCCGGTGATGTTGTAGCGGCGATACTCACCCGACTGCATCTTGTGTCGGTGATAGACGACGCACGACGCCTGCGTCGCCTCGCCCATCGTGTGGCTGATGTCGAAGCACTCGATGCGCAGTTGCGCGAGGTCGTCCATTTCCAGGCTCAACGTGTCCGCGAGCGAGCGAGTGCGGGCCTGCTGCGAGCCCTGTTCCGACAGCAAGCGCGCGAGCGCGAGTTTCGCGTTCTGCTCGGCCATCGAGAGCCACACGCGCTTCTGGCCCTGCGGCTGGCGCAGTAGCGTGACCTTGTGGCCGGCCTGCTCGATCAGCAGATCGACGAGTTCGCGGCTCGCGGGCGCGTGGCTCACGACCAGTACCGGAGGTACGCGATTGCCGATGTAGTGCTGCGCGATGAATGCTTCAAGCACTTCGGATTCGAGGACGCCTTCGCGGACGAGGGGTGTGGGTTCCTGGCCGGCGTCGGCGGAGTCGCTCGGCGCGCGCGCGCCGTCCTCGGCTGTGTCGTCAGGCGTTGGTTCGGGGCGAGGCGCTTCCGCAGCGGTGGAAAATGCATTGTCCGTGCGGGCCGCGAGGTGCTTCCGCGCCTTGGATTTCAAGTCGACTTCGTCGGCAGCGCTGGAAAGCGCGTCGTCCCCGAGCGTCGTATCGTGTTGCCCCGCCGGCATTTTTGCGCCGGCCTCTGCGGCAGCACCGGAATATGCATCGTTCCCACTCGCCGCGTCGGATTGCCGCGCCACGGCTTGCGTGCCCGTTTCCTCGGCGACTCCGATAGGTGCTCCGTCCGCGTGCGACGCAAGAGGCTGCCGCGCCTTGGCTTCCGCGCCGACTTCTTCGGTCGCAGAAGAACGCGTTTCGCCTGCGTCCGCCGCGTCGAACCGCCCCGCCGCGGTGGTAAAACGCCCTGCGCCCGCACCCGCAGACTCGATATCCTCCGCCCCCACCTCCTCCACCACGATCGGCGCGATCCCTTCGATCAACTCGCCGTCCTCATCGTCCTCAACAGCATCCCCGATTCCGAGCGCCGCTTCGACATGCGTCGGGAAATACGCCTTGTCGCCGAGATGCCGCCCGCCGCGCACCATCGCGAGGTTCACGCAGACTTTGCCGCCCAAGGCGACCACCGCAAGGATATCGACGTCGTTATCACCGCCGACTTCGATCGCCTGCTGATGCAGCACCGTCGACAGCGAACTCATCTGGTTGCGCACCGCCGCCGCCTGCTCGAACTTCAGCTCGGCGGCAAAGCCATGCATCTTTTGCTCGAGCTCCTTCATCACCTCGCCCTGCCGGCCGAGCAGAAAGCGCGACGCGTTCGCGACGTCGCGGGCGTAATCCTCCTCGCTGACGAGCCCGACGCACGGCCCCGTGCAGCGCCCGATCTGATGCAGCAGGCACGGCCGCGTGCGGTTCGTGAACACCGAGTCCTCGCAAGTGCGCAACTGGAACACGCGCTGCAGGATCTGGATGCTCTCGCGCACCGCCCACGCGCTCGGAAACGGTCCGAAATACTGGTTCTTTTTATCGACGGCGCCGCGGTAATACGCCATGCGCGGAAACCGATGGCCAGTCAGCTTCAGATACGGATAAGACTTGTCGTCGCGGAAGAGGATGTTGTAGCGCGGCGTCAGCGCCTTGATCAGATTGTTCTCAAGCAACAGCGCTTCGGCTTCGGAACGCGTGACGGTCGTCTCGATCTTGCGGATGCGCGTCACCATCATCGCGATGCGCGGCGAATGCAGCGTCTTCGTGAAATAGCTCGATACGCGCTTCTTCAGGTTGCGCGCCTTGCCGACGTACAGCACGGCGCCCTCGGCGTCGTAGTAGCGGTACACGCCGGGCAGGTGGGGCAACTGGGCAAGAATCTTCTTGGGATCGAAAACGTCGGTGTCTGTCATGCAGCAGAATGCAGCGGATGGGTGCGGATGCCGGACGCGCGGTGCTGTCAAGCAATCAGCGCTGTCTTAGAATCGCCAGTTTAGATCATTACGCGGCGCTCTCGCCGCGCAAGACGTCCATGTCCACGCTCAACGCATCGCCCGCTCCGGAAATCGCCTGCGACATTTTCTGCGAGGTCATCGATAACTTCGGCGACATCGGCGTCTGCTGGCGGCTCGCGCGCCAGCTCGCGGCGGAATGCGGCTGGCAGGTGCGCCTCTTCGTCGACGATCTGAAAGCCTTTCACGCGCTCTGCCGCGACATCGAACCGGGGCGCGCGCGGCAGGAGGCGGCGGGCGTCGTGATCGAGCACTGGCACGAGCCGTCGCACGCGGGCGAGACGCTGGAAATCGCCGATGTCGTGATCGAGGCGTTCGGCTGCGAATTGCCGCATGTCTACGTCGCGGCGATGGCCGAGCGCGAGCGGCGACCAGTGTGGATCAACCTGGAATATCTGAGCGCGGAGGATTGGGTCGCGGATTTTCACCTCAGGCCGTCGCCGCATCCGCGCTATCCGCTCGTCAAGACGTTTTTCTTCCCCGGCCTTGGACCGAAGACCGGCGGCGTATTGAAAGAGCGCGATCTCGACCGCGACCGGCTGGCTTTCGATCGCGACGCATGGTGGCGCGAGCGCGTCGGTGTTCCGGCGCCGTCCGCTGACAGCACGGTCGTCTCGCTGTTCGCGTACGAGAATCCCGCGATCGACAAATTGCTCGCGCAGTGGCAAAACGCCCCGTCACCGGTCGTGCTGCTCGTGCCAGAAGGCCGCATCTCGGGCGCGATCGCGCGCGGCTTCGGCCTGCCGCATTTCCCGGCCGGCGCGTCGGCGAGCCGCGGATCGCTGCGCGCGCATGCGCTGGGTTTTGTCGAGCAGCCGCGTTTCGACACGTTGCTCTGGGCGTCCGACGTCAATTTCGTGCGCGGCGAGGATTCGTTCGTGCGCGCGCAATGGGCGCAGAAACCGTTCGTCTGGCACATCTACCCGCAAGCCGACGACGCGCATCTCCCGAAGCTCGATGCGGCCCTCGCCCACTACACGAACGGCCTGCCCGACACAACGCGCGAGTCGGTCGCGCGGTTCTGGCATGCGTGGAACGGGGCCGGATCGCCGGACTGGGCGGACTTCTGGCGGCATCGGACGCTGCTGGAGGCGCGCGCCGCTGATTGGGCACTGGAGCTTGCCGCAGTCGGCAATCTGGCGGCGAATCTGGCCGCCTGCGTCGCCGGGAACTTGTCTGCAAATGTGGCCGATCAGCCAAAAACTCAGTTAAAATAAGCGGTTATCCAACGGCTGAGACCCTCGAACCACTGGCTGCGTCGTCAGACATGGCCCGAAATCAAGGTTGAACACCGTCCAGATTTTGCTGGCGTCCGCTCTTTGAAACGGGCGTTTGAAGATAGAAACCACAGGACTGTTTTAGATATGAAGACCGCACAAGAACTCCGCGTTGGCAACGTCGTGATGATCGGCAGCGATGCCATGGTCGTGCAGAAGGCCGAATACAACAAGTCGGGCCGCAACTCGGCCGTCGTGAAGATGAAGTTCCGCAACCTGCTGTCGGCGGCGAACATGGAATCGGTCTACAAGGCCGACGACAAATTCGACGTCGTCCTGCTCGACCGCAAGGAAGTGAGCTACTCGTACTTCGCCGACCCGATGTACGTGTTCATGGACGCCGATTACAACCAGTACGAAGTCGAAGCCGAAATGATGGGCGACGCGCTGCACTACCTCGAAGACGGCATGCCGTGCGAAGTCGTGTTCTACAACGAAAAGGCAATTTCGGTCGAACTGCCGACCACGCTCGTGCGCGAAATCATCTACACGGAGCCGGCTGTCAAGGGCGATACGTCGTCGGGTAAGGTGCTCAAGACCGCGAAGATCAACACCGGCCTCGAACTTCAAGTGCCGCTCTTCTGCAACATCGGCGACAAGATCGAAATCGACACGCGTACCAACGAGTACCGCAGCCGCGCCTAAAACGCGAGCCGTAGCAGCGGGTGGGCGCAGCGAGCGCCGCCCGCGTCGGGAATTGTCTCTACGACGCCACGAAAAAAAGCGCCCTTTCTGGGCGCTTTTTCTTTTGCGTGAAGTTTTTGACATCTTCAGGCAAACTTTACCGGCTTCATCCCATAAAGATGGCGATATTGTCATGGAGCAGCCAGCGAAAACAGGTCTTCTGTTCGAAATGTACCGTTGGCATGAATTCTGCTGTAAGGGTGGGTCTCTACTCGACAATGAACCATGTTCAAACACAATACCGCTGCTGTCCGGCTTCTGATCGCCGCCGCGCTTACAGCGCCTGCGTTCGCGATCACCGCCGGGTGCTCATCGACGCCGACGAGCGAATCCGCTGGCGAGTACGCTTCCGACAGCGCGATCACCGCCAGGGTCAAAACGGCATTGCTCGCCGATCCCGGACTGAAGTCGCTCGCCGTCAGCGTCGAAACGTATCGCGGGGCGGTTCAGTTGTCGGGATTCGTGAATTCGGAGGTGCAGATCCAGAAGGCGGTCGCCGTGACGCGAAGCGTGTCCGGCGTGCAATCCGTCAAGAACGATCTGCACGTGAAACCGCAGTAAGGGAAGCGCAAGGACGCAGGAGACCGGAGCGGCGTCGACCGCTCGCAGCATCGGACGCGACGCCATCGGCAGTTGCGTCCGGCTGCCGGCTACCGAGTATGGGCGCCGGGCCTCGAGCGAAATACAGACCATTTTGATACGTTGTGTCCGCCATGCCACACGCCCTGATTGTCGAAGACGATCCCAATAGCCTCTCCGGCCTGTCCGCGATCCTGGCGGCAGACGGCTTTTCCGTCGATACCGCCACGACGCTCGCCGAGGCGCGCGCCGCGCTCACGCGTTTCATTCCCGACGTGGTGCTGATCGACCTGAACCTGCCCGACGGCAGCGGCCTCGATCTCCTGCCGAGCCTGCCCGCACACGCGCCCGACGGTGCGTTACCCGTCATCGTAATGACCGGCAACGCGACGGTCGAAAGCGCGATCGAAGGCCTGCGGCACGGCATCTGGGACTATTTGCTCAAGCCGGTGAACATTCCGCGCCTGCGCAGCCTGCTCGCGCGAATACCGCGTCCGTACGAATTGACCGAGGAAGTACAGGCACTGCGCACGACGCTGCGCGACCTCGGCCATTTCGGGCCGATGCTCGGTCGCAGCAGCTCGATCCAGCACGTCTACGACCTGATCGAGCAAACCGCGCCGACCGAAGCCGCCGTTTTGATCTGCGGCGAGCCGGGCACGGGCAAGAAGATCGCGGCGCGCACGCTGCATGAACTGAGCCGCCGCCGCAAGGGTCCGTTCGTGTCGTTCGACTGCGCCGCCGCGCGCGATTCCGGCCAGCGCACCATGGAAAGCCTGCTGTTCGGCCACGAGCGCGGCGCGTTCGCGGGCGCGGAAAACCGCGAGCCGGGCCTGCTCGAACAGGCGGGAGGCGGAACGCTCTTCCTCGAACAGATCGACGCGCTGCCCAACGCGCAACAGGAATCGCTGCTACGCGCGCTCGATTCGCAGACGTTCATGCGCGTCGGCGGCAGCAACCGGATCATGACCGACTTCCGCCTGATTGCCGCGACGCGCACGCCGGTACGCCAGGCCGTCACCGATGGCGCGTTGCGGGAGGATCTGTACCTGCGGCTGAACGCATCGTCGATTGCGCTGCCGCCGCTGCGCGAGCGCGACGACGACGCCGCCCTCTTCGCCGAGCAATTCGTCGACGAGCTCAATCGCGAGAACCATATCGTCGGCGTGACGAGCGGGTCGCCGAAGCGCATCAGCCCGGCGTTCATCCGCGAATGTCTCGCGAACGAGTGGCCGGGCAACGTGCGCGAACTGCGTGAACGCGTGCGGCGCGCGTATCACGCGTCGGGCGACGTGATCGAGACGCTGCGCATCGACGAGCAAGGCGGTCCGAACGGGCGCGGGCTGAACGGCAGCAGCGTGCAGGTGACCGTCGGCACGGCGCTCGCGGACGTCGAGGACATGCTGATTCGCGCGACGCTCGAAGCGGTCGGCGGGACGCGGCATCGCGCGGCGACGTTGCTCGGCATCAGCCCGAAGACGCTTTATAACAAGTTGCAGCGGATGAAGCTGGAGCCTTAAAAGGCCAGCGGCTCAAAAAAAAACGCCACAGCAGCGATGCCGTGGCGTTTTTTTTTTCGAGCGACCAGAAGTTCAACCCAAAGCACTTTTCACTAAAGCTTTCGCCTGCTGATACTGCACCTGCGATTGCAGCTTGCTCCAGCTCGTCGCCCTCCCACGCGGCCGCATCTTTTTGAGACGATGCACCGACGCCTTCGACTGGGTGAAGCGCAACTGCTCAAGCACCTTTTCCGCTTCCTCCGGCTGATTGCAGATCAGGACCATGTCGCAGCCTGCCGTGAGCGCGGCCGTCGCCGCTTCGGTCAGCGTGCCGCCGACGCGCGCCGCTTCCATCGAGAGATCGTCGCTGAAGATCGCGCCCGCGAAGCTGAGCCGGCCGCGCAGAATGTCCTGCAGCCACACGCGCGAGAACCCGGCCGGCTTCTCGTCGACCTGCGTGTAGATCACGTGCGCCGGAATCACCGACGCGAGCGCCATGCCGAGCCAGTCGTACGGCTTGACATCGGCGGCGAGGATTTCGTCGAGCGGGCGATCGTCGGTCGGCAGCGCGACGTGCGAATCCGCCGATGCAAACCCGTGCCCCGGAAAGTGCTTGCCGCAGTTCGCCATGCCCGCGAGCAGCAGGCCATGATTCAGGTTCTTCGCGAGCGTCGCGACGACACGCGGATCGCTATGCAACGCGCGGTCGCCGATCACCTTCGACTGACCGTAATTCAGGTCGAGCACCGGCGTGAAGCTCATGTCGATGCCGCACGCGCGCAGTTCGGCCGCGAGCACGTAGCCGAACGCGGTCGCCGTTTTCGTCGCGAGCAGAACGTCGCGGTCCCACAGCTCGCCGAGCGTGCCCGGCGCGGGCAGCACGGTGAAGCCGTCGGTGCGGAAGCGCTGCACGCGCCCGCCTTCGTGATCGACCGCGATCAGGATGTCGTCGCGCACGGCGCGGATCGCGTCGGTGAGCGCGACGAGCTGCGCGCGATCGGTGAAATGGCGCGCGAACAGGATGATGCCGCCCGTCATCGGATGGGCGATGCGGCGGGTGTCCGCGTCGGTCAGCGTGGTGCCGACCACGTCGAGCATGACGGGTCCGGGAGTGCGTTTCATTGAGTCCAAAGGATTTTCTTTTTAGGATGGGTCGGGAGTTTCTGCGATCACGAACGACACCGCGTAGTCGCGCTCGTCGCTGACGGTGACCTTGGCCGTGATGCCGCGCGCGTCGAGCCATTCGGCCAGCTCGCCCGATGCCACGACGACCGGCTTGCCGCTCGCCTCGTTGAGCGTCTGGAGCGCGCGCCAGGTCATCGGCCAGCGCATGCCGAGGCCGATCGCCTTGGAAAACGCTTCTTTCGCGGAAAACCGCGTCGCGAGGAACGCGAGGCCGCGCACTTCCGAGCGGGCGCGGCGCGCGTGGTAGATGCGTAGTTCGTCGGCGCCGAGCACTTTCTCGGCGAAGCGCCCTTTCGTGCGCTCCATGACGGCCGCGACGCGGCTCACCTGGACGACGTCGGTGCCGATTCCGTAGATCGCCATAATGCGGGCCCGGTCAGCGGGACGCCGCGAGACGCGAGGCGACCATGATCGCCTTCATCTCGCGCACGGCGTTGTCCCAGCCTGCAAAGATCGCATGCGCGACGATCGCGTGGCCGATGTTCAGCTCGACAATGCCTTCGAGCGCCGCGATCGGCTGGACGTTCGTGTAGTGCAGGCCGTGGCCCGCGTTCACCTTCAGCCCGAGCGAATTGCCGAAATCGACGCTTTTCGCGACGCGTTCGAACTCGCGCTGCTGTTCGGCTTCGTCGTGCGCCTCGGCGTAGCGGCCGGTGTGCAGCTCGATGACCGGCGCGCCGGCTTCGTGCGCGGCGCGGATCTGCGTTTCGTCGGCGTCGATGAAAAGCGACACGCGTGCGCCCGCATCGGCGAGTTGCCGGCAGGCCGCCTTCACCGCCTCGAACTGTCCGGCGACGTCGAGGCCGCCTTCGGTCGTCAGTTCCTGGCGCTTTTCGGGCACGAGACAGACATCGTGCGGCTTCACCTCGCACGCGATGTCGAGCATCTCCTTCGTGACCGCGCATTCGAGGTTCATGCGCGTTTTCAGGAGCGGGCGCAGCGTGCGCACGTCCGCGTCGACGATATGACGGCGGTCCTCGCGCAGGTGCAGCGTGATGACGTCCGCCCCGGCTTCCTCGGCGGCGAGCGCGGCGCGGATCGGATCGGGGTATTTCGTGCCGCGCGCGTTGCGCAGCGTGGCGACGTGGTCGATGTTCACGCCGAGATCGATCACATTCGACGATGACGACAGAAAGAAGCTCATAGATTTTGCAGGTCGATCAGGATCTGACGGGTGGCGAGCGGCGTACCGCCCAGATAGACGTTGAGCAGGAAACGCATCAGCGTCTTGCTTTGCGCCGCCGTTTGCGGGCGGCTGTAGTCGTCCTGCTCCATGTCGAGGAGCGTCTGGCCGGCGATCACCGGCCATTGCGACGGCAGTTCGTCCGACGCCTCGCGCACGCCGCGCTCGGGATCGAACACATATTTATGAGCGACGACGACGGGCTGGCGCGTGATCGTCCTGTTCAACGCCATCGCGTAGCCGGTTTCGCGCAGGAGCACGCGTTCGAACGAACGCAGCACCTGCACGGGCGGTTCGTCGTGGGCCAGGCGCGAGAGCGTCAGCACGTAATGGTTGAAGAGAGCGGCATGCGCGTCTTCGCGCGCGCAAAATTTGACGAGCAGTTCGTTGACGTAGAAGCCGCAGAGGAGCGCATCGCCCGCGAGAGGCAGCATGCCGCCGACCCATTCCGCCGTCGTCAGCGTGCGGACTTCGCCCTTGCCCGTCCACGAGAGGCCGAGCGGCTGGAACGTCTGCAGCACGCCGCGAAGCGCGGAATGCGGACGCTTCGCGCCTTTCGCGACGAGCGCAATCCGGCCGTAGTCGCGCGAAAACACGTCGATGACGAGACTCGTCTCGCGATACGGATAGCTGTGCAGCACGAAGCCGGGCTGCTCGGCGATGCGGAAGTCGGAACGCGGCGCGGCGCGCGGGCGCTTGGCGACGGGGGTTTCCGCGGACGACGGAGCACGTCGCTTTTTCGGCGCGGCAGGCTTCGGCTCAGCGTCGAAGTTGTCGTCGTCGAGCCGTTCGGTTGGGTCGGTGTCGGGGTTGCGGGTCATCCACGCGTCATTCGTACCCATACGCGCGCAGTCCCGCTTCGTTGTCCGCCCAGCCGCTCTTCACCTTGATGAAGGTTTCGAGATAGACGGGGCCGTCGAAAAGCCTTTCCATATCGAGCCGCGCTTCGGTGCTGATCTGCTTAAGCTTCGCGCCCTTCTGGCCGATGATCATCGCCTTGTGGGTATCGCGTTCGACCAGAATCGTCGCGAAGATGCGGCGCAGGCGCCCTTCGGTTTCGAACTTGTCGATCAGCACCGTGCTCGTGTACGGCAATTCGTCGCCGGTCCAGCGGAACACTTTCTCGCGCAGGATTTCGGCGGCAAGGAAGCGCTCGCTGCGATCGGTCAGGTCATCTTCGCCGTAGATCGGCTCGCCTTCGGGCAGATAGGGCTTCACGACGTCCATCAGGCGCTTGATGTCGTCGGGGTTTTTCGCCGACATCGGCACGATTTCCTTGAATTCGTGCAGCGCGCTCGTCTTCTGCATGAAGGGAAAGAGCGAGCTCTTGTCGCTCACGTGATCGAGCTTGTTCGCGATCAGCAGCGTGGGCGTGCCTTTCGGGATCAGGTCGAGCACTTTCTGGTCGTCCGGGCCGAAGCGGCCCGCTTCGATCACGAACAGGATTGCATCGACGGAACTGAGCGTCGAGGTCACCGCGCGATTCAGCGAGCGGTTCAGCGCGCCGCTGTGACGCGTCTGGAAACCGGGGGTATCGACGAAGATGTACTGCGCGTCTTCGAGCGTATGGATGCCGGTGATGCGGTGCCGCGTCGTCTGCGCCTTGCGCGATGTGATGCTGACCTTCTGGCCGACGAGCGCGTTCATCAACGTCGACTTGCCGACATTGGGCCTGCCGACGATCGCGACCATGCCGCAGCGAAAACCAGAGGGAGTGGGAGCGTTCATAGTGATGTGCGGTGCGGCAAGTTCGTGAGGCGCGCTCAGGCGCCGGGACTCGGGATGGCGCGTCAGCGGCCGGTATCGGCGGCGCGCGCGACCTGGTGCTGTTCGTCGTGGTTCTGCTGCGGTTCGGCGTTTTCGGGCGTCTTTTCGGCGTTGACGGGGGCCTCGCCGCCCTTCTCCGCACGATGAATCGTATGCCGCTCGGACTTCTCCACAGCAGCAAACGATCCCGCCGACGGCTCCACATGCGCCGCGCGAATCACGGCGACCGGCGCTGCATCGGCGACGCGTTGCCGCTCCTTCTTGTCGGGGGAGCGCAAATCGAGCGCCGTCTGCACGCCGGTGACGCCCGGCACGACTTCCGGCTCGGCGTGCTTCGCTGCGCGCGCGCCCTTGCGCTTCGGCTTCACGACGAGCGCAGGCGCGGCGGCCATCACGTCGTCGAGCGCTTTCTTCGCCGCCGCCTGCTCGGCCGCGCGGCGACTTGCGCCAGAGCCGGACACCTTCACGTCGAGCTTCGGCACCGTGCATTCGACTTCGAATTGCTGATTGTGCGCGGCGCCGTGCGTTGCGACGACGGTATAGGTAGGCAGCGCGATCTTGTGGCCTTGCAGATATTCCTGGAGCAGCGTCTTCGCGTCCTTGCCGATGGTACGCGGATCGATGTGATCGAGGATCGGCGTGTAGAGACGCTTGATGACCGTATGCGCGGCATCGAAACCGCCATCGAGGAAGACCGCGCCGAAGATCGCTTCGAGCGTGTCCGCCAGGATCGACGGACGGCGAAAACCGCCGCTGCGCAGTTCGCCTTCGCCAAGCCGGAGCGCTTCCGACACGTTCAGCGCCTGCGCGATCTCATAAAGCGACTGCTGTTTGACTAGATTGGCGCGAACGCGGGAAAGATCGCCTTCGTCGAGTTTTGCGAATCGTTGGAACAAAAGCGCAGCCACCACGCAATTTAGAACGGAATCGCCGAGAAATTCGAGCCGTTCGTTGTGCGTGGCACTGTGACTGCGGTGGGTCATCGCCTGGCGCAGCAATTCCGCATTGCGAAATTCATACCGCAGCCGGCTTTCCAACGGGGTTGAGGGCATGGACAGAGTATAACGCGGGCGCCGGAGCGGCGAATCCGGCCGGCCGCCGGGAAAAACGCACAGGAAACTGCGCGGAGTAGAGGCCTTAGCCGCGCTTCTTCACGCAGTTTCGAAGCACGGACATCGGGCGAAACGCGCCGCTGGCGATGCGGCGCGTTTCGTTTCAAGCGAGCGTTACTGGAACGCGCCGATTCGCTTCAGGTTGCTGAAGTTCATCCAGATGAAAAACGCGCGTCCGACGATGTTCTTGTCCGGCACGAAGCCCCAGTAGCGGCTGTCGGCGCTGTTGTCGCGGTTGTCGCCCATCATGAAGTAGTGGCCCGCCGGCACCTTGCACGTGACACCCTGCGCGTTGTAGACGCAGTTGTCGCGATACGGGAAATCATCCGCGCCGATGACGAACGGCGGCACTTGCGGGTTGTTGAGGATCGCGTTCCTGCGGCCGTCGAGGTCTTCGACGAACTGCTTCGCGTAGCCGATGCGTTCGTCGTCGAAGTAATCCGGCTGCTGCGTCTCGGGCACGGGCTTGCCGTTGATCGTCAGCTTCTTGTTCTCATACGCGACGGTATCGCCCGGCAGGCCGATCACGCGCTTGATGTAGTCGACCGATTCGTCCTTCGGATAGCGGAACACGACTACATCGCCGCGGGTGAGCGGCTTGCCGTCGGTCAGCTTCGTGTTGATGATCGGCAGACGCAGGCCGTATTCGTACTTGTTGACCAGGATGAAGTCGCCGACCAGCAGCGTCGGCACCATCGATCCCGACGGAATCTTGAACGGCTCGACCACAAACGAGCGCACGACGAACACCACCAGGATCACCGGGAAAAAGCTCGCCGTGTATTCGAGCCACCACGGTTGCCGCAGCTTGTCGTCGCGCAAGCGCGCGCGCGTCTGCGCGGCGTTTTCATCGGCGAAACGCTCGCCGATGCGTTCCTGCTGCCGGTCGAATTCCGCGACTGCGGCGTCGGCGGCGCGGCGCCGTTGCGGCTGAAACACCAGCTTGTCCAGCACCCATGCGATCCCTGTCAAGACGACGAGGATCAAAAGAATCAACGCAAAATTCATCAATCGTTTCCGGTTGTTATCGTTTTCTGGCGAGCGGCGGCGTGAGCGCCGCCGTCAGTCGTCGACGCGCAGGATGGCGAGGAACGCCTCCTGCGGAATCTCGACCGAGCCAACCTGCTTCATCCGCTTCTTGCCCGCTTTCTGTTTCTCGAGCAGCTTCTTCTTTCGCGAGATGTCGCCGCCGTAGCATTTCGCCAGCACGTTCTTGCGCAGCGCCTTGATGTTCTCGCGCGCGATGATGTTCGCGCCGATCGTCGCCTGGATCGCCACGTCGTACATCTGGCGCGGGATCAGTTCGCGCATCTTCGACGCCACTTCGCGCCCGCGATGCTGGCTCTGCGAGCGGTGCACGATGACCGACAGCGCATCGACCTTGTCGCCGTTGATCAGCATGTCGACCTTGACGACGTCCGCCGCGCGATATTCCTTGAACTCGTAGTCCATCGACGCATATCCGCGCGACGTGGACTTCAGCCGGTCGAAGAAGTCGAGCACGATTTCCGCCATCGGGATTTCGTAGGTCAGTTGCACCTGACGGCCGTGGTATTGCATGTTGATCTGCTGGCCGCGCTTGTTGGTGCAGAGCGTGATGACCGAGCCGACATACTCCTGCGGCATGTACAGGTTCACCGTGACGATCGGCTCGCGCACTTCCTCGATCTTCGGAGGCTCTGGCATCTTCGCCGGATTCTCGACCTGGATCGTCGTGCCGTCGCGCTGGAGGACCTCGTAGACCACGGTCGGCGCGGTCGTGATGAGGTCCATGTCGAATTCGCGCTCCAGTCGCTCCTGCACGATTTCCATGTGCAAGAGCCCGAGGAACCCGCAGCGGAACCCGAAGCCGAGCGCTTGCGACACTTCCGGCTCGTACTGCAGCGAGGCGTCGTTCAGCTTCAGCTTTTCGAGCGATTCGCGCAGCGCGTCGTACTGGTTCGCCTCGATCGGATAAAGCCCCGCGAACACCTGCGGCTTCACTTCCTTGAAGCCCGGCAGCGGTTCGGGCGCCGGGCGCGCCGCGAGCGTGACGGTATCGCCGACCTTCGCAGCCTGCAACTCCTTGATGCCCGCGATAATGAAGCCCACTTGCCCCGCCGACAGCGAAGCCAGATTCGTCGCCTTCGGCGCGAACACGCCGAGATGCTCGACCGGATACTGCGCGCCGGTCGCCATCATCTTGATTTTGTCCTTCGGGCGCAGCGTGCCGTTCTTGATGCGCACGAGCATCACGACGCCGACGTAGTTGTCGAACCACGAATCGATGATGAGCGCCTGCAGCGGCGCGTCCGGGTCGCCCTTCGGCGGGGGCACCTTGGCGATCAGCGCTTCGAGCACGTCCTCGACGCCGAAGCCGGTCTTCGCGCTGACGCGCGTGGCGTCGGTGGCGTGGATGCCGATCACGTCCTCGATTTCCTCGATCGCGCTTTCGGGATTGGCCGCCGGCAAGTCGATCTTGTTCAGCACCGGCACGACTTCGACGCCGAGTTCGATCGCGGTGTAGCAGTTGGCGACGGTCTGCGCCTCGACGCCCTGGCTGGCGTCGACGACGAGCAGCGCGCCTTCGCACGCCGACAGCGACCGGCTGACTTCGTACGAGAAGTCGACGTGGCCCGGGGTATCGATCAGGTTGAGGTTGTAGACCTGGCCGTCGCGGGCCTTGTAGGTGAGCGCCGCGGTCTGCGCCTTGATGGTGATGCCGCGTTCACGCTCCAGATCCATCGAATCGAGAACCTGCGCTTCCATTTCACGGTCGGACAAGCCGCCGCACAACTGGATGATGCGGTCGGCCAGGGTCGATTTCCCGTGGTCGATGTGCGCAATGATCGAAAAGTTGCGAATATGATTCATTCAGTGCCGATCAAGCAAAAAAGGCGCGCCCTGACGAAACGCGGGACACGCCTTGAAAATAGGGGAAAAACCCCAGCATTTTAGCCGAAACGGGGTCTGCCCGGCGTTTTTTGCGGCAGGGGCCCGCGGGCGGGCGCTTTTTCAGGATGACGCGGCGCGCGCTTCGAGCGCTGCGCGCACGCGGGGGGCGTCGAGACGGTAGTGGCACAACTCCGTGCCGTGGAGCACCAGCACCGGCACGCGCTCGTTGTAGCGGGCTTCGAGCGTGGGATCCGTGTCGATGTCGATCCACTCGATGTCCGCGCCGAACTCCGCCGCAAGCGGTTCAAGTTCGGCCTTCATGTCGTCGCAAAGATGGCACCATGCCCGCCCGTAGAGCGTGAAAGGTGCCATCTCGCGCTTACTTTTGCGGCTGCGCGCGCGGACGCAGCGGCACGAACTGCGTGTTGTCGCCGCGACGCACGAGGACGGCGACCATCTTGCTCGCATCGACGTTCTGCGCGACCGCCTCGAACTGCTTTGCGCTCGTGATGTCCGTGTCGCCGATGCGCAGGATGATGTCGCCCTTCTGGAAGCCCGCTCGCGCCGCCGGCCCTTCCACCGCGTCGACCATCACGCCGTTCGTCAGCTTCAGCGCCTTTTTCTGCTCGGCGGAAATGTCGCTGACGGCCATGCCGAGCGCGTTGCTCGCGCGCTCCTTCGGCACCGGCGCCTTCTTCTGCTCGGTCTTCGCGACCTTGTCCGGCTGCATTTCGGCGATGGTGATCGGCAGGTCGCGCGTCTGACCCTTGCGCCACACGGTGATCGTCGCTTTCGAGCCGGGCTTCGTGTCGCCGACCATGCGCGGCAGGTCCGTCGCGGTCTGGACGTCGTGACCGTTGTATTTCAGGATGATGTCGCCAGGCTGGATGCCCGCCTTGTCGGCCGGACCGCCTGCTTCGACGCTCGACACCAGCGCGCCCTGCGCCTTCGGCAGGCCGAGCGAATCGGCGACGTCCTTCGTCACCTCGCCGATCGCGACCGCGATCCGGCCGCGCACGACCTTGCCGACCGTCTTCAGCTGATCGGCGACGCGCATCGCCTCGTCGATCGGAATCGCGAACGAGATGCCCATGAAACCGCCGGTGCGGCTATAAATCTGCGAGTTGATGCCGATCACCTCGCCCGCCATGTTGATGAGCGGGCCGCCCGAGTTGCCCGGGTTCACCGCGACGTCGGTCTGGATGAACGGCAGGTAATCGCCCGTGTCGCGCCCTTTCGCGCTGACGATGCCGGCCGTCACCGTGTTGTCGAGCCCGAACGGCGAGCCGATCGCGAGCACCCATTCGCCGACGCGCACCTTGTTCGAATCGCCGATGGTGATCGCCGGCAGGTTCGACGCGTTGATCTTCACGACCGCGACGTCCGTGCGTTCGTCGACGCCGACGAGCCGCGCCTTGAACTCGCGCTTGTCGGTGAGCGTGACGTAGATGGTGTCGGCGTCGTCGACGACGTGGGCGTTCGTCATCACGTAGCCGTCCGTCGAGAGGATGAAGCCTGAGCCGACGCCGCTGCTTTGCTCGGAGTTGTCCTGGCTGTCGTCGGGGAGCGCGCCGCGTCCGCCGCCGCCCTTGCCGCCGTCGCTTCCACCGCCGCCTCCGCCTCCGCCCCCGCCGCCACGGGGCGCGCCCGGCTGACCCGGCATCGGAATGCCGAAGAAGCGCCGGAAGAACTCGGACATGTCGCCTTCGTCGAGGCCGGGCGGCAGACCGCGCAGATCGCTGCTCGTGCCGACGCGCGAGGTCGTACGAATATTGACGACCGACGGCCCCACTTTATCGACGAGGGTCGTGAAATCGGGCAAGTTCACTACTGGTGTTGCCGCGGCAGCCGCGCTCGAAACGAACGGCAGACACACGGCAAGCGCCGCAGCCGCGAAAAACTTGCGCAGCGAGGAATTGCTCATATCAAGAGGGCCGAGGGATTACTTGGAAGGCTTGTATTCTATGGCAGAAGCAAATTGCTGCAACGTGGCTTGCGGCACTTCGCCAAGCAAAGTAATCCAGAAATCCCCACGGCGCTTCACGAGCACGTGCGTGGCGCCGGTATTTCCCGCGCCTTCCTTGCGCGAATTCTTTTCCACCGGCTCGACGAAAATCGAGATGGTGGCGAGACCGTCGGAGAACACGGCCTGATCGACGGGAATCGGCGGCTGGCCTTCTTCGCGCGACGCCATCGGGCGGCGCAGTTCGCGAATCTTTTTGAATCCGGCGATATTCGGCGTCAACTGCCAGCCCTGCGCTTCCATGTCGACTGGCTGGACCGGCGGACGCACGATCGTCCAGCCCGACGTGTTGCGGATGCCGTTGGCGATTGCGGCCTTGTCGACCGGGCCGCCGATGCGCACCTGTGAAAACGATAGCTGCTCGAGCACCTGGCCGTCCGGATCGAGCGTCTGGGCGCGCAGAAGCAGGCCGGTCTTGGCATCGGCCCAGAGCTTATAGGCAAAACGATAGGAATCTTTGGGATCGAGCTCGATGACCTGACTGTCCAGGCCCGCGACGCGGTCCGTGCCGAGCATTTTCGGCTCGTAGACGGAAAGAACCTGATCGCCGCTCGTGGCGAGCAGCGCCGGGAACGAATCCTTGTTCTGCCGCTTTTCGACGACGCACAAATGCCGCTCGGGAACGAACGTGAACATGTCGTCGTCGTGGCGGAGCATTCTGCGCGGCTTGCCGTCGAGGCTTTCGAGCGACTCGTACTCGCCGTCGCCGCGTGCCGCCGCGTGCGTGATCCGCGACGATTGCACCGTCGCGCCACGCTGATAAACGAACGTGCCCTCGTAATTCTGCTGCAGAGCCGCGAGATGGATGCGGTTGAGCAATTCTGCTGCGGCGCGGCGCGCGGCAACGGGATCGTCGCCTTGCGCAAAAGCACCAGATGCTGCGGTCAACAACGCGGCTGCACAGAACATCAATGCCGGCAGCCGCCCCCAATACGCCGTTTTGTTCAACCGCAATCTCTGCATCGATTATTGGCCTTGCGAGGTGGCGGCTGCGCGAATCAGAGGCATCGAGCCGGGCACGACGGGCTGCTGCGAGAACTGCTGATGCGCTTCGAGATACTGGTCGAGGTCCGCATCGCGGATGATATTCGCTTCGGTCAGCACCGGGCGCGCCGTGGCAGCCGGAATCGACGCCATCGCCACCCGCTGCATCGAATCCGTCGAAACGCTCGCGACCTGCACGCCGCCGCGACTATCGACGCCCTGCAACTGCGGCACGACGATCCACGTGAGCGTGGCCGCAGCAGCCGCGACCGCGAACGCCGGCATGACGCGCCGGCGCATGACGCCCTGGCGCTTCGCCGCCGCTGCTGGCAGCGCGGCGGGCGCGAACACATGCACCTCGGATTCGAAGCGCCGCGTGAACGCCGCCATGAACGCGCTACTGGTGGCGGGACTGACCGCCAGATCGTCGGAACGCAGCGCGTCGCCGATCAGGTGGTATTCGGACCACTGCGCGCGGTCCTGATTCTTCAAATCCGCCAGAAACTGACTGATGTTCCCAAGCTCGTCGAGCGATTCCCCGTCAACGAACGCCGACATACGCTCGCTGCGCGAGCCCGCTTGCGATTGCATCGAGACCGACCCCATGATGCTCCCCATCTTGACTACACCCCGTAGTGACACCAACTAACCCAGATATTGCGTCCCTGTCCCGCGCATTCTCGCCGCTTACCAGCGCTTGCCTTCAGGAGTGTCCAACAACGGACGCAATTTTGCCGCAATGGCTTCGCGAGCACGGAAAATTCTCGATCTGACGGTCCCGATTGGACAATTCATCATTTCGGCGATTTCCTCGTAGCTCAGTCCCTCGATCTCTCGAAGGGTTATGGCGGTGCGCAGCTCTTCCGGCAAAACCGCCATCGCAGCATTGACCGTCTGTGCGATCTGCTTGCTCATCAACATCGATTCAGGCGTGTTGATATCCCTTAGTTGGTCCGCGTCGGAGAAAGTTTCCGCTTCTTCTGCGTCAGCTTCGGTAGAAGTTGGGGCGCGGCGGCCCTGCGTGGCAAGGTAGTTCTTCGCGGTGTTGACCGCAATCCGGTAAAGCCACGTATAAAACGCCGATTCGCCGCGAAATTGCGGCAACGCGCGGTAAGCCTTGATAAAGGCGTCCTGGGCGACGTCTTCGACCTCGGCGGGGTCCCGCACGAGGCGCGAGATCAGTCGAATGATCTTGCGGTGGTATTTGGCAACCAGTAGCTCGAACGCTGCCTTGTCGCCTTTCTGCACGCGTTCGACCAGAACCTGGTCGATTTCTTTTTCGCTCACCTGGGAAATCCGTTAACTTTGGGGGTGCTACGCGGACGGCTATTGTAGCGTTCCCGCCGATGCACCACTTCCGGTGCTCATGAGCCGTTACAGTCTTTACAGATAGGCCTGGGCGCCGCGCCGGGCCCGCACGGCGAGTTCCCGGAAGACGTCGCGCTCGACGGCATCGGCGGCGAAGAGGAGATGGCTCGCGCGACCGTCGGCCGAAAGCAGGGTCAGGGCGAGCAGTTGGTTGCTCCACTGAGCACAGCCCGTGATCCGCCGATAGTGCGCTATGCCCGAACGGTCCCACGTGGTGATGCCGTCGGCGCCGAGCCGGAATGCGACCGGCTGCTTGCGCTGCCACGCGTGGGCACAAGCGCTCAATGCGACGAGGCACATCGACGCCGCGACACCGCCATCGAAAAACCCCGATCTGGGCGCGACGCACTGAAACCGCCGCTACCGCCACACCGATAAACCCGAGCGTCGCGCCGAACAGCATCCGCGAAGGACGAAGTGCAAAGGTGTCGTGGTAGTCGAATGCGCCCGGCAAAGCCTTCCCCCTACGATGCCGAGCGCCTGCCGCTCAGTGACGCTTGAAAACGAGCGTGCCGTTCGTTCCGCCGAAACCGAACGAATTCTTCAGCGCCACGTCGATCTTCATCTCCCGCGCTGTGTTCGCGCAGTAGTCCAGGTCGCAGGCCGGGTCCTGGTTGAAGATGTTGATGGTCGGCGGCGATACCTGATGGTGGATCGCCAGCACGGTGAACACCGATTCAAGCCCGCCCGCGCCGCCGAGCAAGTGCCCGGTCATCGACTTCGTGGAATTCACGACCATGCTCTTCGCGTGATCGCCGAACGCGCGCTTGATGCCGGTGGTCTCGGCGATGTCGCCGAGCGGCGTCGACGTGCCGTGCGCGTTCAGGTAGTTCACTTCGTCCGGATTGACCTTCGCGTTCTTCATCGCGTTGATCATGCTGCGACGGCCGCCGTCGCCGTCTTCGGGCGGCGCGGTCATGTGGTACGCGTCGCCGCTCATGCCGTAGCCCGACACTTCCGCGTAGATCTTCGCGCCGCGCGCCTTCGCGTGCTCGTACTCTTCGAGCACCATCACGCCGGCGCCCTCGCCGAGCACGAAGCCGTCGCGATCCTTGTCCCACGGACGGCTCGCCGTCGCGGGGTCGTCGTTGCGCTGCGACAGCGCGCGCGCCGCCGCGAACCCGCCCACGCCGAGCGGCGACACAGTGGCTTCCGAGCCGCCCGCGATCATCACGTCGGCGTCGCCGTATTCGATCAGGCGCGAGGCCTCGCCGATGCAATGCAGACCCGTCGTGCACGCGGTGACGATCGCGAGATTCGGGCCTTTCAGACCGAAGCGAATCGACAGATGCCCGCTGATCATGTTGATGATCGACGCCGGCACGAAGAACGGCGAGATGCGGCGCGGACCACGGTTGAGCAACTCGGTCTGCGTGACTTCGATCATCGGCAGGCCGCCGATGCCCGAACCTACGACCACGCCGACGCGCTCCGAGTTTTCCTCGGTGATCTCGAGGCCGCTGTCCTGCATGGCCTGCACGCCCGCTGCGATGCCGTAATGGATGAAGGTATCCATATGGCGCGCTTCCTTGCCGGGCATGTATTCCTCGACATTGAAGCCCTTCACTTCGCCGGCAAAGCGGGTGGAGAAGTTCGACGCGTCGAACTTCGTGATCTCGGCAATGCCGGATTTGCCCGCCAGCAGATTGGCCCAGCCGTCGGCAACGGTATTGCCAACAGGCGAAATCAGCCCAAGGCCTGTAACAACGACTCGACGACGGCTCACGGTAACCCCTTATCCATAGATGACAAAAATGCGAAAGCCACAGCGGCCACAGGAAACTGCCCTGTTAGCCCTGTGGCTGTTATATCGGTCTCGGTCGCGACAGAGCGTCAAGCTCGAGTGCGAAAGGTCGCTGGCGCGTCCGGGCCTTAGGCCTTGACGTTCGCGCGAGCGTAGTCGATCGCTTGCTGAACCGTCGTGATCTTCTCGGCTTCTTCATCGGGGATTTCCATGCCGAATTCGTCTTCCAGTGCCATCACCAGTTCGACGGTGTCGAGCGAGTCAGCGCCCAGATCGTTGACGAACGAAGCTTCGTTCTTGATTTCAGCTTCGGCGACGCCCAGTTGTTCGGCGACGATCTTCTTCACGCGCTGTTCGATATTGTCCATGCAGCCCTCCGAGGGAAATTAGGTTCAAAGTTGCGAGTGCGCGCATTTTATCAGGTTTGCAACTGTAAAAAGCGGCACTTCGAGTTCATGCTTTCACCGCGTGCAACCAAGCGCGAAGCCGGTCACGCGCGATCCGTTGACTTCTTCATTACAGCGCCAATCCGGAGCCAGCGCGATGCTTGCAAGCATTTTGCGCGCCGCCCGCGGCGCGCATATTAAACGAACGCCTATTACATGTACATGCCGCCGTTCACGTGCAGCGTCGTCCCGGTGATGTAGCCTGCGAACGGCGACGCGAGGAAAGCCACAGCATGCGCGATATCGTCGGGGCTGCCCAGTCGGCCGAGTGGTATCTGCGCGGTCAGCGCCGTGCGCTGCTCTTCGGGCAGGACCTTCGTCATGTCGGTATCGATGAAACCCGGCGCGATGCAGTTCACCGTAATCCCGCGGCTGCCGATCTCGCGGGCCAGCGCGCGCGTCATGCCGGCGACGCCCGCCTTCGCGGCCGCGTAGTTCGCCTGCCCCGGATTGCCCGACGAGCCGACCACCGAAGTGATATTGATGATCCGTCCGCCGCGCGCTTTCATCATCGGGCGCAGCACCGCGCGCGAGAGGCGGAACACGGCGCGCAGGTTCGTATCGATGACGGCGTCGAATTCCTCGTCTTTCATGCGCATCGCGAGCTGGTCTTTCGTGATGCCGGCATTGTTCACCAGCACGTTCAGCCCGCCGAATTCCTTCACGGTGGCGTCGATGAAGGCGTCGGCGGCGGCTGCGTCGTTCACGTTCAGCACCGCGCCGCGTCCTTTCAGGCCCGCTTGCCCGAAGGCTTCGGTGATGCCCGCGGCGCCGCTTTCGCTCGTCGCCGTGCCGATCACGGTCGCGCCCTGGCGCGCGAGTTCCAGCGCGATCGCGCGCCCGATGCCACGCGATGCGCCCGTGACGATGGCTACCTGCTTGTCCAAGTTCATGTTGTCGTCCTTCTGGTTACGCCGTGAGCAGCTTGCGCGCTTCGTCGAGCGAAGCCGGATCGAAAACCGACGCGCCGACGAGCGAGCCGTCGATCCGCTTCGTCAAGCCCGCGAGCACCTTGCCCGGGCCGCATTCGATTACGTGCGTGACGCCGTCGCGCGCCATCGCTTGCACGCATTCGACCCAGCGCACCGGGCCCGCCGCCTGGCGCACGAGCGCGTCCTTGATCGCGGCGGGATCGGAGACAATCGCGACGTCGACGTTATTGATCAGCGGAATCTGCGGCGCTTTCACGTCGACTTTCGCAAGATAGTCGCGCAACTGGTCCGACGCGGGCTTGAGCAGCGACGAATGGAACGGCGCCGATACCGGCAGCGGTAGCGCGCGCTTCGCGCCTTTCGCCTTGGCGATTTCGCACGCCTTCTCGACGCCCGCCTTCGCGCCCGCGATCACGACTTGCGCTGGCGCGTTGAAATTGACCGCCTCGACGACGCCCGCCGCCGACGCTTCCGCGCAGACCGCGCGCACGGTGTCGTCGTCTAGACCGAGGATCGCTGCCATGCCGCCAACGCCCACCGGCACGGCGCTTTGCATCGCCTGCGCACGAAAGCGCACGAGTGGGACGGCATCGGCGAACGCGAGCGCGCCGGCCGCGACCAGCGCCGTGTACTCGCCGAGGCTATGACCCGCGACGATTGCCGGCTTCACGCCCGCTTCCTGCTCCCACACGCGATAAATCGCGTACGCGGCCGTCAGCATGACGGGCTGCGTGTTGGTCGTGAGATTGAGTTCTTCCGCCGGGCCTTCCGCGATCAGCTTCGCGAGATCCTGGCCGAGCGCGTCGGACGCCTGCTGGACGGTCTCGCGCACCACGGCGTGATCGGCGAATGCGTTGAGCATGCCGACCGATTGCGAACCCTGTCCGGGAAAAACGAACGCAAATTTCATATCGTCCTCGATGAATTGGGAAGGCTGAAGCGGGCGCAGCAGAGCGCGCGCGACGGCGCCCTGCTTCGGTCAGTTTCGCTCAGTAGCGGAAAACCGACGCGCCCCAGGTGAAGCCGCCGCCGACGCCTTCGATCAGCACGTTCTGGCCGCGCTTGATGCGGCCGTCGCGCACGGCGACGTCGAGCGCGAGCGGAATCGACGCCGCCGACGTATTGCCGTGCTCACCGACCGTCACGACCATGCGCTCCTGCGGCAGGCGCAGCTTGCGGCAGGTGCTCTGCATGATGCGAATGTTGGCCTGATGGGGGATCAGCCAATCGATGTCTTCTGCGGTGAGTTGCGCACGGTCGAGCGCTTCGACCGCGACTTTTTCCAGCACGTTGACGGCGAGTTTGAAGACTGCCTGGCCGTCCATGTGCAGGAACGCACTGCCCGCGACCACGCCACCGTTCACGTTGCCCGGCGTGCAGAGGATGTCGGAATAGCTGCCATCAGCGTGGAGCGCGCTTGCCAGCACGCCCGGCTCATCGGACGCCTGCATGACGATGGCGCCCGCGCCGTCGCCGAACAGCACGCAGGTCGTGCGGTCGTTGAAATCGAGGATGCGCGAGAAGGTTTCCGCGCCGACGATCAGCGCCGTGCGATGCGCGCCGCTGCGAATCAGGCTGTCGGCGATCGCGACAGCGTAGGCAAAGCCCGAGCAGACTGCCTGGACGTCGAACGCCGCGCCGTTGTTCTTGATGCCGAGCTTGTTCTGGAGCAGGCACGCCGTGCTGGGAAATACGAAGTCCGGCGTGGAGGTGGCGACAATGATCAGATCGATCGATTGCGGATCGATGCCCGCGGCTTCGATCGCGTTATTCGAGGCGAACAGCGCAAGATCGCTCGTGGTCTGGTCGGCGGCGGCGAAGTGCCGGGCATGGATGCCGGTGCGCGCCACGATCCATTCGTCGCTCGTCTCGACGCCCTGCTTTGCGAGACGGTCTGCCAGATCCTGATTCGTGACGCGGTCCGCCGGCAGGTAGCTGCCCGTGCCGAGCACGCGTGAGTAGAGATTGGATTGAGCCATTATGCCTTCGAGGGTAGCGCGGCGCCGGGCTCGCCCGGCGGGGGCGGATTGGTGCGGCTCGCGGCGACGCCGTCTTGCAGCGGCTGTACCGCGTCGGATCCGGTGGCGCCGTTCGCGCGACCGGCTTCGAGTGCCGCCTGCCGCATGGGCGCGGCGTTTTCTTCCATCGCGCGCACGAGGCGTTCGAGCACGCCATTTTTGACGGCATCATACCCGCGTTTGATGGCCCACTCAAACCCGTAGGCCTCGGCCGATCCGTGGCTCTTGATGACGAGCCCGCGCAGGCCGAGCAACGCGGCGCCGTTGTACTGCGCCGGATCGACGCGCCGCTTGAAGCGCTTGAGCACCGGCATCGCGACGAGCGCCATCAGCTTCGTCGCGAACGAGCGGCCGAACTCTTCCTTGATCATGTCGGTGAGCATCTTCGCGAGCCCTTCCGACGTCTTCAGCGCGACATTGCCGACGAAACCGTCGCACACGACGACATCGGTCGTGCCTTTATAGATGTCGTTGCCTTCCACGTTGCCGTAGAAGTTGAGCGTGCTCGCGCGCAGCAATTCGCCAGCGCGCTTGATGGTTTCGTTGCCCTTGATGACTTCTTCGCCGATGTTGAGCAAACCGATGGTCGGCCGCTCGCGCCCTTCGATCGCGGACACGAGCGCGTGGCCCATCTCGGCGAACTGCAAAAGATGCTGCGGTTCGCAATCGACGTTCGCGCCGAGATCGAGCACGGTGGTGTAGCCGCGCTGGCTCGGCATTGCGAAGGCGATCGCCGGCCGCTCGATGCCAGGAAGCGTCTTCAGGACGTAACGGGAAACGGCCATCAGCGCGCCGGTGTTGCCGGCGGAGATGCAGGTCTGAGCCTCACCTTCCTTGACGAGGTTCAGCGCGACGCGCATCGACGAATCTTTTTTCCTGCGCAGCGCGACCTCGACGGGATCGTCCATCGCGACGACTTCGCTCGCGGGGACGACGGTCAGGCGCGGTTCGTCGACGGCCTTGCTTTTCTTGAGTTGCGCGCGGATCGCGGGCTCGATGCCCACGAGCAGCAGATGCGCGTCCGGATGCGAACGCACGAAATTGACGGCAGCGGGAACCGTCACGGCCGGGCCGTGGTCGCCTCCCATGCAGTCGATGGTGATCTTTACAGTCATGGAGTGCGACGAATTTCAGGCACAAAAAAGCGGCAGTGAAATGCCGCCTTCTTGTCGTACCGAGGAAATGTCAAGCGCGAGCGACCGTAATTCAAGACGGTGACGCGAGACGCAGCAAGCGTCGTACGCTTAGTCGTTCTTCGTCTTGATGACTTTCTTGCCACGGTAGTAGCCGTTCGGGCTCACGTGGTGACGCAGATGCACTTCACCCGTGCTCGGCTCAACGCCCAGCGGCGCTGCGGTGAGGTGGTCGTGCGAACGATGCATGCCGCGCTTCGACGGCGATTTCTTGTTTTGCTGAACTGCCATGATAACTCCAGAAAAATTTTGCGAATTCTAACACAGCTCGACATGCCGGCGACCCAAGGCCTAAAGGCCAGTCACGGTGCCAAATGCGCGTCGCGCCAACTGATTTAATGCTTCTTGTCGCCGGGGCCGCCCTGCTTGAGCTTTTCGAGCGCGGCGAACGGGTTGGGCCGCGCGGGTTCGTCACCCGCTGCGCCTTCGCCATTCCCCTCGACGGGCTCGCCTTCGATGCCTTCGGCGCCCGAAACCAGGCTCTCGTGCACTTCAGGACACACCTCGTGCTTGGGCACGAGCGGCAAAGACAACAACAACTCCTCTTCGATCAAGTCGACGAGATCGAACTGGCGCGAGCCAACAATCACTTCGACTTCATCGTCGTCGAGCGGAAACTCGTCGGCTTCTTCTTCCGTTTTCACGATGCGATAAGTTGCGTCGACATCGAGATGCTGCGAATACGGCGAAAGGCAGCGCTGACACTCGATCCAAACTGAACCGTGTACCGCCAACCTTAGATACGGCTGCGGCGCCTCGGCACCGTCGTCCTGCAGCTCGGGCTGCGTGGACCCTTCGCCCTGCCAGGTGAACGCGGTGTCGCGGTCTGGCGCATCCGCCGGGACTTCGTTTAACATGCGCGGCAGTTGCGAGACGCGCACGGCGCCGGCCGCCTGCCTTCCGCTCTGGGCGAATTCGAAGATGTCGAGCGCGCGCAGATCGGCGGGGCTCGCAGGTTTGCCAGGATTTTGGGTCATGTGCGCTTCCTGCATGTGCCAAGGATTCGCCAGTATGCACTGCGCGCTGCGCTCCGGCTGGTGTGGTTTGCCCGCATTTCTGCTCGCGGGGTTCACGACTGCCGGCTTGCTTACAGCTTTTCCCTACAGCGATACATACCGATGAAAAGCCCAAAACTATATCGGTTTTGTCTTTACGCGTCAAACACTTAAGGGACGGTTCCTGCCGCGCCTTCCTGCCACCGCTTTCTCAGTCGACTTTCCTCATGCCCGATGTCCCAAACAGCCCGCCGCGCCTCGTTCTTGCGTCGAGTTCGCGTTATAGACGCGAACTGCTCGAACGCCTGCGCATCTCCTTCGACGTGATCGCGCCCCACATCGACGAAACGCCGCTCGACGGCGAAACGCCCGAAGCGACGGCCGTGCGACTGTCGATCGCAAAGGCGCGCGCGGCCGCCGTCAAGGCGCCAGGCGCGCTCGCGATCGGCTCGGATCAGGTCGCAACGTTCGACGGCCGGCAGATCGGCAAGCCCGGCACACACGCAAAAGCGGTCGCGCAATTGCAGTCGATGCGCGGGCGCAGCGTCGATTTCCACAGCGCCCTATGTCTTTTCGATAGCCGGACGGATAGCGTCCAATCGGCGGATATCGTCACGCGCGTGCAGTTCCGTGATCTGTCCGATGCCGAGATCGAAGCGTATCTGCGCGCCGAAACGCCTTACGACGTCGCCGGGAGCGCCAAATCCGAGGGTTTAGGCATCACGCTGCTCGAAGCGATCGATTCGAACGATCCGACCGCGCTCGTCGGCCTGCCACTGATCGAACTGTCGCGCATGTTGCGACGCGCCGGCTTTCCCTTGCTGGAGGCGCGATGAGCGGCGTCCTGTACCTGATCCCGAACACGCTCGGCGACGGCGACGCCGCCACGCTCGCCGAAGTCCTGCCCGAGCCGGTCCGCGCGCGCGCCGCCGCCCTTGCCTATTACATAGGCGAGAACGCCAAAACGACGCGCGCGTTCCTGAAGAAAGTCGGCACCGAGCGGCCGATCCAGGAAATCGAGGTTCGCGAGCTGAACGTGAACACGCCGCCCGGCGAAGTCGAAAAGCTGCTCGCGCCGATCCTCGCGGGCACCGACGCGGGCCTCGTGTCGGAGGCCGGCTGCCCCGCCGTCGCCGATCCGGGCGCCCTGCTCGTGCGCCGCGCGCATGAGCGCGGGGTCAAGGTGGTGCCGTTCGTCGGGCCGAGTTCGATTTTGCTTGCACTGATGGCGTCGGGCATGAACGGGCAGAGTTTCGCGTTCAACGGCTACCTGCCCGTCGATCCCGGTGAGCGCGCGAAGCGTCTGCGCGAACTGGAGCAGGTGTCGCGCAAGGGGAATCAGACGCAGATTTTCATCGAGACGCCGTATCGCAACCGCGCTCTGCTCGACACGCTGATCGCGACGTGCGCGCCATCGACACTCGTGTGCGTGGCCGTCGATCTGACATTGCCCGCCGAGACAATCGTCACACGGACTGTCGCGGAGTGGAAAAAAAAGCCGGCGCCTGATTTGCACAAGCGGCCGGCGATTTTCCTACTGCTGGGCGCGTGAAATCTTCGGTTAAGCGCCTTTGCTACGCCAACCGCCGAAAATCATCGCAACTGCATCTTCCCGTCAAGCATCATCGTATGGACGGCGGCATTGCCCACCGCCGCGCCGAACTTGCGCACCACGCGCTCCCCGATGCTCTCCTTCTGCGTGTAATCGACGATATCCGGCTGCTTGATCACCTCGCGCGCGACGTAATTGGCGTCGCCGAAGCCATCGGCAAGACCGAGTGCCACACCCTTTTCACCCGTCCAGAACATGCCGGTGAAGAGTTCCGGATCGTTCTTCAGACGCGCGCCGCGCCCTTGCTTCACGGCGTCGATGAACTGCGTGTGGATCTGGTCGAGCATTTCCTGGGCGTGCGCCGTCATTTGCGGTGTTTCGGGCGAAAAAGGATCGAATGCGCCCTTGTTTTCACCCGACGTGTGAATTCGCCGCTGGATGCCGAGCTTGTCCATTAGCCCCGTGAAGCCGAAGCCGTCCATCAGCACGCCGATCGAGCCGACGATGCTCGCCTTGTCGACGTAGATCTTGTCGGCCGCCGCCGCCACGTAATAACCGCCGGATGCGCACATGTCGTCGACGACCACGTACAACGGCTTCGATGGATATTTAGCCCGCAAGCGCCTGATTTCGCGATAAATGATGCCTGCTTGCACCGGCGACCCGCCCGGGCTGTTCACGCGCAGGATTACGCCTGCGGTGGCGTCGTCCTCGAACGCGCTTTGCAGCGCCGCGTTGATGTTGTCGGCGCTCGAGTTGCTGTTCGCGGCGATTTCGCCTTCGAGTTCGACCAGAGCCGTATGGCGCGTGGTTTTCGACACCTTTTCGCCGGTGAAGTCGAACAGGCCCCAGACGACCAGCGCCACCAGTGCCAGCGCCACGAAGCGGAAGAAGATGCGCCAGCGGCGCGCGGCGCGCTGCTCAGTGATCGCCGCGAGCGCGATGCGTTCGAGCGCAGCGCGCTCCCAGTTCTCAACAGGCGGGCGTTTCGAATCGGAAGGATCGTTCGGGAATTGATCGGACATGCGGGGTCTGCTTTTGGAGTGTTAGGGATGAAGGAAGGAATCAGGTGGGGCGCAGCGCGTCGTCCGGGACCCAGAAGACGGCGCGGCCTTCCGGCGTGTCGCGCTCCTCGACCTGCACCTGCCGCAGGCGCGCGCCGCGGCACGGGCCGCCAACGCATTTGCCGGTGTCCGGCTCGTAGATCGCGCCGTGCGTGGCGCACATCAAGTATAGGCCCGAGCTTTCGAAGAACTGGCCCTCATTCCAGTCGAGTTCCATCGAGACGTGCGCGCAGCGGTTGAGATAGCCGTACGGCTTGCCTTCGTACCGCACGAAAAACACGACGGATTCCCCGCCCGACTTTTCGACGGCATCGCGGCGCACGCCCATCCCGCCGTCGACGAGATCGCTCGCCGCGCAGATCCGGACCGCCGCGTCGCTCATGCGTGCTCCCGCAGCCAGCCGAGTAGCGACGCGACGCTGTCGGCGCAGAATTTCGGCTGGAGCGCCACGAGCGAATCCGCCGGATGGGCGCCATAGCCCACGCCGATGCCCGCGGCGCCCGCGTTGATGGCCATTTGCAGGTCGTGCGTCGTGTCGCCGACCATCACCGTCCGGCCGAGATCCTGCCCCAGTTCACGCGTAAGTTCGTGCAGCATCGCGGGATGGGGCTTGGAGAAGGTTTCGTCGGCGCAGCGCGTGCCGTCGAAAAGACTCGTGAGCCGTGATTGGTCGAGCGCGCGGTTCAAGCCCACGCGGCTTTTCCCCGTCGCGACGCCCAGCAGATATCCCTCGTCGCGCAATTCCTGGAGCATGCCGCGCACGCCGTCAAAGAGTTCGGTCTGCTGGTCCTTCACCAGATAGTGGAAGCGGTAGCGCTCGGCGAGACGCGGGTAATCGACAGGATCGAGCGTAGGCGCGGCGATCTGCAGCGCATCGCGCAGGCCGAGGCCGATCACGTAGCTGGCCGATTCGTTGGAGGGCACGGGAAGACCCAGATCGCGGCAGGCCGCCTGGATGCTGCGCGTGATGTGCGCCGTCGAATCCATCAGCGTGCCGTCCCAGTCGAAGACGATCAGATCGAATTGCTGGCGCGCCATTTATTGGGTCTCGTTCGAAAGCTGCTTGAGTTGGTCGATGAAGCGTTTGCATTCGGCGGGCAGCGGCGCGTCGATCTGGAGCACGTCGCCGGTTGCCGGATGCGTTAGTTTCAGCCGATATGCGTGCAAAAACATGCGTTTGAGCGACGGTTTCGCGTTCGGACGCACCAGATCCTTGTTCAGCGCGAAGTCGCCGTACTTGGCGTCACCGGCGATCGGCAGGCCGATGCTCGCCATATGAACGCGAATCTGATGCGTGCGCCCCGTCTTGAGTTCCGCCTCGACCCACGCGTAGTCGTCCCAGCGCTCGAGCAGGTTGAACACCGTGTGGGACGGCAGCCCGTCTTCCTGGATACGCACGCGGCGTTCCCCGTCCCCCGCGACGTATTTGTGCAGCGGCGCCTTCACGATGCGCCGGCGGCCCCAGTCACTCGCCCAGTCGCCGTAACCGACCGCGTAATAGCGCTTTTCGACGCGATTCTCGCGAATCTGCTCGTGCAGGTTCACCAGCGCCGAGCGCTTTTTCGCGAGCATCAGCACGCCGGATGTCTCGCGATCCAGCCGATGCACGAGTTCGAGAAACTTCGCGTGCGGCCGCGCGTTGCGCAACTGTTCTATGACGCCGAACGCCACGCCGCTGCCGCCGTGCACGGCGACGCCGGACGGTTTGTCGATGACGATCAAGTGGTCGTCTTCGAAGAGAATCGGGAATTCGGCGGCGGGCGCGTTCGACGAAACATGCATTTCATCCGGTTGTGCGACGCGAATCGGCGGCACGCGCACGAGATCGCCGAGTTCGAGGCGATACGCGGCATCGATACGGCCCTTGTTCACGCGTACTTCGCCGCTGCGCAAAATCCGGTAGATATGGCTCTTGGGCACGCCCTTGCAGACGCGCAGGAGGAAATTGTCGATTCGCTGACCGGTCGAGCCTTCATCGATTTCGATCATCGAGACCTGCTCGCTTGCGACCTTTTTCTGGGATGTTTTGCCTAACTCATTCATTATGAATATAATTTGCGAGCAATCTGAAAAGACGAAAAAACTTCGTCGCGATTTATCAGACTGTACAGGTGCAAGCGATAAACCATCATTTTACTTGCGCCCAGGGTCCGTTGCTCACCCGGGAAACGAGCAACGAGTTGCACGCACGGCGATATCGCGTGGCAGGGACGGTGCCCACAGGCGCGTTCGGTCGGGTCGATCGCTGATCGGTAACGGATTTTTGGTCCAAGAATTTTATCGGCGAGATGCGAGGCGTCCGGTCTAAAACCGGATGTCATTCCCACCCGGCTCGGGTATCCAGAGGTATCGAGCGGGACGGAAAATCGAAGCTCGCCGATTGCGAACAACGTCGACGGGAAACGCTGCTGCGCTGAAACGTGCGAAGCGCGAAGACCGTCGCAAATGAGGCGAGACACCCAAGGCAGGTCACCGGGAGCTTTCGACGCCCACGATCTGTCGCCGCGGCCTGGCCGCTGCTTCGACGTCATCGGTCACTGAGTATTCGCGCCGTTTTCGCGCGGACCGCCAACGGCGAAGCCGCATCAGGAGGAACACGGCTCTTTTCGCGCCCGGCGGTCCGGCGCGTCTGGTCGTCACGGACGCGCGCGGTCACCCACCGTGCCGTTCGAGCCGCGAGCCGCGTCTGATTCACGGCGTGTCGAAGCCGTTTTCGCATGTGCCCCCGGGGCTTGGCCGCCGCGACGCGTTTCGTCGCGAGTGGTGGCCGAAGTCTCTCTCCAGGCAATTCTCCCCGCCAGAACTCCCGCTCCAGCGTGCTTTGTGACAACACACACAATAAGCGCGGCATGCCCGCCCTCCCGCTTTGCGCGCCTGACAACCGCGCGAATTCGCTGAATGAGGGACGGCAGAGCCGCTCTGGAGCCGTTCAATGAAACGCATGCTGTTTAATGCGACGCAGCAGGAAGAGCTGCGCGTCGCCATCGTCGATGGGCAAAAACTCATCGACATCGACATCGAAACCGCCGGGCGCGAACAGCGCAAAGGCAATATCTACAAAGGAGTCGTCACCCGCATCGAGCCCTCGCTCGAGGCCTGTTTCGTCAACTACGGCGAAGACCGCCACGGTTTTCTGCCATTCAAGGAAGTCGCCCGCCAGTATTTCCGTGACGGCGTCGACATGCGCTCCGCCCGCATCCAGGACGCGCTGCGCGAAGGCCAGGAACTCATCGTCCAGGTCGAGAAGGAAGAGCGCGGCAACAAGGGCGCGGCCCTTACCACGTTCATCTCGCTCGCCGGACGCTATCTCGTCCTGATGCCGAACAACCCGCGCGGCGGCGGCGTGTCGCGCCGGATCGAAGGCGACGAGCGGCAGGAATTGCGCGAAACGATGGCGCAGCTCGACCTGCCCGACGGCATGAGCATCATCGCGCGCACGGCGGGAATCGGCCGCTCGGCCGAAGAACTCCAGTGGGACCTGAACTACCTGATGCAACTGTGGCGCGCGATCGAAGCGGCGTCGCAGAGCGGCGTCGCCGGCACGCCGATGCTGATTTATCTCGAATCGAGCCTCGTCATTCGCGCGATTCGCGACTATTTCCAGCCGGATATCGGCGAAATTCTCATTGATACGACCGAAATCCATGACCAGGCGCGCGCCTTCATGGACATCGTGATGCCCGACAACTTGCCGAAGGTGAAGCGCTATCACGACGACGTGCCGCTCTTCTCGCGCTTCCAGATCGAGCATCAGATCGAAACCGCGTACTCGCGCACGGTACCGCTGCCCTCGGGCGGTGCGATCGTGATCGACCACACGGAAGCGCTCGTCGCCATCGACGTGAACTCGGCGCGCTCGACCAAGGGCGCGGACATCGAGGAAACGGCCACGCGCACGAACCTCGAAGCCGCCGATGAAGTCGCGCGGCAGTTGCGTCTGCGCGATCTGGGCGGGCTGATCGTGATCGATTTCATCGACATGGAATCAGCCAAGAGCCAGCGTGAAGTCGAGCAGCGCCTGAAAGATGCGCTCAAGCACGACCGCGCGCGCGTCCAGATGGGCAAGATTTCGCGCTTCGGATTGATGGAACTGTCGCGTCAACGTCTGCGTCCGGCGCTCTCCGAAGGCAGCCACGTGACCTGCCCGCGCTGTAACGGCACGGGTCACATTCGCGATACGGAATCGTCCGCGCTGCAAGTGCTGCGGATCATTCAGGAAGAAGCGATGAAGGAAAACACCGCGGCGATCCATTGCCAGGTGCCGGTCGAAGTGACTGCCTTCCTGCTGAACGAAAAGCGCTCGGAAATCAACAAGATCGAGTCGCGGTTCAAGGTCAACGTCGTGCTGATTCCGAACAAGCACCTCGAGACGCCGCATTACAAGCTGGAGCGCCTGCGCCACGACGACGCGCGCCTCGACGACCCGCGCGCCTCGTGGAAAATGGCCGTGGAAGCCGCGACCGAGATGGAATCGGAGACGGGCTACAGCAAGCGCACCGAAGAAGTGAAGCCGAAGCAGGAAGCGGCGGTCAAGGGCATCACGCCGGCTTCCCCGGCGCCGAGCGCGCCCGTGAAACCGGCTCCGGTCGAAGCGTCGGCGGCCGCGCCTGTCGCAGCGGCAGCTCCGGCTGCGGGCGGGTTCATCGGCTGGTTGAAGAACCTGTTCGGCATGCAGCCCGAAGTGAAGCCGGCGCCGGCTCCTGTCGAAGCGACGCCGCCGGCACGGCCGGTGCGCGAGCGCTCGGAACGCGGTGAGCGTCCAGGCGGGGATCGGAATCGGAATCGCCGGGGCGGTGCAGCCGCCCGCGACGGTGCGCCGGCGAGCGCCAATGGCGCGAATGGCGCGAGCGCGGGTGACCGTCCGGGCAGCCGTCGCGAGGAACGGGAGCCGCGTGAAGCGCGTCCGGGCCGTGAACCGCGCGAGGCACGTGAGACGCGCGAAGGCCGGGAGCCGCGCGAGGGTCGGGAACCGCGTGAGGCGCGTGAACCGCGCGAGGGCCGTGAGCCGCGTGAAACTCGCGAGCCGCGTGAACCCCGTGAAGCGCGCGAACCGCGTGAGAATCGTGAACGTGGCGAGCGCGCCGAGCGTCCGGAAGCGGAGCGCCAGGAGCGTCGCGAACGGCCGGAGCGCGGTGAACGCCGGAAGCCGCAGCCGGAAGCCGCCGAAGCACTGACGCAGGGCGAAACGGCGGCATCGGATATCGTCGAAAACGCGCAGGCCAATGCGGATGCGCAGATCGAAACGATCGATCCGACTCTCTCGCCCGCCGATCAGGCCGCCGCAGCGCGTGACGGTGAAGAACGCCGCCGCCGTCGCCGGGGCCGTCGTGGCGGACGTCGCGAGCGCGACGAGGAAGGCGTGAACCACGCCGCCGATGTCGCCGAAAGCGAAGGCTCGGCGGAAAGCATGCCGGCGCAGGCGGGCGTGTTCGATACGGGCTCGTCGCAGGAATCGGGCGAACGGCGCGAAACGCGTCCGGTTGCGCCTGTCGAGGCAGCGGCGGTCGCCGTGCCGGTTGTCGCAGCGGCTGCTGTGGTCAGCGTGACGGAATTGCGCGAGGAAATCCGAGCGGAAGCGGTCGAGCCGGTGCAACCGGTGCAACCTGCGGAAGCCGTCCAGGCGGAAACGTCGCCGGAAGTCGCCGCGCCGACGCCCGATCTGTTCGCAAAGCCTGCCGCGCCGCAGCCCGCCGAGAATCCGTTCGGCGCAGAGCCGAAACTCGCTGAAGCGAAGCCTGTCGATCCTTTCGCACCGGTCGGGCACGAAGCGCCTAAGGCCGTAGAGCAAGCGGCCGAGGCGGTCGAGACGGTCGCAGCGCAAGCGGAGCGGCCGGCCGAAACGCCGGTAGTCGTCGCCGAGCCGGCAGTTGAAGCCGAGCCTCTGAAAACGGCTGCAGTCGCCGCGACGCCTGAGTCGGACATTGTCGCCGAGCCGCTCGTGACGCAGGCGCCCGCGCCCACGCTGGTCGAATCGGAGCCGGTAAAAACGTTCGAACCGACGGCGACAATCGCACCGGAACCGGTCGCGACGCAGACGCCGATCCAGCCGACGCCGCTAAAGGAAGAAGCCCTGCAGCCGATGCTGGAAACGGCCGGTCTCGTCTGGGTGAACACCGACGCTGACAAGCTGCGCGCAGCCAGCGCCGCCGAGCAGGCGGAAGCGCCGAAGCGCGCGCCGCGTGAGCGCAAGCCGCTCCCGCCGCTCGACGCCGCGCCGATGCAGCAAGTCGAAACGGGCAAGGACGCGCACTAGGCGCGGCAGCAGGAACCAAGCGGGACGACGAAGCGCCACCGGCTCACGCCGCGTGGCGCTTTTTTCTTGGGAATAAGGCACAAATAGGTAGGACAGCCTTACCAAAAGGTATAAGCGCCCTAGCGGCCGCGTCGGGCTAAAATACTCGTTGCAGCCCGACACAAAACCATATAAAGACCCGCCATGTCCCGACGCATCATTCCCGTTGCCGATGTCAGCACGATTCCGGATTTCTCGGGGATCGCGACGACGCCGTCGGGCCTCCTCACCGATACCCTTGCGCGGCCGCTGCGCGACCTGCGCATTTCGGTGACGGATCGCTGCAACTTCCGCTGTGTCTATTGCATGCCGCGCGAAGTCTTCGACAAGGACTATCAGTTCCTGCCGCACGCCGCGCTTCTGTCGTTCGAGGAAATCGAGCGGCTCGCGCGAATTTTCGTCGCGCATGGCGTCGAGAAAATCCGGCTGACGGGCGGCGAGCCGCTTTTGCGCAAGAACATCGAATTTTTGATCGAACGCCTGGCGCTCTTGCATACGCCGGAAGGCCGGCCGCTCGACATCACGCTCACCACCAACGGCTCGATCCTCGCGCGCAAGGCGCAGTCGCTGAAGAATGCGGGCCTGTCGCGCGTGACGGTCAGCCTCGACGCCCTCGACGACGCCCTTTTCCGCCGCATGAACGACGCCGATTTCGCCGTCGCGGACGTGCTCGAAGGCATCGATGCCGCGCACGCCGCCGGCCTCGCGCCGCTCAAGGTCAACATGGTGGTCAAGCGCGGCACGAACGACGGCGAAATCCTGCCGATGGCGCGCCACTTCAAAGGCAGCGGCACGGTGCTGCGCTTCATCGAATACATGGACGTGGGCGCGTCGAACGGCTGGAACATGAGCGAAGTGCTGCCTTCCGCCGAGGTCGTCGCGCGCATCGCCCGGCACTTTCCGCTCGCGCCGCTCGAAGCGCACTCGGCCGCCGAAACGGCGCAGCGCTGGGGCTACGCGGACGGCAGCGGCGAAATCGGCGTGATTTCGAGCGTGACGCGCGCGTTTTGCGGCACCTGCACGCGAGCGCGGCTATCGACGGAAGGCAAGCTCTACCTCTGCCTCTTCGCGAGCTACGGCCACGACCTGCGCGGCCTGATGCGAAGCGGCGCAGGCGACGAAACCATCGCGACCGCCGTCGCGCGCATCTGGGAACGGCGCACCGACCGCTATTCGCAACTGCGCGGCAGCAACGCGTTGCCCGCAGCCGATCCCGACGCGCCGCGCGTCGAGATGTCCTACATCGGCGGCTGAGGTGGCTGACGTCGGCCATTCGCGCGTCGGCCGCAAGGACATCACCGGCGTCGTGCTCGCCGGCGGACGCGGGTCGCGCATGGGCGGCATCGACAAAGGCATGCAGCCGTTCGACGGCGCGCCGCTCGCGCTCCACGTGCTGCGGCGCCTCGCGCCCCAGGCCGGTGCGATGCTGATCAGCGCGAATCGCAGCGTCGATGAGTACGCGTGCCTCGGCGAGCCGTTCGGCGCGAAAGTCGTCACCGATACGCTGCCCGATTTCCCCGGCCCGCTCGCCGGTATCGTCGCCGCGATGCGTGCCGCGCCGACCGACTACGTGCTAACCGCGCCCTGCGACGCGCCCTTCCTCGACGAAAACCTCGCGCAAACGCTGGCCGATGCCCTCATCGCGCACGACGCCGATATCGCGACCGCCGTCGTCGAAGCGAACGGCCGACGCGATCTGCATCCCGTGTTTGCGCTCTTGCGCGCGTCGCTCGCCGATGACCTGGAAGCCAGTCTGCGGGCGGGCGAGCGCAAGGTGCGCGCGTGGTACGCGCGCCACAGGACGGTGGAAGTGGCGTTCGCGAATGTGCACGCGTTTTACAATGTCAATGATTTGCAGCAGCTCGCCGAGCTGGAACGCCGGTAGTCATCCGCTCCAGTGACGCCGGTTTTCACCGAGCGCCTTCTCCTCCCGACCCGCCCGCGACGAGCGCACCCGGCGTCGCGAGACACCTGATCCAATCGCCCGACTTCAGTCGCGACCCTCCCGATTCATGACCACGTCCAGGCCGTTTCCCGATTGTGTCGCCCATTTCGATCCGAACGCGCTGCCCGTCAGCGCGGCGCAGGAAATCGTGCGCCAGTGGGCCGCGCCAAGGAGACCCGCGCCAGCCGAGCGCGTGAGCCTCTTCGATGCGCTCGATCGCGTGCTGGCCGAAGACGTGATTTCGCCGATCGACGTGCCTGCGCACGACAATTCCGCGATGGACGGCTACGCGTTCGCGGGCGCGGTGCTCGAAAGCGCGGGGGAAGTCGATTTGACGGTGATCGGCACGGCGCTCGCGGGCCAGCCGTACCCGAATGCGCCGGGTACCGCGCAATGCGTGCGCATCATGACGGGCGCGCTGATTCCGCCCGGCTGCGACACGGTCGTGCCGCAAGAACTCGTCAAGCGCGAAGGCGACGCGATTCGGTTCGCGGCGAGCGCGCTGCGTCAAGGACAAAACCGCCGCCTCGCGGGAGAAGATCTCGCGAAAGACCGGCCGGCGCTTCGCGCGGGACGCATCGTGCGCGCGTCGGATCTCGGCTTGCTGGCGTCGCTCGGGATCGCGGAAGTTTCGGTGCGGCGGCGTCTGCGGGTCGCGTTCTTTTCGACGGGCGACGAGTTGCGCTCGGTCCGCGAGACGCTCGCGCCAGGCTGTGTCTACGACAGCAACCGCTACACGCTTTACGCGATGCTGCGGCGGCTGAACGTCGAGCCGGTCGATCTGGGCATCGTGCGGGACGATCGCGCGTCGCTCGAGATCGCGCTGCGCCGCGCGACCGAGGCCGCCGACGTCGTCATCAGCTCGGGTGGGATCTCCGTCGGCGATGCCGACTTCACGCGCGAGTTGATGAATTCGCTCGGCGACGTCGCATTCTGGAAGATCGCGATGCGCCCCGGCCGCCCGCTCGCCTTCGGCCGGCTGTGGTCCGGTCCGCGCCCGGGCGACGGCGAATCGGCGCTCTTCTTCGGCTTGCCCGGCAACCCAGTCGCGGTGATGGCGACGTTCTACTTCATCGTGCGCGAGGCGTTGCTCGCGATGTCGGGCGCGGCACGCGAGGCGCTGCCGGTGATCGAAGCCGTGAGCACCGAGCCGCTGAAAAAACGCGCGGGCCGCACCGAATTCCAGCGCGGCATCGCGAACCGCGGCGAGGACGGGCGCTTCACCGTCGTCACGACGGGCCCGCAAGGCTCGGGCGTGCTGAGTTCGATGAGCGAAGCGAACTGTTTCATCGTGCTTGAGCACGAGCGCGGCGACATCGACGCGGGCGACGAGGTCCGCATCGTGCCGTTTGCCGGACTGATCTGAACCACGCAGCAACGCATTTGATACATCGACAGCAGGGGATTTTCCTTCAATGAAAAAGCAGATTTCCTTCATCGCGCCGGGTCAGACGGCCAAGGCGCTGATCCTCGTGTACCTGACGTTCAGCGTGCCGATCGTGCTGATCGGCGTGCTGGTCGCGTTCTTCCGATTCGGCTCCGTCGAGCTCAGCACGGTGACGAGCGCGCTGCTGCTCAACGCGATCCTCGGCTTCGTGCTGCTGTGGATCGCGTGCCACGCGTACAACTGGGTGGCGTCGCGCTTCGGCGGCATTGAGATCGTGCTGTCCGACGCGCCGGAGGAAGCGTGATGAGCACGTCGATCCGCGCCGCCGCACCCGCCGATATCAGCGCGATCTTCAGGCTGATGATGGAGCTCGCCGAGTTCGAGAAGCTCACGCATCTGTTCATCGCGACCGAGGACGGCGTGCGCGACGCGCTGTTCGGCCCGCGCCCGGCTGCGGAAGCGCTCGTTGCGGAAGAAAGCGGCCAGATCGTCGGTTATGCGCTCTTTTTTCACAACTACTCGACGTTCCTCGGCAAGCGCGGCCTCTATCTCGAAGACCTGTACGTGCGCCCGACGCTGCGCGGCAGCGGCCTCGGCACGAAGATGCTGCGCACGCTGGCGGCGCTCGCGATCGAACGCCGGTGCGGCCGTTTCGAGTGGTCGGTGCTCGATTGGAACCAGCCGGCCATCGATTTCTACGAAAAGATGGGCGCGACCGTGCTGCCCGACTGGCGCATCGTGCGCATCACCGGCGAGTCGCTCGACAAGCTGGCGCACCAAAGCTGAAGCTCACGCCTCGTCGGGATCGTCCCCCGGCGACGCCCCGAGCAACCCCGCCGCCTGCTCGCCCGGCAACGCTTCCACGTCGCGCAGTTTCTTGCTCATCTGACGCGTGCGCGTCTCGGCAGCTTCGATCGAGCGCGTCACGGTCTCGAGCTGGCGTTTTGTGTTCGCGAGCACATCGCCGAATTTGCGGAACTCCGTTTTCACCGCGCCCAGCACCTGCCACACCTCGCTCGAGCGCTTCTCGATCGCGAGCGTCCTGAACCCCATTTGCAGGCTGTTGAGCAACGCGGTCAGCGTAGTCGGCCCGGCGATGCTCACGCGGTACTCGCGCTGTAAAAGATCGGTCAGGCCCGGCCGACGGAGGATTTCGGCGTACAAGCCTTCGGTCGGCAGAAAAAGCAGCGCGAAATCGGTCGTGTGCGGCGGCGCGACGTACTTCTCCGCGATCGCCTTCGCCTCCGCGCGCACGCGCCCTTCCAGCGCGCGCGACGCCTCCTCCACCGCGACCACGTCCGCGCGTTCCTGCGCATCGATCAGGCGCTCGTAGTCCTCGCGCGGAAACTTCGCGTCGATCGGCAGCCACACCGGCGTCGCGATGCTGCCGGCCGTGCCCGGCGCGTCGTGACGACCGGGAAGCTTGATCGCGAACTCGACGCGTTCGTTGCTCTTTGGAATTGTCGCCACGTTTTTTGCGTACTGATCGGGCGTGAGCACCTGTTCGAGCAGCGATTCGAGCTGCACTTCACCCCAGGTGCCGCGCGTCTTAACATTCGTCAGCACCTTCTTCAGATCGCCGACGCCGGCCGCGAGCGTCTGCATTTCGCCGAGCCCGCGATGCACCTGCTCCAGCCGGTCCGACACGAGCTTGAACGATTCGCCGAGGCGCTGTTCGAGCGTCGCGTGGAGCTTTTCATCGACGGTGCGGCGCATTTCTTCCAGCTTCGCCGCGTTGTTCGACTCGATGTCCTTCAGCCGTGCTTCCAGCGTCTCGCGCACTTCGCCGAGGCGCCGGTCGTTCGTCTCCGAGAGTTGCGCGAGCTGCAGCGCCAGCGCGTCGCCGAAGCGCTTGAGCGCGTTGCCCTGCTCGTCGCGCGCGTGCTGGAGTTGCAGCGCGTTGCTCTCTGTCAGCTTCACGAGTTGCTGCGAAAACGCTTCGATCTGCGCGTTCTGTACGGTCGCCATGCTGGCGAGCTGCGTCGCGAGCGTCTGCTGGAATTGCGCGAAGCCGCTGCTCGCCTCGGTGCGCGACGCGCGCGAACTTTCGGTGATGTCACCGCGCAGGCCGCGTTCGAGCCGCTCCTGCGCGCGAGCGTGCGCCTCGCCCATGTCGTTGATGCGGTCGGTCAGCGCGGCGAATTCCTGCTCGACGTCGTCGCGCGCATGACGGCGCACCAGCGCGAACAATACGATGAGGGCAATCAAAAGCGCGATCGCGAGCAACGCGACCGCGCCGGGTAACAGCATCGTCATTTCTTGAGAACGTCCGGGTTGATTGGATTCGGCGGGTTGCCGGCGCGCGGACCTTCGCCCAAACCGGCGATCAGGTTGTCGGCGGCGAGGTTCGCCATTGCGCGGCGCGTCGCTTCGCTCGCGCTCGCGATGTGCGGCGTGAGCACGACATTTGTGAGCGTCAGAAAATCGCGATTGAAATTCGGCTCATCTTCGAACACGTCGAGGCCGGCGGCCGCGATCTGCCCGCGCCGCAGCGCGTCGATGAGCGCCGCATCGTCGACGATTCCGCCGCGCGCAATGTTGGTCAGCGTCGCGCTCGGCTTCATCAGCGCGAGTTCGGCCGCGCCGATCGTGTGATGGCTCGCGCGGCTGTAGGGCACGACGAGCACGACGTGATCAGCGCGCTCGAGCAAGTCTTCCTTCGACGCATATTCCGCGTTCAGTTCCGCCTCGATCTCCGGCGCGACGCGTGATCGGTTGTGATAGATCACGCGCATGTTGAAGCCGCGCGCGCGCCGTGCAAGCGCCTGCCCGATTCGTCCCATGCCGATCACGCCGAGCGTCGAGCCGTGGATGTCGGAGCCGGTGAACGCGTTGTACGACCATTCCTGCCACTTGCCGGCGCGGAGGTAATGCTCGGATTCCGTGATGCGGCGCGCGGTCGCCATCATCAGCGCCCAGCCGAAGTCGGCGGTGGTTTCGTTCAGCACGTCAGGCGTGTTGGTGCCGAGCACGCCGTGCGCGTTGAACGCCTGCATGTCGAAATTGTTGTAGCCGACCGCCATGTTCGACACCACTTTCAAATTCGGCGCGCCTTCGATCGCCTTCGCGCCGACGGGGTCACCCGCGATGAACGCGCCGTCCTTGTCGGCGAGACGCTCGGCGATCTTGTCGGCGGGGAGCGCGGGGCCGTCGTGGGCATCAACTTCGAAATACTGCTTCAGCCGCTCGATCACGTCGGGGAAGATGGGGCGCGAAACGAAAACCTTCTTCATCGATTGCTCCTAGAAAAAAAGCCAGCCGGTGACGATAAAAATCGGCAAGAGCACGACCGCCGCCCAGCCGAGATAGGCGAAAAAGCCCGGCATGCGGACGCCGCGCGACTCGGCGATCGCCTTCACCATGAAATTCGGCGCGTTGCCGATGTAACTGTTCGCGCCCATGAAGACGGCGCCCGCCGAGATCGCGGCGAGCGTCGAGGCGCCGGTCGTCATCAGTGTTTGCGCATCGCCGCCTGCCAGGTTGAAGAACACGAGGTAGGTCGGCGCGTTGTCGAGGAACGACGAGAGCAGGCCCGTCGCCCAGAAGTACGCGATGTCGATCGGCCTGCCTTCGGCGTCCGTCACCAGATGCACGACGCCCGCGAACGCGCCCGCTTCGCCCGCGCGCAGAATCATGATGACCGGCGCGATCGTGATAAAGATCGCGGCGAAGAGCTTCGCGACTTCCTCGATCGGCGCCCAGTTGAACGCGTTGCCCGCCCGCGCGCTCTTCGGCGTGAGTGCGAGCGACGCGAGCGCCACCGCGACGAGCAGCAAATCGCGCACGGCGTTCTGCAGCGCGACGTGCGTGCCGACGACGTCGAATTGAACGCCAGGCTTCCAGATGCCGCTCATCAGCACGAGGCCAATCACCACCGCGAGCAGCAGGAAGTTGACCTTGCCGTCGATGCCGAGCGGCGGCGTGTCGGGCGTCGGATCGAGGAACGCGGCGCGCGCCTCTTCCTTCACGCGGAAATAGTAGCTGTCGAGCGCGTAGAAGAGCGCGAGCAGCACGGCGCAGATGAAGAGCATTGGCAGGGCGAGATGGACCGTCGTCCAGAAAAAGCTGACGCCGTTCAGGAAGCCGAGAAACAACGGCGGATCGCCGAGCGGCGACAGCGACCCGCCCGCGTTCGCCACCAGGAAGATGAAGAACACGACGACGTGAACGACGTGCTTGCGGTTGTCGTTCGCGCGCAGGAGCGGGCGGATCAGCAGCATCGCGGCGCCCGTCGTGCCCATGATGCTCGCGAGCACGGTGCCGAGCGCGAGCAGCCCCGTGTTCAGGCGCGGCGAGCCGTGCAGGTTGCCGCGCACGCAGATGCCGCCCGCCACGGTATAGAGCGTCGCCAGCAGGATGATGAAGGGCAGATATTCTTCGAGCATTGCGTGGACGAACGCGCCAAAGGCCGTGCCCACGCCGAACGCCAGCGCGAACGGCACGAGGAACGCGACCGCCCACGCCGCCGAAATCTTGCCGAAATGGTGATGCCAGAACGCCGGCGCGACGAGCGGAAACACCGCGATGGAAAGCAGGATGCCCGCGAACGGGATGCTCCACGGCGCGGAGAGAGTGGCGCCGTCGAGCGTCGCGGCCGATGCGCCGATCGGCAGCGCAGCGAGCGCGCCGCCTGATAACAAACGCCGCATCGTGCTCACGCCCCGCGCACGATGAACACATGCACGCGATACGGCCCATGCGCGCCGAGCACGATGGTCTGTTCGATATCGCCGGTACGCGACGGCCCCGACACGAAGTTGACCGCGCGCGGCAACTCGCCCCGTTCGGCGCGCATCAGCGCGAACGCGTCCTCGTGCGCCGCGACGATGCGCGATGCCGGCACGATCGCGATGTGCGTCTGCGGCAAGAGCGCGCCCGACGCAGGCGTCCCGGGCCCCGAGAGCAAAGCAAGCGAGCCGGTTTCGGCGGTCGCGCAAAAGCATCCGGTGATGCCGACGAGATCGGCGTCAGCGGGCTTGCGCAGTTGCACGTCAAGACCCGCGGCGCTCCACGGAAGATCGCCGAGCGACGGCCACGCGACGGCATCGGTGCCAAGGTTCAATGATTGAAGATAGCGATGCGCTTCGGCGGGCGCGTCGGTCAGCGCATTCACTTCGGCAACGGTCGTCGAAAGGCGCTCGGTCTCGAGCGTGAAGCGCGCGACGAGTTCCACCGGCGTCGATGGCAGTTCGGGACGCGGCCCTGCCGGATGACGCGCGATGTAGTCATCAGCGGCGGTGCGCTCGGCGTCCGTGGGCGCGGTCGGCCGGCCCTGCGCGCTGCGAATCCGCGCGAGAATGTTCCGGCGAGCAGCCGATGTATCCATGTTGCTGTCCTCGTTGGCCTTCGTCGATGTGGACACGATTATAGCCAGCGGTCCCTGCGGCAAGCCCTCTGCCGAACGGCTAAAGCAAGTCTTCCTCGACCGGTTGCTCGATGCCGAACACCTGCCGCAGATAGGCGAGATACGCCTTGTCGTCGCACATGTTCTTGCCCGGTGAATCAGAGAGCTTGGCGACGGGCTGGCCGTTGCAGCGAACCATCTTGATGACGATCTGCAGCGGCTGGTAGCCGAGGTCGTTCGTCAGGTTCGTGCCGACGCCGAACGCGAGCTGGCATCGGCCGCGAAAGCGTTCGTAGAGTTGCAGGACTTTCGGGATGTCGAGCGCGTCGGAGAACACGAGCACCTTCGTGCGCGGGTCGCAGCGGTTCTCTTCATAGTGCTTGATGAGCCGCTCGCCCCAGTCGAACGGATCGCCGGAATCGTGGCGGGCGCCGTCGAAGAGCTTGCAGAAGTACATGTCGAAGTCGCGCAGGAACGCCCGCATGCCGTAGACGTCCGATAGCGCGATACCGAGGTCGCCGCGATATTCCTTCGCCCACATCTCGAAGCCGAAGGTCTGCGAATCGCGCAGGCGCGGCCCGAGCGCCTGGCACGCCTGCAGGTATTCGTGCGCCATCGTGCCGAGCGGACGCAAGCCGTGTTTCATCGCGTAGAAGACGTTGCTCGTGCCCGCGAACTGCGCGCCGAGCCCTTCCTTCAGCGTGAGCGCGACTTCCTCGTGCCATTGCTTCGAGAAACGGCGGCGCGTTCCATAGTCGGCGATCTTGCAGTCGGAGAATTCGGGCGGTGTGGCGAGCAGCTTGATCTTGTCGCGCAGGCGCTCGCGGCCGATCGCGTAATCGGGCTTGCCCTGCGTGTTGCGGAAATAGACTTCGTTGACGATCGCGAGCACCGGGATCTCGAAGAGGATCGTGTGAAGCCACGGCCCTTCGATCACGATGTCGATCTCGCCGTTCTTCTTCGCCGACGGCGCGATCGTGATCGACCTTTCGTTCAGATGAAAAATGGCGAGGAAATCGATGAAATCGCTCTTGATGAAGCGCATGCGCCGCAGGTATTCGAGCTCCTCTTCCCGAAAACGCAGGTTGCAGAGCTGGCGCACTTCGTCGCGAATCTCGTCGATGTACGGCACGAGATCGACGTTCGGCGTGCGGCACCGGAACTTGTACTCGACGTTTGCCGCCGGGAAGTGATGCAGGACGACCTGCATCATCGTGAACTTGTACAGATCGGTATCGAGCAGCGAATTGATGATCATGGTCTTGGTCGGAACATCGATGAAACGCGGCCAACGCGTAACGGGGCGCACCGCCGGGTCTTCTGCGTCTCATGTTACCCGAATGCGAGCGCCGTCACGGACCGCGATCGGCGGCCCGCCGTATCCCATAAAGAAATCACGAAACGATATAAAGCCCGCGGGCTAAGGCTCGCGCTGAAATTGACCGGTACGCTACAATATTGGTTTTGGCGCGCGAAGCGTATGGTCAGGTGCAAGCCCGTGTGCAAAGCCCTGTTCACGGCCCATGTAGCCGCACCGCCGCCGCCCCCACGAATTCCGCATGCAGGAGCCTGAATGACTCACGTTGTGACCGAAAGCTGCATCAAGTGCCGCTATACCGATTGCGTCGACGTGTGCCCGGTGGATTGCTTCCGTGAAGGTCCCAACTTTCTCGCGATCGATCCGGACGAGTGCATCGACTGCGCCGTGTGCGTGGCCGAATGCCCTGTGAACGCCATCTATGCCGAAGAAGACGTCCCGGGCGACCAGCAGCATTTCACCGACCTGAACGCCGAGCTCGCGCGCGGCTGGCCGAGCATCACGAAGACGAAAGCGCCGCTTCCCGAAGCCGACGAGTTCAAAGACGTGAAGGAAAAGCTCAATCTGCTGGAACGCTGATTGAGGCCGTCAGCGTGCCGCGTGACTCGGTCAAAAAAATGATATCGAGATGGACGCGGGGTGTTGACAGGGTAGAAAACGCTCCATATAATTTCATTTCTGTGCTGCAGATGTTCCCCGATAGCTCAGTTGGTAGAGCGCCGGACTGTTAATCCGTAGGTCCCTGGTTCGAGCCCAGGTCGGGGAGCCAAAAAGTTTCAAAGCAAAAAGCCCAATCGAAAGATTGGGCTTTTTGCTTTTCTGCTCGCGTTTTTCGCTTTCCGCCCTTCAAGCAGACCTGATCGCGTGTCACCTCGCCGAACGAATTCGGTAATCGGGCTGGAGGCCCGAATCGCGATTCGAGTTATTCATGTGCGGTGCGTACCGTCGGCAAATGGCTGAAAGCGTGGATCGTCAATGACCGCTCTACGCCAGCCAAACAACCGTCAACGACCGCACGCCCTGCGCGCCACGAATCAGCACGCCTTCGATATCGGCAGTCGCGGACGGCCCGGTCACGAGCACCGCATAGCGCGCCGACTGAAAATCGTCGCGTCGATACACCTCTTGCAAGCCATCGACGAGTTGCGCCGGATCGAGCAGCACGACGAGATGCTGCACGAGATAACCGATCGAATTGACGATGTACTCGGCTTCGCTGAACCACACCGATCCCGTTTCCGCAACACCAAACCGCCCCCGTACCACACCGACATCGACGTCCTGCAACGACGCCGGCGGCGTGTCGGCCGCAAGCGCGCGAGTGCCCTCGATCCCATCGACCGCCGATGCCACCACCGCATCCGGCCCGAAGCGCCCGGTCAAGAGCGCGCGCACGTCGTCGAGACGCTCGGCCTCAACGCACGTGCCGCCCATCAGCGCGAGCGCGGCGGTGAACCGCTCGCGGCGATCGCCTTCAGGCACGCTGAACAGCGGCACGTCGGGAAGCGGGCGCGGTGCGGGCTGCGCTGCGCGGATCTTCGAGAGAAAAGCGTCGCGAGTCGTCATTTCGGTTGCTTCCGGTTTTTGCGATACCACTCGTGGAAAGTTTCAGTAGGCGCGTCGGGCAGATCGCGCTGACGGCCCCAGATGTTCAGCGGGTTGTAGAGCACGAAGTTCGGCAAGCGCTTCAGCGCGCCGCCGAGCGACGCCACCGTCGCGCGGTACAAGGTCGGACTCGCGAGCAGCCGCCCCGCCATCTTGAGCACTTCCTTCTTCACGAACGGCACTTCGTGGCGCTCGGCGATCACCTCGCGCCATTTGTAGATCTGCTCGTGGATATTCACGCGCACCGGGCACACGCTCGTGCAACTGCCGTTCATCGTAGAGGCGAACGGCAGGCTGCTGTAGCGCTTGAGGTCGAACGTCGGATTGATGATCGCGCCGATCGGCCCCGAATACGTCCCGCCGTACGACAAACCGCCGCTTCGCCGATACACCGGGCACGTATTCATGCAAGCGCCGCAGCGGATGCACTTGAGCGAGTACCAGAAATCGTCCATCGCGAGGCGCTCGGAGCGGCCGTGATCGACGAGGATGTAGTGCATCTCCGTGCCCGGACGCGGCGCGCGAAAGTGCGACGTGTACTGCGTGATCGGCGAGCCGAGCGCGCTTCGCGACAGCATCCGCACGAACACGCCGAGATCGGACACCCGCGGAATCAGCTTTTCGATGCCGATCGACGCGATATGCAGCGGCGGCACATTCGCCGACAAATCCGCGTTGCCCTCGTTCGTGCAAACGACGACGGTCCCCGTCTCCGCGACCGCGAAGTTGCAGCCGGTCATGCCCGCTGTTTGCTCGCGCACGAAGTACGGCCGCGTATGCATGCGCTGGCTTTCGGCGAGATAGTGGATGTCGCTGTTGGCCGGATCGGTGCCGATCGTGCGGCCGAAGAGTTCCGCGACGTCCGCGCGCAGCTTGTGGACCGCCGGCACGACCATATGGCTCGGGTCCTGGTGATCGAGCTGCTGGATGCGCTCGCCGAGATCGGTTTCCATCACCGTGATGCCGCGCGGCTCCAGGAACTCGCGCATCTTGCATTCGTCGGTGAGCATCGACTTGCTCTTGACGAGCGTCGTCATGCCGCGCTCGCTCATCAGCCGATGCACGATCGCGTTGTGCTCCTCCGCATCCTCCGCGAAATGCACGACGACGCCGTTCTTCTCCGCCTGTGTCACGAACTGTTCGATGTAGTCGGCGAGATGCGAGAGCGTGTGCTCCTTGATCCCCGACGCCAGATCGCGCAGCGTCTCCCATTCGGCGATGCCGTGCGCCTGCGCATCGCGTTTCGTGCGCAGGTCCCAGAGACGCTTGTCGTGGAACGCGACGTGATCCTCCTTTTGCAGGAACGCGCCCGCCGCTTTCGCGTGATCGATCCGCACAGTCTTGGTCATCCGCGTGCTCCGTTGAGAATCTGCGCGATATGGATGAAGCGCGCGTCGAGTTTCAGGCGCTCGGCGCAGCCTTGCTGGTGCATGAGACACGACATGTCGCCGGACACGATGTACTGCGCCCCCGCGCCGACGTGGTCGCGCACCTTGTCCTGCCCCATCCTCACCGATACCGCTTCCTCCGTCACGGAAAAAGTGCCACCGAAGCCGCAGCATTCGTCGGGACGCGCGGGCGAGACGAATTCGATGCCCTTCACGCGCTCCAGGAGCGCGCGCGGCTTCGAAAACGGCACCTCGGCAATCTCCGATGCCGACGCCTCGCGCAGATGCCGCACCGCGCTGCAACTGTTGTGCAGCCCCACGCGATGCGGGAATTCGGCCCACGGAAACTCGCGCACGTTCAGCACGTCGTGCAGGAATTCGGTTAGTTCGAATGCGCTCGCCCGCACCTTGCGCACGGCAGCGGTCTGCTCGATGGCGTTGAAATGCTCGCGAACGTGATGCACGCAACTCGCCGACGGCCCGACGATGTAGTCGTAATCCGCGAAATTGCGGGCGAACACGCGCTCGGCGCCGGACGCTTCCTTCTGCGCGCCGCTGTTCGCCATCGGCTGGCCGCAGCAGGTCTGTTCCTGCGGGTAATCGACGTCGAGGCCCAGCCGTTCGAGCAATTCGAGCGTGGCGATGCCAACCTCGGGATAGAAGGCATCGATGAAACAGGGGACGAACAGGGCAACTTTCATATGAGGGAACGCGCCTCGCGACGCCTTTGGTCAGCTTGGTCTGACCAAGACTTTAAAGTTTGTGTTCTTTCGTGTCAAACTAGGGAAATCCGCCAGCTTCGTCTAATCGATGACCTTCCAGCCCGTCCATTCCTATTCGCGCGTGCGCCTGTCCGATGTCGTCTCCGGCCAGATCCGGTCGCTGATTTCGAGCGGCGCGCTCTTGCCCGGCCAGCGTCTGCCCGCCGAACGGGAGCTTGCCGAGCAGTTGAACGTGTCGCGGCCGTCGCTGCGCGAAGCGCTGATCCGGCTCGAATCCGACGGCTTCATCCGGGCGGTCGCGCGCGGCGGGTTCATCGTATCGGACGTGACGGCGCCGCTCGTCTCCGATCCGCTCGCAGCCCTTCTCCAGCAGCATCCGAACGCGTCCGCGGACGTGCTCGAACTGCGGCGCGGGCTCGAAACACTCTCGACGGCCTATGCCGCCGAGCGTGCCACAGACGCTGATCTGCAACGCATCGCCGACGCCTTCGATGCGCTCCAGTCCGCCGCTGCCGAGCCGAAGCGCACGCGCATCGCGGAGAAGGACGCGGCGTTCCATCTGGCCATCGCCGATGCCACGCACAACGTCGCGCTTGCGCACGTGATGCATGGGCTGCACGAACTGATCCGCGAATCGATGCTGACATCGCACCGTTTGGTCGACTACGACGACGAAGTCGAAGCGAACCTCCTCGCGCAGCATCGCGCGATCTTCGATGCGATCGTCGCGCGCGATTCCGAACTCGCCCGCGAGGCGGCGGGCGCGCATCTCGATTATGTGCAGACGCTGTATCGCGAGCGGCCGATCAGGACTGCGCGTTCTGTATGAGCAAAGCATGAAAATACTCCGCATAGGACTACACCTACACGCGTTTCGGACAGCCTCGACTACCGCCAAGAAAGTTCTGACTCGATACTGAAGCCGTCTAATCAGAAAACGAATGGAGGAACTTCAAATGCCCTATCTTCTCGGCTGGCTGCTAGGCGTACCGGTTATCGTCCTCGTGATCCTGTATTTGATTTTTCATTGAACGCGTTGCAAGAAGCACGTCATCGCGAAAGGCGTCGTTACAATACGACGCCTTTTCTTTTTCCCGAGGAAATCCGATGAAACGCGCTCTCAGCTTCGCCGCCTCGCTCAGTGTGCTCGCCACCTTTGTCGCGCCGTGCGCGCAAGCAGAGGAAATCGCGAGCGTCAACACGAATTTCCGCTTCACCGGCTCGGATCGCGTGAGCGTCGAGGCCTACGACGATCCGCTAGTCGCCGGGGTGACGTGCTACGTGTCGCGGGCGCGCACGGGCGGCGTGAAGGGCACGCTCGGCATCGCCGAAGACCCGACGGAAGCGTCGATCGCGTGCCGCCAGGTCGCGCCGATCAAGATTGCCGAGCCGCTCAAGCAGAAAGCCGACGTCTTCAGCGATCGCATGTCGTTCATCTTCAAGACACTGCACGTCGTGCGGATCGTCGATGCGAAGCGCAACACGCTCGTCTATCTGACCTATAGCGACCGGATCACGACCGGCAGCGCGAAAAACAGCGTGACCGCCGTTCCGGTGCCCGAAGGCACGACGATCCCCGTCAAATGACGGCGCGCGTTGCAGGCAGCCGCTGAAAAGCGCGCGGCGTGTAAGATTATTCGTTCGATCTCAAAAAGTCGCCGCGCTTTCCCATGACCGTCAACCGATTCAGCGATTCCGCACGCTACTGGCGCTCCCCGCTCGCGCCCGGCGCGGACATGCTGACCGCCGAGTATCACGACCACTCGTTCACGCCGCACTGGCACGACGCGTACACCGTACCCGTCATCGAAGCGGGTGCCGAGTGCTACGACTATCGCGGCTCGCACTATGTCGCGGAAGCGGGCTCGGTTCCGGTCATCAACCCCGGCGAGTTGCATACGGGCGCGCGGGCGGTCGATGCGGGCTGGCGGTATCGCGTGTTCTATCTGCCGGTGGAGTTCGTGCAATCGATCGCGAGCGAAGTCTCGGGGCGCGCCGAGCCGCTGCCGTGGTTCCCGGCCGACATCATCCGCGACGGCGATCTCGCGCGGCGCCTGGCTTTGGCGCATCGCGCGCTCGAAGCCGGCGGCGATCCGCTCGCCGCGGAAACCGCGCTGCTCGACGCGCTTTCGACACTGCTCGCGCGGCACGCGGGCGAGCGGCCATCGGTCAGGCAAATCGGCAGCGACGCGGTGCGCGTCGAAGCGATGAAAGCGCGTCTCACCGACGATCTCACCGCGCCCGTCACGCTCGCGGAACTGGCGGCGAGCGTCGGGTTGTCCACGTTTCATGCGGCGCGGCTCTTCACGCGCGAGACGGGTCTGGCGCCTCACGCGTGGCGCAATCAGATGCGGCTCACGCGCTCGCTAGGGGCGTTGCGCGCGGGCGCTTCGGTGACGGAGGTCGCGGCGGCGAGCGGGTTCACCGACCAGAGCCATTTCACGCGGCATTTCAAGCGCGCGTTCGGAGTGCCGCCGGGGCGCTGGCGCTAAGGCAATGCTGAAAAAGGTCAACGCATCAGGGTGGCAGGCCGTTTATATTGAATGAGACAAAAGACCCTAGCGATGGCAGCAGATCAAGGCGCCGGCTTCGAGCAGTATCGTCGG